>NZ_JYMU01000090.1:0-59843 GCF_000938235.1 Bradyrhizobium sp. LTSPM299
TTGGCCAGAGCCAGCGCGGACACCGCGATCGACTGGCGGGTCGACAGCGCCTGGCTGTTGGCCGCTTCCTCGTTGGTGTCGGCCAGCGTCAGGTTGGACGAGCCGGTCTGCAACACGTTGATCAGGTTCTTGTTGAAGTCCTGGCGGATCTGCACGACCGAGAGGTTCGAACCGAGCGACGACGCTTCCGAGCGGAGCGTGTCGGAGGCCGAGCCGAGCTTGGCAACGATGGCGTTTGCCGAGGTGCTGTCCAGGAAATCGGTGCCAGCCGTCAGCGAACCGAGACCAAGGCCGCCGGCGTTAAAGGTCACACCCGAGATGTTGAGGGTGGACTTGCCGGTTTCATTGAACGTCAGCTTCAGATTGTCGCCGTTCAACAGGTTGACGCCGTTGAAGGACGAATCCTGGGCGGTCGTCGTAATCTGCTGGATGATGACGTTGTACTGGCTGACGAGGTTGGCGCGGGTCGCCTGCGAGGTCGGATCGGAAACGGCGGCATTGACCGTGCCGACCGTTGCAGTGGTGGTGCCCGCAATGTCGACGCCTTCACCGGTCGGGGCGGTGCCCGTCTTGGTGATGGTCTGGCTGGCGGCATCGTTGGTCGAGGTGAAGGTCAGCGTATCGGCGGTCGCGGAGAGCGACGCGGAGACGGCAACGCCGTTCGAAGCCAGCACGCTGTTGAGCTGATCGAGCGTCTGGACGGTCGCGGTGCCCGCACCGGTCGAGAAGCTCGAACCGACCGTGACCGCGAGCGAGCCGGTGGCGGTCTTGAAGGTGATGACCGAACCGCCGAGCTTGCCGGCATTGAGGTCGGTGGCCACCGTGGTGCCGGTGCCGGCGCCAGTACCGGTGACGTCGACATTGGCCTTGGTCGAGTAGCCGACCGGGCTCTGCAGCACCTGGCTGGCGATCGACTTCGCGGTATCGACCAGCTTCTGCAGCGAGGTGATGCCGGTGTTGGCGGCCTGCAGGATCTGCACGCCGTTGCCGATGCCATCAAGCAAATTGTTGATGTCGCTGGCGCGGTTGTCGAGCGATTGCGCGGTGAAATAGTTGGTCGGATTATCGAGGGCCGAGTTGACCTTCTTGCCGGTGGCAAGGCGGTTCTGCGTGGTCGAGAGCAGATCGGCGGTGGACTGGAGGGAGAGCAGGTTCTGACGAACGGACGCGGAGAGAACGAGATCGGACATTTTCATACCTTTCTGGTGTGAAACTGAGAGAACAAACCGCTCCAATCCTTTCTGATCGGGCGGGTAAGCCGATCCTCGGGACAAGCCGCGAAAGAAAAAGGAATCTCTACAGCGGTATTTAAGACAAATGCCGAAGATTAAAATTGGCGCGATCGGGCGAAGTCCACCCCGAAAGCCACTGAGACAACTGCCAATTCCTGCCTCGCCTCGATATCCGATCGAAGTCTTTATTTACCAATCATTAACCATCATGGGAAAGGATCACTGCCACATCGGCCCGCAGCCGCAATGGCGGCTGCTAATCAGAGCCGACGTCAAATTCGATTTGCTGCAACGACGTCCTGCGCAGCCGGCAGCAACGGAGAACGGTCATGGCCTTGAAGGTCGAGCTCAAGCCCAACGAGCGCATCATCGTCGGTAATTGCGTGATCACCAACACCGATCAGCGCGCCCGCCTCCTGATCGACGGTGATCGCATCCCGATTCTGCGCGAAAAGGACATCCTGACGCCCGAGACCGCCGACACGCCGGCGAAGCTGGTCTATCTCGCGGTCCAGCTAATGTATCTGTCGCCGGACCCGATGGCGCACCACCCGACCTATTTCAGCCTGGTGCGCGACATTCTCACCGCAACGCCCAGCGCCTGGCCGTTCATCGAAGGCATCAACAACTGCATCCTCAACGGCGATCTCTATCACGCCCTGAAGGAATCGAAGAAGCTGATCGGTCACGAAGAGAAGCTGCTCGAAAGCGCGCGGAGCCTGCAGGCCGCCGATCAGGACGAACCCCGCAGGAGCGCGTAAGCATTCCTGCACGAACGACAAAAAGGCCTCCGCAGGGAGGCCTTTTCGCTGTTCGGATGTTCGAGCTCGCGCGATCAGCTGATCGGCAAATATTTCAGCAGCGTCGTCTGGTACAGCATCGACGTGGTCTGGTACGACGCCTGCAGGCTGGTCTGCAACGCCAGGATCTTGGTCGCAACCTCGTCCTGGTTGACGCCCTCGATCGAGTCCAGCATCGTCTGCGCCATCCCCTTGAGCTGGGTCTGACGGTCCGTCGCCGACTTGATCGACGTCTGGGCTCCCGCGAACTGCGCCTGCACGTCCTGGATCTGTTGCTGGCCGTTCTGCGGCGCGAGATTCGCCGAAACCCGCTGCGCCAGCGCCGTCACCTGCGCGCCTGCGTTCGGATTGCTGGCGTTGGTCGTGACCGCCGCATACACCGCGACGTTCTGCAGCAGCTGGCGGAACGCCTGCTCGTTGGCGCGCGCGCCGTACTGCACCGAGATCGACTGGTCAACCTGCGCGACCGCGGTGCCGCGCGCGGAATCCGTGCCGTTCTCGCCGGTATACCAGGATACGGTGTTATCAGGTGTCCCGGCCACCAGGCTCGTCGCAGTGTTGAACGGCGGACCGCCGACGCGCAGCGGCGCCGGCGTCGCCGTCGTGTTGTTGGCGATGCCGAGCGACGCGAGCGCCGCCTGATTGGAGCTCGAGATCGACAGGTTCCCGCTATCGGCGCCGTGCAGCGTGACCGCGCCGTTGCTGATGGTCGACGAATTACTGGTCCCGGTGATCTGGTCGATCTTCGCCATCAGCGTCTGAACGCTGTCGGTGATGTTGAGCTGATTGCCCGTCGCGCCCGAAGCCACGAAGGTGATCGGCGTGCCGTTCACCGTGATGGTGTCGCCGGCTGCGAAGCTCGTCGCCAGCGAGTTCGTGCCCGCCGCGCCCGACAGCTGCGTCGCGCCGGAGATCGGCGCCGCCGGCGCGTTCTGGTTGTTGACCGCGGAGCCGGAAATCGTCGCCACCGGGTTGAAGAAATTGTTGGATGCCGCAATCGCGGATGCGGCGACCAGCGAGGTGTCGCTCAACGTCTGGATCGACGATTTCAGCGTCGCCTGAAGGTTCGTCGTCGTGGCAGCGGTGTTGGCGCCGATCAGAAACGAAGCCGATGGCGGCGGATTGGTCGTGGTCGCGGTCAGTTCGATCGCTTCCGTCGTGCCGTCGGGCAGCGTGAAGTTGAACTTGACCTTGTCGCCATTATCAGGATTGACGGAGCCAAGATCGACCGAGGCGGCCTTCGGCGTGCCGGTCGGCTGCGTCACGGTGGCGCCGGTCAACGACGACTGCACCGAAAGGAGCTTCAGGCCGAACGCCGAGCCATCCTCGGCAACACTCGTCACCGTCGTCGTCGCCGGCGGCGACGAGACGGTCAGGTGGCCCATATTGTTGACACCCTGGTCGGCCTGCTTGCGCTCATTGATCAGCTGAGTGAGACCGGCCTGCGTCGCGGTGCCATTGAGCATGGTGTCGGCGGAAACCGTGGCCGGCGTGTCGGTGGCGCGGCCGGAGAACAGGTAACGGTCACCCGACTGACTGTTCAGCATCGCAACCGCGTTGGCGAACGCGGCCTGGGCCGTGATCTGGCCCGACGTCTGGCCGTTGTTGTTGAGCGTCAGCGTGGCCGTCGTCGATGCGTTCTTCACCTGGGCGCCACTATCGGACAATCCCTGCAGCGCCAGATTGGCGACGCTCAGCCGCGTGTTGACGTTGGTCGCGGTGTCGGAAAAGGCGCTGATGCTGCTGAGCTGGGCACGCAGGCTGAGCGCGAAACCGCGGTCCAGCCCCTGCCCGGCATAGGTCGTCGACACCTTGCCGGACGCAAGCTGCGTCGTCAGGTCGTTGAGCTGGCTCCGCAGGTTCAGGATCGTGGAGCCGATATAGGAGGTCCTGTCGCTAACGCCGCTGATCGCCATTCAACCCTCACATAACCTGCAGCAACGTGTCGTACATCTGCTTGATCGACGACATGACGCGCGCGTTGGCAGAATAGGCATTCTGCAGCGCAAGGAGATGCGCCATCTCATCGTCGATATTGACGCCGGAGGTCGCGCTCACCTTGCTTTGCAACGTGTTGAGCACGACGTCCTGTCCGTCGGCCAGCTGCTTGGCGGCCGTTGCCGCCTCGCCCTGCTGGCTGATGACCTGCTTTGCGAAATTCAGGAGCGTGCCGGTGAACGGCGCACTGGTGGTGCCGAGGCCGGTCTGCGGCGAATAGCTGTAGGTCCCGGTCGACAGCTGCGACAGCATGAGGTTGGCGCGCGTGGTATCGCCGGCCGGGGTCTGCGGATTGGTCGAGAACACGACGGTGCGCGAGGGATCCCCGAGCAGCGCGGTGTTGACGCTGATGCGGGCGGCGAGTCCGGTCATCTGCGAGCCGTTTGCGGTGATCGCTCCGGTGTAGAGCCCGCCATTGTCGGTGAATAGCGGAAGCTGCGGATCGCCCGATGTCAGCGATGACACCGTTGATGTGACGGACGCCGCCGTCACGTCGGAACGGTTAGCGGCGCCGTCGTCGAGCACACGCAGCGTCGATCCCGACGGGTTGGAGAATTGCAGCCCCGCGGTCGTGCCCAGCGCGCCGTTGAGCTGCGACAGCACCGAGCTCATGCCACCGGAGAAGTCGATTCCGAGCACTTCGTCGTTCGGATCGACGGTCGCGGTGTTGCTCAGCGGCAGCACGCTCGGATCGTCGACACGAACGAGCGACAGATTGTGCGTCACGCCGGTCGTGTTGTCCTTGTAGCTGACATGGACGACGTTTCCGCTCTGCAGCCCCGAGAGATCGAGATCGAAGCCGGATTGCGGCGCCAACGACGCCGGCGCTGCGGTCCCTGCGGTGGTCTTGTCCGACAGCGCGCTCGCCATCGATGCGGCGAGCTGGTCGACCTGGGTCTGCGCCTTGACCAGGGTATTGTCGCGCAGCTCGAGATAGGCTGCGATCTTGCCGGAGCGGATCGAGTTGGTCGACACTAGGTCGTAGCTGCCGCCATGCGGGAAATTGATGGTGATGGTGCCGACGTTGCTCTTGGTCGGGTCGGAATTGTACAGCGTGTTCGGCGTCACCGTGCCTTGCGCGTTAAAGCTGAGCTGCGCCGCCTCGGTGCCGACCAGTTGCACGCCGGAATTGGTGAACACGGTCACCTGGTTCTGGTCATTGGTGACGGTGCGGATGTCCATCAATTGCGAGAGCTGCGTGACGTACTGGTCGCGCTGATCCAGCAAGGCCGCGGTCGACGCATCGGTCTGGCCGCTGGACTGCAGCTGCTTGTTGATGGTGGCGATCTGCGTCAACGCGTTGTTAGCGCTGCTGACCGAATCGCTGATGCCGGCCTCGGCGTTGGCACGCAGGCTCTGGATGCCTTGCGAAGTCGCGTTGAGCTGCTGCGCCATGGACTGCGCGGCGTTGACGACGCCGATGCGCGCCGACTGCGAGTCGGGGCTGGTCGACAGGCCCTGGACCGCGGTCAGGAACTTGTTGTAGGCATCCTCGATCGTGCCGGTGGAATCGGGATTGCCATACACACCCTGCAAATTGGCCAGATAGGTCGAGCGGACGTCGGCATAGGATGCACCCGACGTCTCGGTGCGAAGCTGGGACTGCAGATACTGGTCAAGCTGGCGGTTGACGCCGTTGAGGAGAACGCTCGACCCGTAGTCGCCGGTCGTGCCTGCGACCTGGTTCAGCGTCTTCTTGACGTAGCCGGGCGTCTCCGAGTTGGCGACGTTCGACGACACGAGCGAAAGCGAGGCCTGCGTGGCGCGCAGGCCCGACATCGCCGTGGAAAGGGCTTGGCTCAAACCCATGACTTGCTACTCGCCTCTACTTTCGTGCCGCATGCGTGACGGTCCGGATCAGCGCATGACGTTCAGGAGATCCTGAACCATCGAGTTGGTGGTGGTGATGACCTTGGTGTTCGCCGAATAGGCCTGCTGCGTGACGATCAGCTTGGTGAACTCGTCGGCGATGTCGGTGTTGGACGATTCGAGCGAGGAGCCGACGATGGTGCCGGCGTTGCCGAACAGCGCTCCGCCGGACTCGTCGGTTGCCTCGAACGCGCCGCCGTCGATACGTTTCAGGAAGTTGGTGCCGTTGAAGGTCGCAACCGAGATCTCGGCGAGATCGATGTTGCGGCCGTTGGTGTAGGTGCCGACGATGCGGCCGTTAGTCGAAACGCTGACCGACTGGAGCTGACCGGCGGGGAAGCCGTCCTGCTGGATCTGGTTGACCTGGACGTTGCCGTTTGCGTCGGCGAACTGGGTCACGCCGCCAGTACCGAAATTGATCGCCGGGCTGCCGAGCGACACGCCGTTGACGGTGGCGTTGTTGAGCGTCACCGAGGCGATCGTCGGCGACATCTGGCCGCTCGCCGAGAAGGTGAAGTTCACGTTGGCGTTCTGCCAGGCGACCTGGGTGCCGGTGGCATTGGGATTGACCTGGTAGAACAGGTTCCAGGTATCGGTATGTCCGGCGCCGAGCGAGGTGCTGTCAGTCTTGGCCCAGCGCATCTGCAGGTTCACGGGCGCGCCCGACACGTCATAGGCCGTAACCGCGCCGCCCGAGAGGCTCTCGTCGAGGAAGGTCGAGTTGTCGTTACCGACCACCTGGCCGGTACCGACGGTGCCGCCACCGCCGCGGGCAGCAGTCGCGGTGCCGCCGGTGAAGCCGAGTGCTGCGAATGCGGTCGAGTTCGAGCTGGTGACCGAGAGGTCGGCTGTCGTGCCCGTGTGCAGCGTGATCGAGCCGCCCGCGATCGTCGACGGGATCGACGTGCCGGTGATCGAATCGATCTTGCTCAGCAAGGTCGAAATATTGTCAGTGACGTTGAGTTGGTTGCCGGTCGCACCCGAGGCCACGAAGGTGAGGACCGTGCCGTCGACCGTGATCGTGTCGCCCGCGATGAAGTTGGCGCTGATCGAGTTGGTGCCCGCAGTGCCCGACAACGCCGTGGTCCCGGAGTTCGCCACCGACGGAGACGCCTTGTTGCTCTGGGTGGTGCCGGATGTCGAGGAATCCGTGTAGGGCGCAGCCGGCGTACCCAGCACCAATGGATTATGTCCGGAGCTGAACGAACCCGGCTGGATCAATTCGGACCCCGGAACCGACGTGTCGTGCTTGGTCGTCAGCGGGTAGGACGCGAGGTTGGCACGATAGTCCACCTTGGTGGTCTTCTGCGCCGGCAGGAAGTCGTTCTGAAATTTCAGCACCTGCGGCGAAGAGCCCGCCGGGTTGCCGGTGGTCGGGTCGATCGGCACGCCTTCCAGATAATAGCCGGCTCCGTTGACGAGATAGCCGTCCTTGTTGAGCTGGAAGTCGCCGCGGCGGGTGTAGCGGTCGACGCCGTCGAACACCGGCGAGCCGTCGGTGAAGCTGCCGGGCTTCTGCACCGCGAAGAAGCCGTTGCCGTTGATCGCCATGAACGTCGCGACCGAGGCGGACTGCACGTCTCCCTGCACCGAGTTGGTGGAGCGGGACTGCGCGGTGACGCCGCCGGCGACCTGCGCCGTCAGCGCGGTCTGCGGAACGAGGTCGAGGAAGGAGGTGTCGATGCGTTTGAACGCCGTGGTCTGCGAATTGGCGATGTTGCCTGAGATGTTTTCGAGTGCATACGACTCTGCGCGCAAGCCGCCGACAGAGGTCGTAAGAGCGCCGAAGATACCCATGACATGTTCTCCACTTCGATTCCCGGCCGCTCTCGATCAGAGAATTGGCCGCACCGGCGGAGCATGTCGCAATTGCCGTGCCAGGAAACAAAATGTAACAACATCATGCGCTTGAAAAAAAAGCCCCGGCCGCGAGGCCAGGGCACAATTGCCGAGCCGGCAACAATTGCCGGGAAAACGACGTCAGGTGGCCGATGCTGCGGCCGGACGAAACACCAGCGCGAAGCCGTCCATGCAGTAACGCAATCCGGTCGGTTTCGGACCATCGTCGAAGACATGACCGAGATGACCGCCGCAGCGGCGGCAATGAATTTCGGTGCGCGCCATGCCGAACGTGCGGTCTTCGGTCTTGCCGACCGCGTTCTCCAGCGGCTGATAGAAGCTCGGCCAGCCGGTGCCGCTCTCATATTTGGTCTCGGACGAGAACAGCGGCAGGTCGCAGCCGGCACAGGCGAAGATGCCCTTGCGATGTTCCTTGAGCAGCGGGCTCGACCCCGGCCGTTCGGTGCCCTCCTTGCGCAGGATCTCATATTGCTGCGGCGTCAGCTGCGCGCGCCATTCGGCGTCGGTCTTTTCGACCTCGAATTTCTCGGCAGCCTGCGCCGGTGTGGCGCGCAGCCAGCGGAAGGCGGCCAGGCCGAGCAGGCTGGCGACGGAAGCGAGCAGGATACGGCGATCGATCATCAATCTTCTCCGATGCGGACGACCCATGGTTCGCCATCAAATACGGCCGCCCCCGGGAGAAGTTACATCGGCCCGCCGGGGATTCCCTCACTTTCTTGCGAGGCCACAGGATCTGGCTCGGCCCCCTCCTGCGCCGCGGGCGGCGGCGCAGGGCGCACGGCACCTGGCGGCGGGTGACGGGGCGCTGGGCCCCGGGTTCCCGCCTTGAAATTGGCCTCGGCCAGCCGCGCCTCACGGACCCGCTCCTTCGCACGCGCACCCTCGCGGTGGCGGGCCAGCATGCCTGCGGCGGACGAGGCCCCCCTCGCCCACAGGCCGATGACATGGCCGGCGACGCGGCCGGTGGTGCCGCCGGCCCAGACCAGCTCAAACGGCGAAAACAGCCGCCAGCGGTCGTCGCCCCAGAGGATGCTGCGCGCGATCAACTGCCCCGCCATCGCCGAGGTGTTGAGCCCCTGCCGGCCGAAGCCACTCGCCACCCACAGGCCCCTGCGCAGCTGGCCGATCTGCGGCATGCCATGCACGGTCACGCCGACCGCCCCGCCGAACACGTCCGCGATCGGCACCTTGCCGAGTTGCGGAAACACCGTTGCGATCCGGCGCCGCACCGCCGCGCCAAAGCGCCCCGGTCGCGCTTCCCAGGTGGTCTCCGGGCTCGACCATAACAGGCGATCGCCGTCGACAAGGCGGAAATGGTCGATGCCGTCGCTGTCGGTCACCGAGCCATGAAAGGAGATGATTTCCGCCAGCCGCTCCCCGAGCGGCTCAGTCAGTGCCGCGTAGCGCCACACCGGCAGCAACGTCTCCGACAACCGCTTCAGCGGCGCCCCCAGATGGACATTGCCCGCGAGCACGATGTGCGAGGCACGCAGCCGCGCCGACGGCGTCACGATGCGTTTGCGGATGCCCGAAAAGTCGATGCTGACGACCGGGGTGTCCTCGAATATCCGGGCGCCCATCCGCGTCGCCAGCGCTGCAAGGCCATGGACATATTTACGGCCATCGAGCTGGAACGCCTTCGGATAATGAATGCCGTGGAAATAGCGGCCGGTGCCGAGCACGCTGCGCACCCGGTCGACCTGCCAGCCTTCGACCTCGGTCGCGAAATCCTCGGCAAGCGTCTGCAGCCGGCGGATCAATGTCTCGCCGGCATCGACATTGGATACTTCCAGCGCGCCTTCGCTAGTGGCGATGCCCGGGATCAGGTCCTCGGTCGCGGTGGCGCGGACATAGTCGACGCCCTCCTTGGCCAGCGCCCAGAGCTCGCGGGCATCGTCGAGGCCGACGCGCTCGATCAGGTCCGAAACCGGCACGCCGAAGCCGGGCATCACCGTGCCGAGATTATGGCCGGAGGCGTTCCAGCCGACGTGGCGGCCCTCGAGTACGGCAACGCTCGCGCCAAGCCGTGCCGCCTCGCGCGCCACCGTCAGCCCGGCCACCCCCGCTCCGACCACGCAGATGTCGACGTCGAGGTCGAACGCCAGCCGGTTGCGGAACGGCGAGGCCGCGTCACCAGGGCCGTCCGCCGCACTTGTGGAAGTCTCGGTCATGGCGTTTTCTTACGAACCGCTGCGGCGCTTGTCACCTTGTCCAGGACATGAGCCTGTAGAATTAATTCGACCTGAACGAATCGAGATGGAAGTCTATGCGCCGTTTGCTGCTGCTGCGTCATGCCAAGACCGAGACCGACGCGCCTTCGGGGCAGGATCAGGACCGCCGCCTCGACGAGCGCGGCCGGCACGACGCCGCCGAGATCGGCGGCTGGATCCGCCGCCATTCGCCCCTTCCCGACCTGGTCCTGGTGTCGCCGGCCGTCCGCGCGGCACAGACCTGGGAGATCGCGCACGAGGCGATGAAAGACGGCGCGCCGCAGCCGAACGTCGAATTCCTGCCGGAACTCTACGGCGCCGATCCGACGCAGCTGCTGACCACGATCCGGATGGCCTCGGCCACCGATCCGAAGCGGCTGATGCTGGTCGGCCATAATCCGGGCCTGCACGAACTCGCGCTGACGCTGACCGGCAGCGGCGACGAGACCGCGAAGCGGGCGCTCAGCGACAATCTGCCGACCTCGGGGCTCGCAATCTTTGATTTCGCGACCGACGACTGGAATGAGGTGTCGTTCCGCCGCGGCAAACTGGTCCTGTTCGTCAGCCCTAAGCTGTTGAAGCAATCCTCAAGCGACTGACGCCGGCGGACAGCGCCGCTCCGCCGTGCTATATTGCCTCTGCGCGAGAGGGGACCCGTTCGCGTCATCACAAAAAAGAGGGCACACGTCCGGCGCAATCCGGGCGACACGGCTCCAGACCAAACGCGGACAGGAGGCGCAGATGTACAAATCCATTCTCGTGCCGATCGACCTCGCCGATACCGATCTGGCGAAGCCTGCGATCGCAACCGCTGCGACGCTGTCGCAGACCTGGCACGGCTCGGTCCGCCTGCTCAATGTGCTGCCGATGACGCCGGTGATGCTCGCCGAATATGTACCGGCGGATTTCGACAGCCAGCAGCGCGAAACGTCGGAAGAGGCGCTGACGATCGTGGCGCGCGAATCCGGCATCGAGGCGGCGCGCATCTCGGGCGTGGTCCGCCAGGGCGGCATCTATCACGAGATTCTCGAAGAGGCGGCCGCGATGAAGGCCGACCTGATCGTGATGACCTCGCACCGCCCGGCGATGCGCACCTATTTCCTCGGCTCGAATGCCGGCCACGTCGTGCGCTACGCCAAATGCTCGGTGCTGGTGGTGCGGCACTAGGGTTTCCAGCGCCACACCTTCTTGGCTCAGCGAAGCCGCACGAGCTCGAGCTGATCGATGGTGCCGGCGACGGCGCTCTCGATATGGCAGCGCGAGATCCCGATATCGTGCAGCGCACGGTCATCGAGCTGGCGCAGGGTCTTGATCGCCTCGCGGCGCACCCAATAGGTCGCCAGCGCATCGCCCGAATCTCGGAGCAATCGGATCAATCCACCCAACATACTGGACCGCGTGGACGGCGTGGCGTCTGAATATATCGTCGTCATAGTCATCTCCTTCAGTGCCCATGCGGCAAAGCTGTGCCGTTGACGCAAGCGCTTCTCGCGCCTGTGCCGTCACTGACCTCGGATTGCTTGCGCACTCCTCAGTGCAATCTCGGGCTTGTTCTCTCTTAAATGGTCCGGTACATTACTCGGAGCAAGTAAAACATTGCTCTCGGTGCAATAATGTCGAGGTTCGAGTATCTGAAGCTGGCGGACGTGGTGGCCGCCGAGATCGCCAGCGGCGCGCTGAAGGCCGGGGACCGCCTGCCGCCGCAGCGCCATTTCGCCTATGAGCGCAAGATCGCGGTCTCGACCGCGAGCCGGGTCTATACCGAGCTGTTGCGGCGCGGACTCGTGGTTGGCGAGGTCGGCCGCGGCACCTTCGTATCCGGCGAGGCGCGGCGCGGCGTCGCAGCCCCGCCCGAGCCGCGCGGCGCCCGCATCGACCTCGAATTCAACTATCCGCTGCTGCCGCACCAGGCGACCATGATCGCCAAGAGCCTCGCGGGGCTCGAACGGCCCGAGGTGCTCGAGGTCGCGCTGCGACCGGCCACCAGCTACGGCACGCGGGCGGCGCGAACGATTTCCGCGGAGTTTCTCGCACGCAGGAGCTGGGCGCCGAATCCCGACCAGATCGTCTTCACCGCCAACGGGCGGCAATGCATCGCCACCGCACTCGCCGCTGTCGTGCCGCCCGGCGGACGCTGCGGCGTGGAGGCGCTGACCTATCCCTTCGTGAAGGGCATTGCCGCACGGCTCGGCATCGCACTGGTGCCCCTCGCGATGGATGAACACGGCGTGCGACCCGACGCGGTGCAGAAGGCGCACCGTGAGGCGCATCTGTCCGCGCTCTACATCCAGCCCACGATCCAGAACCCGCTCAGCATCACCATGCCGGCCGAGCGCCGCGCCGAGCTCTTGCGTACGGTGGAGAAGCTCGGCCTCGTCATCATCGAGGACGGCGTCTACGGCTTCCTCGACGACGAGGTGCCACTGGCCGCACTGGCACCCGACAGCTGCATCGTGCTCGACAGCCTCTCGAAGAAAGTGGCGCCTGGACTCGCGCTCGGCTTCATCGTCTCGCCACCGCGGCTGCGCGAGAACATCATGGCAGCGGTACGATCGGGCGGCTGGACGGCGTCGGGCTACGCTTTCGCCGCGGGTCAGAGGTTGATGTCCGATGGCACGGCGGCCGAATTATCACGGCTGAAGCGGATCGATGCCGGTCGCCGCCAGCAGATAGCGGCGAAGCATCTGACTGGTTTCGAGATTCAGACCAATGCCAAATCCTACCATCTGTGGCTGACCTTGCCGCCGCACTGGCGCTCTCAGACTCTGGTCGCAGCCGCGGCACGCCGCGACATCGCGCTGACGCCGTCGACGACCTTCGCGGTCACGCCCGGGCACGCGCCCAATGCCGTGCGGCTCGCGCTCGCCGCGCCCCCGATGGAGCAACTTGAACTCGGCTTGCGGACGCTGGCTGGAATGTTGAGCGCGACCGAGGAAGATTTCGATTCGACCGAGTAGCCCTCCTCAGCCGACCGGCCATTCCGCAATAAAGCCCTTCGCCTTGTACGGCTCGATCTTGTCCCATTCGATCAGCACGCGGCGGCGGAATTCGGGATCGGTGTGCCAGAGCGCGCGCGGCGTCGCAAAACTGTCGACCGTCACCAGCATCTTCTCGACCTCCGGCCAGTGCCGTTGCAGCGTCATCGGATAGCGCCGCGCGGTCCAGCTATTGCCAAGGCAGATCACGCTCCTGATCGCGTTGCGACCAAGCGCTGCGTCGATCACCGGCAGCGAGAAGATCACGTTCTCGCCGGTATTTTGCGCGCGATACTCTTCGAGGATCCGTTCGGCCGGAATGCCGCGCGCGACCATCGCAGCCTTGATGATCTCGCATTCGGAGCTGATATCACCTGGTGTCACGCCGCCGCTCACGATCGCCCAATGCACAAGACCATCGCGCCAGAGCCGAACCGCGGCGTCGACCCGCTCGGCGACATCCACGCGAGTCCCGAACACGAACAGCAGATCGGCAGGCCGCAACGGGGTCTGGATCAGGTGCCGCGCGTTGATCGCGGCAATCTCGTCATCAGACGGCATCCGCAGACTTCGATCCTCCACGCCACTGCTCCCCGGTCACGGCATCGCGTGCCGACGATGCCGCGTGGGGGCGCGCGCACGAAGTCACGTTTCATTGCGCTTGATTGCGGCGGCCTGTGGCAGCAGCGCATCGGGCAGATGATCGAAGCTGTAACGTCGCGGCCGATTGCGCGTGACGAAGCCGCCGACCTGCCAGGTAAACAGCAACGCAAAGCCGACCAGGAACAGCGCGCCCGTCCATTCGGACGTCAGGAGCGCACGCAGCAACAGCCCCGTCATTGAGACAGCGAGGGCCGCCAGCAGCGCCAGCGCCGCGGTATAGGTCTTCGGCCCGAGGCCCCCGGTCAGCACGGCCGTGCTGTCAGCCGCCTGCATGCGGCGATGCAGCTCGATGATGAAGTCGCGATAGAGTTGCCCCTGCGGCGCCATCAAGGTCGCGGTCTGCCAGGTGGTCGAAAGGACCGCGATGCGACCGCCCCTCGCGTTGTCGATGTCGGCACGAAATCGCTGCTGCTGCATCGACACCGGGCGATAGGACAGTTTCACGGTCGAGATGCCGGCGTAGTCCCAGACGCCCGATCGGCCCGCGATCCGCCATGACAACCCGGCATCGCTCAGTTCGAACTGATGCGCCGACCCGATCAAGGAGGCCTTGTAGGCATAGCGGACCGGCGGGCCCTCGCCTGCGTCCGGCTGATGCGGCAATGGTGTTGGCAATGTCGCGTTCCACCGATAAAAATGCGCACGCTTGCGCGGCAGGTCGCGCTCATCCTACAAGCGACACATGCCCGAGACGACCCATTTTCCACGCTACCTCATCCTCGGCGGCGCGATGATTTCAGGCGTGCTGCTGGCGCTTGCCGTGCACATGCTCGGGGCGCGTTACGGGCTCGATCTCGGCGGCCTGTGGCGATCCGATACGCACGAATTCATGCCCGCGGGTGCTGCGATTGCGTGGTGGCTGATCGCCACCGTCGGGTTTTCGGGCGGGTACTTTACCGCCAATCTGATGCACAGCGCGGTGTCCGGCCAGATTCCGCCGCGGATGCGATATTTCCTGGTCGTTCTCGGGGTGCTGATCCTGGCCGGTGCCGGTCAGGCCGCGGCAGCGCCCAGCGCGATCTCGACCGTTTCCGCGGTGCTCGCCGGCCTTGCTGCGCTGTGCCTCGGCGCGGTGATGGCGTTCTGCGGCGCTTATTTCGCCCTGCGCGCGGGTTAACCGCCGCTCAGGCCACCGACCGTTCGGGAGCCCTTTGCAGCATCCTGGCGACGTCGGCGGCCGGCCGGGGCCGGCTGAACAGGAAGCCCTGCGCCTGGATGCAACCCTCCCGGCGCAGCAGATCGAACTGGGCGTCGGTCTCGACGCCCTCCGCCGTGATCACGATTCCCAGGCTCTTGCCGAGACCGGTGACCGCGCGCACGATCGCCATCGACTCCTCGCGCGTCGCCAGATCGGTGACGAAGGAACGGTCGATCTTGATCTTGTCGAACGGGAAGCTGCGCAGATAGCTCAGCGAAGAATAGCCTGTGCCGAAGTCGTCGAGCGAGATCCGGACGCCGAAGCCGCGCAGCTCGTGCAGCACGGCAAGCGTCGCCTCGCTGTTCTGCAGCAGCACCGATTCGGTAATCTCGAGTTCGAGGCGATCCGCCGACAGGCCGGACGCCTGCAGTGCCGCCTTCACCGACGCCACCAGGTTCGGATTCTTGAACTGCACCGGGGACAGATTGACGGCGACCGCGATATCCCCCGGCCAGCCTGCGGCATGCGCGCAGGCCTTGCGCAGCACGATGTCGCCGAGCGGAACGATGAGCCCGGTTTCCTCCGCGACAGGGATGAAATTGTTCGGGGCGATCAAGCCACGCAGCGAATGATTCCAGCGTGCCAGTGCCTCGAATGCGACCACCCGGTCGCCGGCGATGTCGCGGATCGGCTGGTAATAGACCTCGATCTCGTCGCGCGGCAGCGCAAGGCGCAAGTCGCGCTCGAGCATGCGGCGTGCCTGCGCGCGCGCGTCCATGCCGGTCTCGAAGAACCGGTAGGTGCCGCGACCGTCGGCTTTGGCGCGGTACAGCGCGAGATCGGCCTTTTGCAGCAGTTCGTCGGGATCCGTGCCGTCCTCGGGCGCAAGCGAGACTCCGATGCTCACCCCGATCACGAGCTGATGGCCGCCGACGTCGTAGGGAGCGGCGATTTTCTCGACGACGCGGCCCGCAAGCATGGACACGACCGAAGGTTCGGAATTGCTGCAGAACTGTACGATGGCGAATTCGTCGCCACCGAGCCGCGCCACAGTGTCGTGCTCGGTCAAGCATTCGCCGAGCCGGCGCGCGACTTCCCGGAGCAGCGCGTCGCCGATCGGATGTCCCAGCGTATCGTTGATTTCCTTGAAATGGTCGAGATCGAGGCAGAGCACCGCGAGCTGGTCGGCGCGCTTGGCGCGCCTCAGCGACTTCTCGAGCTGCTCACGGAACAGCGTGCGGTTCGGCAAATTGGTCAGCGCATCGTGGCGCGCCATGTGCGAGATCTGCTGCTGGGCCTGCTGCCATTCGGTGATGTCCTCGAAGGTCGCGACCCATCCTCCGCCCTTCATCGGCTGGTCGACGACACGGATCGAGCGTCCCTGGCGGTCGACGATCCTCGTCGCGGTGTTGCCCGCCCTGGCCTCGGCAATCAGGCCGGCGCAGAACTCGTCCGGATCGCCGTCCCACTCGCCGATCGAGCGGAGGTCCTGCAGGACATCGATCAGCAGGCGTCCGTGTAGCGGCAGGCGGCTGCGGCCCATCATCTCGCCGTAGCGCTCGTTGAACAGCATGATGCGGCCGTCGGCATCGAACATGCACAGCCCCTGCGACATGTTCTCAAGCGCGGTATCCAGCACCACCTTCTGCTTGTGAATCTCGCTCTTGGCGCGGCGGTCCAGGATCGTCGCGATCAGCGCAATGCCGAGAATGGCGAACGCCGCAACGGCCGTCATGAACGACAGCACCAGCGGCGAGATCGTCAATGCGTCTGAGACGATCGTCGGATCGGGCACCAGCGTGATCGCGCCCATCCCCGTGAAATGATGGGAGACGATCGCAAGCGTCAGCAGGCCGGCGGCCGCCACCGTGCGGCCCACGCTGTCG
Source organism: Bradyrhizobium sp. LTSPM299 (assembly GCF_000938235.1). NCBI lineage: Bacteria > Pseudomonadati > Pseudomonadota > Alphaproteobacteria > Hyphomicrobiales > Nitrobacteraceae > Bradyrhizobium > Bradyrhizobium sp. LTSPM299. The sequence goes on from NZ_JYMU01000090.1 coordinate 16,632, forward strand.
CCGCTGACGGCAACCAGAAGCGCGATTGCGCCAAACAGGCTGCCAAACACGATCGAGGTCGCGACAATGCCGGGCGACCAAACGATCCGCGCGGGCAATTGAAGTCCAGACATGCCGGTGTAATGCATCGCCGCGACGCCGATGCCGACGATTGCACCGCCGACTGCAATGGTCGACCAGCGCTGGTCGAGGCAGGCAACGGCAAGGCCAACGGCCAGGATCGTCACCGCAACGACCAGTGAGAGCACGGTGATGGGGATGCTGTAGCCGGCGCCAATCCCGGGCTCATAGGCCAGCATGGCGATGAAGTGGGTGGCCCAGATACCGCATCCCCCGACCACGGCGTCAAGGGCGATCCAGATCTCCCGGGAGCGCCCCTTCGCGGCACGGGCGCGGTGAAACAGGCTTATCGTGACCGCGCTGGCCAGCGTGCAAATCGCCCCGCCAAGGACGACCAGCCGCCAATCATGCTCCAGGGTGAGACAGGTCAGAACGCGATACATATAGGCCCCCGTTATGGACCTATAAAAACGACCCCATGTGTGTACGAACGGTAACCGCGGTGGGACTTGGTTCCACGCATGGTGAAGAAAGCTTTGAACGCGCGGGAAACCATTCCAACGGCAGTGTGCTGGATGTCACACACTTCATCTCATCCGCGGAGTCCCGGCACCAGTTCACCCCGGTCTCGATCTTCAGCGACGAGCCGGCAAAATCATTCCCAATCGGCTGGCAACGGCCGCCGAGATGCTTGGCGAGAAATGCTTCGGTCACGCCATAGCAGGCAAGCCGGTTCTCCGGCCGGACAAATCCGTGGCCCTCGTCGGCAAAGGTGATGTAGGTCACATGCACACCCCGCTGCTTCAGCGCCGCAACCATTTGCTCGGACTCGGCGGCAACCACCCTGACGTCGCGCATGCCCTGCGCGATCAGGATCGGCCGCTTCACACGATCGATATGCGTCAGCGGTGAACGTTCGACCAGGAATGCGCGGCCGGCTTCGGTATCGGGATCACCGAGCCGGTTCTTCCAGACGCTCATCCACGGCCCCCAATAGGGTGGGATTGTCGCCATGAAGGTGACGAGGTTGGAAATGCCGAACAGATCGACGATGCAGGCAAACACCTCGGGCGTCTTCGTCGCCGCCATCAGCGCCGAATAACCGCCGTAGCTGCCGCCGAAGAAGCCGACCCGTCCGGGATCGGTGATGCCTTGCGCGATCGCCCAATCGACCGCGTCGATCAGATCGTCATGCATCTTGCCGCCCCATTCGTGGTCGGCGGCGGTCACGAAGGCTTTGCCGAAGCCGGTCGAGCCGCGATAGTTGACGCTGAGCACCGCATAGCCGCGGCTGGCGAGCCATTGATGGATCGAGCTGAAACCCCAGGTATCGCGCATGTAGGGACCGCCATGGATCACCAGCACCAGCGACACGCGACCCGCTTCGGCCTCTCGGGGCAGCGTCAAATAACCGTTCAGGCGCAGGCCGTCGCGCGCCGGGATGACCACCGGCTGCAGCTTGCGCAGCGCCACGTCCGCCAGCGACTTGCGCTGGGTGAACAGCTTGCGGACCTCGCGCGTCCCGCGATCAAGCAGCGCGTATTCGCCGCTTTCGGTGTCGCGCTCGTAGTAGACGCTGCCGACCCGGTTATCGTCGCTGTTGGTGACGAAGGTGATGTCGCCGGTACCGTGACGGGTCAGATCGGCAAGATCCTGTGCCACGGCCGGATCGACGGCATGCCAGCGCATGCGATCGGTGTTGGCCATCGCCGCCAGCGGCCGCCGGTTTTCGTCGAAGATGGCCAGCGCGATATCGGCATCCTCATCGGCGGCGAGCAGCGTCGTCTGGCGCGTCGCCATGTCGAGGGCGAAGAACCCCGCCTTGTCGCGGCCGCGTGAATCGATCAGGTAAAGCGTCTTGCCGTCGGCGCTGAAATCCAGCAAGTCGGTCGTGTCGACGTCGGCAATCGGCACCGTCATGAACGGCGCCCAGTCGCCGTCCGGACGGCGCTCGAAGATTTCGGCGGTCCCCTCTGCGTTGATGCGCGACCCCAGGCGCAACTGAAACGCGCTGTCGGTGATCAGTCCCAAATACTGGCTATTCTCGTAGACGAGTTCGCTCGTGCCCGTCACGATGTTGACCCGGAACAGATCGAAATAGCGCTTGTCGCGCTCGTTGTGCCGCAGCAGCATCTGCTCGGGAAACTTGCGGTCGGCCTCCTGCTTGAACGACTTGACGCCTGCCTCCGGCGTCAACGGCACGATCGCGCCGCTGACGATGTCGACGCTGGCGGCGCGCAGATTCTCGTCGCCGTCGCGATCGCGGAAGAACACCAAATGGCGGTTGGTGTAACCCCAGCTATGATAGGTGGCGATGTTGCGGTCGGTGGCGCGGGTGACCGGCCGCGCGGCTTTCAGATCAGCAAGCGGCGCGACCCACAGATTGTTCACGCCGTCGACCGGCGCGAGATAGGAGAGATGCGTCCCGTCCGGGCTGAGGCGGACGTTGATGTAATCCGGATTGTCGAAGAACACCCTGCGAGCGACCAAATCGGGCGTCTGCGCGTGGGCGCCGCCGCGCAGGCTCATGAACGGCAGCGATGCGCCAAGCGCGGCGGCGCGGCTCAGCAAGAGGCGACGGTCGATTGGCGCACGCATTTGATCGGCTCCAGTCGGCGGCTGCCGCCGATGGGAACAAGTTTAAATGCAGCCCCAACGCTCCGCAATCAGCGGTTTCGATCATTGCCGGGCATGTGATTATGCGCCATCGATCAACGGAAACGCCACGCGAGGCAGCTTCCCTGCGCGGCGTTTTGCCTCAATAGACCTACTGACGAGTCGATAGACTTATTGATTAGCCGGCGCCCCTCACACTGACCTGGCCTTCAGCCAGCGAGTTGGGAAGCACGGCAGGCGCGGGCTTCCTCGTCCCTGCACCACTTCCATGTCCGATTGCCGATATCAGCGCTAACCGGCGCGCACGGCGGACGTTCCTGTGAAACCCGTGAAATCCGGGAAAACAGATTGGGAACAGCGGACGTGAGGCAAATCCGCGATTTGGGAATGGCTGGGCTGCGACTCACTATCCCCAAGGGCACCCCATATGTAGCCCGTGTGACAATGACGACGGACGGGGGCCTAAGCTTGACTTGTCAAGGGCTGCACAAGGCAACAGTTTTGCCTTATGGATCATCGCGCACGGTGCGTTTGACCGTCGCCCGTCGCCGTTCGTGACCGGGTCTTAACTGAAATCGCCGCCCCGCCGGGAGGATGAATGCATCGGCTGCTGACCACGCTCGGGCGTGGCTTCAAGGAAAAGATCGGCTGGAAACGGCTCGGGATCGCTGCAAGCGTGGTTATCATTGCGTTCGCGATCACGACTCTGGTCCACACGCTGAAGGGCGTCGACACCGGCATTATCCTGACCGCGCTGACCGACATCGCGCCGCACCGGATCGCGCTGGCCGCGCTCTGCGTGGTCGGGGCGTTCTGCACCCTGACCTTCTACGATTTCTTCGCGCTGCGCACGATCGGCAAGACCCACATCCCCTACCGCATCGCGGCCCTCTCCAGCTTCACCAGCTACACGATCGGCCACAATATCGGCGCCACCGTCTTCACCGGCGGCGCGATCCGCTTCCGGATCTATTCCGATTACGGCCTGACCGCGATCGACGTTGCCAAGATTTGCTTCCTGTCGGGACTGACCTTCTGGCTCGGCAATCTGTTCGTGCTCGGCTTCGGCATGGCCTGGCATCCGGCTGCGGCGTCGGCGATGGACCTGCTACCGCCGGCGATGAACCGGCTGATCGCGATCGGTTGCCTTGCAGGCATCGCGGCCTATTTCGTCTGGCTCCTGACCGGCGAGAAGCGCCGCGAGCTCGGCCAGAACGGCTGGAAGGTGGTGCTGCCCTCGGCCAGGCTGACGCTGCTGCAGATCATCATCGGCGTGGTCGATCTCGGCTTCTGCGCGCTTGCGATGTATCTCTTGATGCCGACCGACCCGCATATCGACTTCGTCTCGCTGGCGGTCGTGTTCATCCTGGCGACGCTGCTCGGCTTCGCCAGCCACGCGCCCGGCTCGATCGGCGTGTTCGACGCAGCGATGCTGGTGGCGCTGCCGGAATTCGGCAGGGAGCAGTTGGTGGCGACGCTGGTCGTGTTCCGCATCCTCTATTTCCTCATCCCGTTCGGGATTTCGGTCTCGATCATGGGTGCGCGCGAGCTGTGGCTCAATGTGGTGCTGCCATGGCAGGAACGGAAAAGACTAAGCCAGGCCTGCACGGCCTCGGCGACCGTGCGGCAGCCGATCGAAAGCCGGCAGCAGCGGATCAAGCGGCTGAAACGGTAACAGCGAAATTATCGATCCTCGCTGCGTTTTTCGGCTGCCGCTCCTATTCTCTTATTTTCGCCTTATCGCTAACGTCAAACGCGCCATGGTTGGTTTTTTGGCTCGATTTCCACTTCGTTTGACCGTTTGCGGCGCGCTACTCGGCGCTGCGCTGTCAGCGGTATGCGCATCCGCCGCACATGCGCAGGACGCCCCGCTGCAGATCTCATGGGAGGTCCGCAACCGCTTCCGTCTGTTCCGCGAGGAACGCGACTTCCGACTCCATGTCGAAAGCGGCCTCGGCCGCAGCGTGCTGGCCTCGGAGCAGGCGCTGGAAGTGCAGAGCGACGGCCGCGGCTGGGCGCGCAACATGGTCAACCGGCTCTGCATCGATACTCAGGGCCGCGTCAGCGAGCCCTGCACCCGCGACAACGTCAAGGAAAGCTACCTGACGCCGATCGACCACGCGATCGCCGTCCGCCTCACCGGCCCGGTCCCGGTCGGTGCAACCTGCGCATGGTCGTTCGACGACGGCGACGGGCCGCAATCCCAGACCTTCGATTGCGCCGAACCGGTCAATCTGCGCGTCCGCTACGGCCGCACCACGGTTGCAACCGTTGACGTCGCGAGCGGCTCGGACGCCAACCAGCGCGTCACGACCCCAATCGCGGTCCGCGATTTCTTCATCGCCGGGATCGGCGACAGCATCGCGTCCGGCGAGGGCAATCCCGACCGTGCGGTCGGGCTGTCCGATGACGGCTTCTGCTTCCGCTCCTACCTCGGCGGCGCGCAATATTACCGGCCGAGCCGAGCCGGCTACAAGGGCGGACGGGCCTGCGAAGCACCCGACAGCCTGTCGGTGTGGCAGCGCCAGAGCGCGCTGTGGCTCAATTCGGCCTGCCACCGTTCGCTCTACAGCTACCAGACCCGCACCGCGCTGGCGCTCGCCGTGCAATATCCGCACATCGCGGTGACCTACCTGCCGCTGGCCTGCACCGGCGCCACCATCGCCGACGGCCTGTTCGGTTCGCAGCAGGCGCGGGAATGCCTGCCGACGAAGACGGCCAATACCTGTGCGGGGACCGTCAACGGCCAGCTTTCCGAACTGCGCGCGGCGCTGGCGGCGGCAAAGCGCCGTCAGCCGGACCGCGCGCTCGACCTCGTGCTGCTGTCGGTCGGCGCCAACGACATCTATTTCTCGGGCCTCGTCGCCGACGTCATCGTCGACACGCCGACCGAGCGCACGCTGTTCAAGCGCGGCGGCTCGATGGCGTCAGTCGACGACGCACGCTCGGCGCTGGCGCGCGATCTGCCGTCGGGTTTCGCCAAATTGCGCGATGCGCTGAAGCCGCTGGTCGGCGGCGACCTCTCGCACGTCATCTACACGACCTACGCAAACCCGACATTGGCCAGTGGCGGCACGCCCTGCCCTGGCGGCCGCGCCGGCTTTGATATCCACCCCTCCTTCAACGCCGATCCGCAGCGTCTGGCGGCGGTCTCGAGCTTCGTGCAGAACGAGTTCCTGCCGCAGATTAAGGCGCTCGCACTGTGCGAGTCCGGCGCCATCTGCCGCAATCCGCGCAGCGACCGCATGACCTTCGTCGATGAGCACCAGGACGCGTTTGCAAGCCACGGCTTCTGCGCGCGCGCGTCGACCGATCCGGAGTTCGACCGCGACTGCTTCGCCGCCAATGGCGATAGTTTCAATCCGGACATTGTCTCGGCAGCCAGTCAGCCGCTGAAATGCGCACACAGCGCCGGCGAATATCGCGCCTACCTGCCGCGCGCGCGCTGGATCCGCGATGCCAATGACAGCTATTTCGCAGCAATGACCTATCCGCAAGGTCTGCCATCCTCGATGCAGCCGACCGACATCCACGACGCGACCTGGGGCATCCTCTCGGCGGTCTATGGCGGCGCGGTGCATCCCACCGCGGAAGGGCACGCGGCAATGGCTGATGCCGCCGTGCCGGCCGCAGCCAGCGTGCTGCAGCTCGACACCGCCGTGCCTGAGATCATTTCGCAACCGGTCACGCCGCTGCCGGCCACGCCAGCGCAGCGCTGAACGGGCAACCCCGGTGGCTCTAGTGCCGCTTCGTTGCGGGTAGCGGCGGCGGTGGCGGCGGTGGTTTCACGGCGGCGGCCTGCGCCGGCAGGTATTTGGCGATGATTGAGGGATCGAGCTGCGCCATCGCGGTATCGGGCAGCCGCGTCCAGATTTCGTCCTTGCCGAACAGCGAGATGCCGAGATAGCCGCGCATGGTCAGCGTTTGCCCATCGGCGCTGAGCGTCATCTTGGCCTTGTAGATCTTGCCGTCGCGCGGATCGAGCACGTTGCCGTTCTCGTATTTCAGGCCGTCGCGCTTCATGTCGCGGATGAAGGATATTCCAAGCCAGGGCACGTTCTTGCGATCATCGGTGCATTTTGCGCAGACGGGATTGGGCGGATCGTCCGCGTCGGGAAACATCTTGGCGATCACGCCTTCGAAAATGCCGGTGTGATCAAGGATCAGAAACCACCCGCTGGGCTTGCCGTCCTCGATCTTCTGCCAGAGCCCTGCCGCCGACAGATCAGCTGCCGACGCAGCAAGTGGGGCCGCAGCGACAAGCACTGCTGCGACCGCAAAGATCAGCCGAAGTTTGGCTAGCGTGTTCCGCATCGTCATCACCTGATCAATCGACAAACCGAATGCTGGAGTCTACGGCCATTTCGCGGAGTGTTCCAGTACCCGCATAACGCCCGGACACGGCTTGCAACGCAGCCCTCGGTCATAATTCGGTTGGAATTAGTTGACTCCCAATTTCTTCTGCAAGCTCGATGATGAGGTCGTGTACTGGAACACCAGCCGCTTGTCCGGATAGACGTAGCGGTGCGCCTTTTGCGCCATCAGCGCGCCCTCGTGGAAGCCGGAGAGGATCAGCTTCAGCTTGCCCGGATAGGTGTTGATGTCGCCGATCGCGAAGATGCCGGACACGTTGGTCTCGAATGAGGCGGTCTCGACCGGCACCAGGTTGTTCTCCAACGCCACACCCCAGTTCGCGACCGGACCTAATTTCATGGTCAGCCCGAAGAACGGCAATATCGTATCGCAATCGACCTTCGACATCGCATTGTCGTTGGCCTTGACGTGAGCACCGGAGACCTGGCCGCCCTCGCCTTCGAGCCCGGTGACCTGGCCGATCGTCAGATCCATCTTGCCGGAAGCGACCAGCGCGCGCATCTGCTCGACGCTGTGCGGAGCTGCGCGGAAATCGTCGCGCCGGTGCAGCAGCGTGATGCGCTTGGCGATCGGGTGAAGATTCAGCGTCCAGTCGAGCGCGGAATCGCCGCCGCCGACGATCAGGATGCTCTTGTCGCGGAACTGCTCCATCTTGCGCACCGCGTAAAACACCGACTTGCCCTCATAGGCCTCGATGCCCGGCACCGGAGGCCGCTTCGGCTGGAACGAGCCGCCGCCGGCGGAAATCACGACCACCTTGCACTCGAAGACCTGGCCGGCGTCGGTCGTGACGCGAAACAAGGGATCGCCGATTTTCTCGATCGTCTCCACCATCTCGTTGAGATGGAAGGTCGGGTTGAACGGCTTGATCTGCTCAAGCAGCTGCTCGGTGAGGCCCTGGCCGGTGACGAAGGGGATGCCGGGAATGTCGTAGATCGGCTTCTCTGGATAGAGCTCGGCGCACTGGCCGCCGATCTTGTCGAGGATGTCGACCAGATGCGTCTTCATATCCAGCAGGCCAAGTTCGAACACGGCGAACAGTCCGCACGGACCCGCGCCAATAATCAGCACATCGGTTTTGATCGCTTCGCTCATATCCGCTTCTTTTCAGTTGGATGCGGCTGGACGGCTTTCGCCTGTCCAGCCAGAGGGGCCGGATCGGGACATGCATAATAGGGGCAGAGGCTGGCGCGGCAACCCCTTGCCGAGCTTCGACAAGTCGGCTGTATGGCAGGAAACCGACGGAGATCCCCCTCGTGAACGCCCCGATCAGCGCTGACCAAGAGCCGCGCCTCGACGACTTCCCCTATCGCCTGTCGGATAATGTGCGCTTTGCCGATCTCGACCCGAACGGGCACGTCAACAACGCGGTCTATGCGAGCTACTTCGAAACCGGCCGCGTCACGCTGGTCAAGGACCCCGGCATGGGACTGATGCCAACGGGCCTCAGCTGGATCATGGTCCGGCTCGACATCCATTTCCGCGCCGAGTTGCACTGGCCGGGCACGATCGAGCTGGGACTTGGTCTGGTCAAGTTCGGGCGGACGTCGACCACCTTCGATCAGGTGGTGTTTTCCGAAGGACGATGCGTGGCATCGGCGAAGGCAATCACCGTCATGATCGACGAGGCCACGCGCAGGCCGTCACCGCTGCCGGCCGAGGTCAAAGAAAATTTCCGGCGCTGGGTCCGTCGCGGCGTCAATCCGGACGGCGCGTAACGGCTCTATATTTAGGCCTGCCGCTCCGGCGTCGACACGGTGAGACCGTCGAGTTCGTCGGTCACCTTGATCTGGCACGACAGCCGCGAGTTCGGCCGCACGTCGAAGCCGAAATCCAGCATGTCCTCTTCCATCGGCGAGGGTGCGCCGACCTTCTCGCGCCAGGCTTCATCGACATAGACATGGCAGGTTGCGCAGGCGCAGGCTCCGCCGCATTCGGCTTCAATACCGGGAATGGCGTTGCGAATCGCCCCTTCCATCACGGTCGCGCCGTTCTCGATCTCAATGCTGCGTTTCTCGCCGGAATGGTCGATAAAGTGGATTTTGGCCATGATCGCTCGTGCTGCCGGAATACGCCGGATCTCGGATGGAAAGGTCCCCGGCAGTCCTATAACGAGTCGATCCGCACTGCGCTAGCGCCCCGGGCGCCGAAAACCGGACGGCCGGTTCCGATCGGGCGCGAGGGCCCCGGGCCGGCCGCTGGAAGGGGCTAAAGCTAGGACCGGCGCAGGATCAGGTCGATCGCCGCCCGCGCCTCGGCGATCGCGGCCCCGAGTTCGGCGAGCGGTTGGGACGGATCGGAATCGGCGGAAAACGCCGTTTCCAGTCGCGCGGCAGCGTCGGCCACGGCAAATGCACCGATCGCGCGCGCCGATCCCTTCAGGGTGTGGGCATGGGCAGCCCGGCCCGCCGGCATGGCGGTGAGCTCGCCCAGGATCTCGCTAAGGATTCTGGCGGATTGGGCCGAGAACATCGCCAGCACCTCCTGCTCGAGGCCAGCGTCGCCAAGCGTCATGCGCTGGAGGTGGCTGAGATCGATCGGACCGTCATCGGGGGCGAGCGGCGGCGATGGCATCCATTCAACCCGTTCGAGATGAAGTGACATTGACGGCCCCGGTCATATCCGCCGGCGCGTTCCGACGGAGTGTTTGGGGCCAGCCAATCACGAAACTGGTTAACAGATTGTTGTCGTGATTAACGGCAAAACCGCCCGATTTCAGACAAGATCCCGACACAATCAGCCGCATGCGGAAGGAATTTCGAGCACCCAGAAGGCGTTATGGCGCAAAGCTGTTAACGATGATTAAGAAAGTCTTAATCCGAACCATTTCATTCGCGTCGCTCTGCCCATAGGATGTTTGCGGATGTAGCGGACAAGCCGCCGATGGGCCGCTTGCACCGCTGTGGGCACCGGCTTCGAGCTTGCGGGGGGACGTTCGCAAGGTCGCCGACGCGTAAAAAGTAAGAGGGCTTAGACTGAACATGGCGAACACTCCCAAGAAGGTCAAAGATCCCACCGAAGTCGCGCTTTCTGCCATTCAGGAAGCCCTCAATATCAGCGAACCGGGCGCGGAGAACCGCAGCCCCATCAACGAGGAGATGGCGCCGCCGAACCTTCCGCCGGCCATGCCTGATTTTTCCGCCAATTCGTTCGAGTCCCGCCCGAGCGCAGATCGCCCGGTGTTCGAGCCGATCGAGGAACCGCGCAATTCGCGCCGCGCCGCTAATGACGATCGCGCGAACATCGGCCAGGTACTGCAAGACCTGCAGAGGAGCCGCCCCGGCCCCGCCCGCAACTCCTTTACGCTGTTCGCGGTCTGCTCGGGTGTCTGGCTGGTCGGCTGCGGCATCCTCACCCTCGCCTTCTGGTCGTCGCTGCAGTCCGCGATGGCGCAGGGTAGCGGTATCCTTGTGCTTGCTGGCCTTGCCGCCCTTTTCGTCGCGCCGGTCCTGCTGTTCTTTTTTGTCTCGACCCTCGCGACCCAAAGCCAGGACATGCACAAGATCGCGCAATCGATGGCGCAGGTCGCGATGCGTTTCTCCGAGCCTGAAAACGCCGCCGCCGATTCCATGGTCACCGTCGGCCAGGCGATCCGCCGCGAGGTCGCTGCGATGGGCGACGGCGTCGAGCGCGCGATCGCGCGCGCCGGTGAACTCGAATCGCTGGTTGCCAACGAGGTCGCGGCGCTGGAACGCGCCTATTCCGACAACGAAGTGCGCATCCGCGCGCTTCTGCAGGACATCGCCCATCAGCGCGACAATCTGGTCGGCCAGGCCGAGCAGGTGCGCAGCGCGATCTCCGGCGTGCAGATCGACCTGCGCCACGACATCGCGCTGATCTCGGATGCGATCGCCTCGCGCGTCGACGAGGTTGCCAAGAGCATCACCGGCGCGCTGGAAGAGCGCGGCCAGCACATCACGACCGCGCTGAGCCATGCCGGCGACAACATGATCCTCGCGCTCGGCGAGCGCGGCGGCGACCTGCTCGACCGCCTCGAGGAAGCCAGCGCCGAGACCACCCGCGCCGTGCTCGACGCCTCCGAGCGGCTGACCACCAGCCTCAACTTCAAGACCGGCCATGTCCACGACGAGTTTGCCGATCTGGCCGATCGCGTCCACGAGATGCTGAACGAGCGCGTCGACCGTATCACCGGCGAATTCGAGCAGCGTTCGTCGACCATCGTCGACGGCATCTCCGACCGCACCGAGCAGGTCCACGACTCGCTCAAGAACTCTTCGGACTCGCTGCTGCTGGAGCTCGAGCTGCGCAGCAACGACCTGGTCAGCAAGATCGACGACGCCGGCAACCGCCTCGCCGGACAGATCATGACCTCCGGCGACAAGGCGAGCGAAGCGCTCGACGTCACCGTCAATTCGCTGGTCGCCAAGGTCCTGAACCAGACCGAGACCGCGCACGACTCGCTATCGCTGCAGATGAGCGCGTTCGACGAGCTGGTGAAGAACCACGGCAGCGAGCTTGCCGAGAAATTCGCCCGCGACTCCGGCACGCTCGGTGCGCTGATCACCCGCCACATCTCGGAGTTCGACCGCACCGTCAAGACCTTCGGCGGCGACATCGTCGAGCGCATGGGTCAGCGGACCCAGGACATCGCCGACAGCCTGAAGACCTATGTCGACAACTTCGATCACCGCGTCAGCTCAAGCGGCGGCGAGATCACCGCCACGCTCGACCAGCGCTTGCTGCAGTTCGAGACCACGCTGGGCAGCCGCGTCACCAGTCTCGACAGCTCGCTCGACAACAAGCTCTCGACCTTCGACTCTTCGCTTGGCAACAAGATCGGCTCGCTCGACAGCACGCTCAGCGGCCATCTTTCGACGCTCGACGGCTCGCTCGCAACCCAGATCGGCTCGCTCGATGGCCGCCTCCAGTCGCTGGATGAGGTGATCGACGGCCGCATGAAGACACTCGGGGTCACCTTCGAGAGCCGCGCGAAGTCGGTCACCGATTCCATCGATGGCCATCTCGGCACGCTTGCGACGCAGCTCACCGAAGGCGCCGCCCAGGCGATCCAGTCGATCGACTCTCGGCTCGGCCTGCTCACCACGACGCTGACCGAGGGTACCGTGCAGGCGATCGCGGCGGTCGACCATCGCATCAACAGCGTCACCGAGACGATCGACGGTCACAGCGTGCGCCTCGCCGAGACCATCAACGGCCGCAGCGCGCACCTGACTGACACCATCTCGGCGCGCTTCATCGACATCCAGCAAGGCATCGAGAGCCGCGTCGGCGCCATCGCCGGCGATATCGACACCCGCGTCGCGCAGTTCGAGGACCTCCTGGGTTCGCGCGTCGAGGCCGTCGCCGGTCGAATCGAGAGCAGCGGCCGCCAGGCGAGCGAAGACCTCATGGCCCGCGCGGAACTGCTGTCGTCCGGCATCAAGTCCCATGTCGAGGACGCCGAGCGCTCGCTGACCAACCTCGTGGTCAACACCAGCGAGACCATCCAGACCGGTGCGCGCACCGCGCAGCAGGCGCTGCTCAGCGTGTCCAGCGACGTCGGCGCCCAGCTCAAGTTCACCTCAGCCGAGGTCGAGGGCGTGCTGACGGCCGTCGGCATCAGCACCGCCAATTCGATCCTCACCAGCGCCCGCGACGCGCAGGCCTCGCTGGTCTCAGCCTCCGGCGACGTCGCCACGCAGATCAAGGCCCTGTCGGCCGATGTCGAGCGCACGCTGCAGGCGGCCGGCGGCGCCACCGCAGCCTCCGTGGTCTCAGGTGCCCGCGAAGCGCAGACCACGCTGGTCTCAGCCTCCGCCGAGGCCGCCAGCCAGGTCAAATCGCTCGCCGCCGACATCGAACATTCGCTGTCGATGGCCGGCTCCGCCACCGCCGAAGCCATCACGACCGGCGCCCGCGAAGCCCAGACCCTGCTGATCTCGTCCTCGACCGACGTCACGAGCCAGGTCAAGTCGCTGGCAAGCGACGTCGAGCGCTCGCTCTCGAGCGCCGGCACCGCCACTGCGGAAGCCGTCGTCGCCAGCGCCCGCGAAGCCCAGAGCACGCTGGCCGGTGCCTCCACCGACGCCGCAAACCTGGTGCGCACGCTTGCCGCGGACATGCAGCACTCGCTCTCGAGCGCCGGCACGGCCACCGCGGAATCGGTTGTCGCAAGTGCCCGCGAAGCCCAGAGCACGCTGGCTGGTGCGTCCACCGAAGCCGCCAATCTGGTCCGTACGCTGACCGCCGACGTGCAGCGCTCGCTGTCGATGGCCGGCTCCGCGACCGCGGAATCGATCACGTCAGGTGCACGTGATGCCCAGAATACGCTGGTCAACGCGTCCGCCGAAGCCGCGAGCAAGGTCACGGCGCTCGCTGCCGACATCCAGCGCTCGCTGTCGATGGCCGGCTCCGCGACCGCGGAATCGATCACGTCAGGTGCACGTGATGCCCAGAATACGCTGGTCAACGCGTCCGCCGAAGCCGCGAGCAAGGTCACGGCGCTCGCTGCCGACATCCAGCGCTCGCTGTCGACGGCCGGTACCGGCACCGCCGAGACGATCACGGCCGGCGCCCGCGAGGCGCAGACCACCCTGGTTGCCGCGGCGTCGGATGCCGCCAACCACGTCAAGTCGCTGACGATCGATGTCGAGCGCACATTGACCGCGGTCGGCACCAGCACCGCCCAGTCCATCCTCGGCAGCGCCCGCGAGGCCCAGAGCTCGTTCGCGGCAACCTCCACCGAGGCCGCCAGCCAGATCCGCGCGATCTCCGCCGAGATCGAGCGTTCGCTGACCACGGCCGGAGCGGAGACCGCACAGACCATCGTCGGCAGCGCCCGCGACGCCCAGAGCTCGTTCGCGGCAACCTCCGCCGAGGCCGCCAGCCAGATCCGCGCGATCTCCGTCGAGATCGAGCGCACGCTGACCGCGTCGGGTGCGGAAACTGCGCAGATCATCGCCGGTAGCGCCCGCGACGCCCAGAGTTCGTTCGCAGCGACCGCCGCCGATGCCGCCGGCCAGATCCGCGCGATCTCGACCGATATCGAGCGCTCGCTCGGCGCGGTCACGGCCAAGACCACCGACAATATCCAGACCTCGGCGCAGAACGCGCAGGCGGCACTGATCAACATGTCCAACGAGGTCTCGACCAAGGTCAAGACGACCTCGGCCGACATCGAACGTTCGGTGCTGTCTGCCTCCAGCGCGTTCGGCTCGACCATGACCGGCAAGACCGACGAAGTCGTCACCTATGTGCAGCAGCAGACCGAGCGCTTGTCGCAGATGGTCGACAGCCGCCGCGGCTCGCTGGTCGAAGCGTTGACCGCCAAGACCACGCAGCTTGCAACCGACATGGACCGTGCCACCGCAGATGCGCTGAAGGCGATCGAAACCCGCGGCCAGGCGTTCTCGCAGTCGATGTCGGCGCATGGCAGCGATGTCGCGCGCAACATCACCTCGGCCGGCGATCAGGCGACCGGCGCGGTGTCGAAGTCGCTCAAGGAGCTCGAGCAAGCCTCGCGCTCGGCGATCGACCAGTCCCGCCAGGTCTCGATCTCGGCCGTCACCGAAATGCAGGAGACCAGCAAGATCCTGCGCACCGATACGGTGGCGCTGTTCGAGCGGCTGCGCGAAGGCAACATCCTGCTGCAGGAGGTGCTGACCGGCGCCCACGACAACCTCAACTCGCTGGAGCGCGCGCTGGTGACCCGCGTGGCCGACTTCGTGTCCGCCATGAACGACGTCACCTCGCGCAACGGCGTGGCGACCCAGACGCTGGAAGACCAGCTGACGGTGTTCAACAGCAAGACCGGCAAGGCGCTGGAGGATCTCGGCGCACTGTCGGGCCAGTTCGAGACCCATGGCAAGGCGCTGATCGAAGCGGCTGCCGTGGTCGAGCAGGCCAATCGCTCGACGACGGCTTCCGTCGCCGAACGCAAGACGGCGCTGGAGTCGCTGGTCACGACCATCGACCTGCGCACCACCGATCTCGACCAGCGGCTGTCACGCTTCACCGGCTTGCTCGATGAATCGCTGGCCGCGGCCGAAGAACGCGCCCGCGACATCGCACGCGTGGTGGCGGAGACCGCGGGCGCCGGTTCGGCGACGATCAGCCGGCAGTTCGAAGCGGTGCGCCTGGCGGCCGAAAATGAGCGCCAGCAGACCATCGAATCCATGAACGACCTGTACCAGCAGAGCAACGCCGAGACCGATGCGATGTTCAAGGAATCGACGGAGAAGTTCTCCGCGATGGTCCTGGCGATGAAGCAGATGGCGTCCGAGATGCACAACGAGCTCGAGGCCACCCGCAACGAGCTGCGCCGCGGCGTGCTCGAAATGCCGCAGGAGGCTGCCGAGAACACTGCGCAGATGCGCAAGGTGATCGTCGACCAGATCGAGGCGCTGGCTGAGCTGAACCGCATCGTCGCGCATCATGGCCGCGGCCTCGACGTCGTCAGCGGCAATCGCGCCAGCGTCCGCCAGGAGGAGCCGATGATGGTGGCCGCCGGCGGGGGCCGTAGCGAGGCGCGCATGCGCGACTCCGGCGGCAGCGGCAGCGCGTCGACCCTGCCGCCGCCCGATCTCGGTATGCCGAGTTCGCGCCGCACCGAAGCGCCGCCGGTCAGCCCGGCAAGCTCTGACAATGGCCGCGACGGCTGGCTCTCCGACCTGCTCAACCGCAGCGATGCCCCGCCGCCACCCGCGCCGGGCCGCGAGGCCCCGCGTCCCCGCCCCGCGCCGCAGGCTGCCGCCAATCCGCTGGAGTCGCTGTCGCTCGACATCGGCCGGCTGATGGACCGCAACCTCGCCGCCGAGATGTGGGACCGCTACCAGCGCGGCGAGAACAAGGCGTTCTCCAAGCGCCTCTATACGCCGGCCGGCCAGAAGGCGTTCGATGAAGTGGCCCGCAAGTATCGCTCCGACCGCGGCTTCAAGCAGACGGTCGACCGCTACATCGCCGAGTTCGAGCGCCTGCTCGACGAAGTCGCCCGCGACGGCCGCGGCCCGCAGGAGCTGCGCAACCACCTGACCTCGGAAACCGGCCTGGTGTACACGCTGCTCGCGCATTCGGCGGGTCGACTGGGGTAACGGCGAGGTCAATTGCAGACGAGAAACGGAGGCAGCGATGCCTCCGTTTTGCTTTTAGCCGATGCGTGGATACGCCACCTGAATTCGAGCGTAAGGGCCGTCGCAGGGGCGCGTTGCCAAAATATCGAAAACAACCCCATGCAAAGTAACCGGCAGCGGACGGCGTTCGACCAGGCAACTTGCCAGGTCGGGCAAATCAGCGATATTATTCTAATATTCCGAAATTCCACAAGAACCTCGATGAGGCTCGCGACCGTTGGGGCCGAACTCAGGGGCCTCACCGCTCCGTGTTGCTGTCACGGCTTCGATGCCCAGGATGGCATCGGTTGCCAACGCGTCCAGGCGGGTCGCACCTGCCCGGGAAACACCAAACGCAAGAGCCACAGACCCGGCAGCACGACCACAAATAGCGCGATGCCCGCGATCAGCCCTGCCTTCGCCAGACCCGGGTCGGCGGCGAGACTGTGCTGGAAGGCCCACGCGATGAACAGAGCCTCGAGCACGTAGAGCGGCGTCGAGCACAGCCCGGGGTTGGGGCGGTAACCCAATTGGTGCAGCAGCACGTGAGACACCAGCGTGTCGGACAATCGCGCGCCGATCAGCATGCCGAGCGCAAAGGTGCTGCAGTCCGGCCCTAACGCGCCGAAGATGCCGACGATTCCGATCGCGGACATCGTCAAGGTCAACGCCACGGTGAAGATCAAAAAGCCCCACCGGTCGGGAATTTCGAAGCCAACGATGGCGCCGAAATTGCGCCAGAGCGGTCCACCCTCACCCTTCCACTCCTGCCAGGAGTGCCGGCAGGTGATCGCAATATCCGCCGCCAGGATCAGGGCAAGAAATGGCATCGAGATGTGCGAGGTATCCATACGACGCATCCCCAACGTTCAGCCGCCGGACGTCATTTCAGGACTTGGCCCGCGCACTTGTTGGCGGGCGCAAAGCCTCAAGGTGCCGGCCCAACTTACACCAGGAACATGGCACGCGGAAGTTGTATCGCGCGCAAGCGTGACGGCCTACTGCCGTCGCCTCGGCCCGGCCGGCGCTGCCGCCGGCGCCGGTGCGGGCGCGGGCTCCGGCGCGGCGTTGTTGCTGCCGCCGAAGATCACCCGGCTCGGGTTGCGGTCGAAATTGTTCACGGCGCGGCTGATGTCGCCGAGCGTCTTGCGGCCATCCGACATCAGCGCGCCCGAGCGCTTGTCGAGGTCCTCGGCGAGGTCGCGGATCGACTTCACCATCAAGCTGAGCTCGCCGCCATTGTTGCCGCCCGCGATTGCGTTCAGCCCGAGCATCAGGCTGTCGGCCTTGCCCATCACGCCGTCGACCTTGAGCATGACGTTGTCGATCTTCTCGGAATTGCGCGCTAATGCCGAGGTGAAGGTCTCGAGATTGTGCAGCGAATTCTTCACCGATTCCTGATTGTCGGCGACGATGCGGTTGACGTTCTGCAGGGTAGCGCGGATCGCCTCGGTGACGTCCTGGAGCGCGTTCGGATCGGCGGTGAGCACCGGGATGCCGTCTTCGTCGAGCGGCACCGGCGGCGCAGCCTCCGCGCCGCCCTTCAGCGAGATCGCGGCGACGCCGGTGAGACCCTGGAATTCGAGGCCGACGAGGGTGTCCTTGCGGATCGGGGCGTTGTTCTCGATCATCGCCAGCGCGACCACGCGCCGCGGATTGTCGAGCTTGACCGAGACAACTTCCCCTATCCGGATACCGTTAAAATTGACACTGCCGCCGTTGCGCAGGCCCGACGCCGGACCCTCGAAGATCACCCGGAAGGGGCTGCGCGCCTTGGTGGTGTGCAGGCTCTGGAACCAGAGCACGAAGCCGAACGCCGCGGCGATCACCGCCAGCGTGAAGACTCCGATCAGCACATAGTTCGCCCGCGTTTCCATCAATCGCTCTCAATTACTCTCAATCAATCCTGGGGCTCTGTCGCCACTGCGCTGCACCAGAGCCTGTCGAATTCTTCGTTGGCGCATGAAAACCGGCCTCCATTTTTCGGGATCATGCGCTAGCCCACTACGGCGCGGGCGCGCTTGCCATTGAAATATTGCTGCAGCCATGGATGCTGCGACGCCTTCATGTCGGCGATCGATCCTGCTGCAATGATCTTACCGTTCCCTAAAACGGCGATACGGTCGCAAGCGGTATAAAGACTGTCGAGATCGTGGGTTACCATGAAAACGGTCAGCCCCAAAGTGCGCTGCAGGGTGCGCACCAGCTCGTCGAAATCGCCCGCGCCGATCGGATCGAGGCCCGACGTCGGCTCGTCGAGGAACACCAGCTCCGGATCGAGCGCGAGCGCGCGCGCCAGCGCGACACGCTTGACCATGCCGCCGGACAGTTCAGACGGATAACGGTCGGCGACCTCCGGCTTCAAGCCGACCATCCCGAGCTTGGCGACCATGATCTCGTCGAGCAGCCGTTGCGACACGCGCAGATATTCGCGCACCGGGAACTGGATGTTCTGCCGCACCGTGAGCGATGAGAACAGCGCGCCCTGCTGAAACAGGATGCCCCAGCGCCGCTCGACGCCGCGCCGCTCGGCGAAATTGGCGGCATCGAGATCGACGCCGAATACCTCGATACGCCCCGAGACTTTCGGCACCAGCCCGATGATGGTGCGCGTCAGCACCGACTTGCCGGCGCCGGACGGGCCGACGAAGCCCAAAATCTCGCCGCGTTTCACATCGAGGTCGAGACCGTCGAGCACGCGCGTCTTGCCAAACTGCACGGTGATGTCGCGAACCCGGATGATGGCGTCGGACTCCTGTTCGGCCATCGTCACATCCCGATCGAGGCGAAGAAGATCGCGAACACGCCGTCCATCACGATCACGAAGAAGATCCCCTTCACCACCGACGACGTGGTGTGCTGTCCGAGCGACTCCGCCGAGCCCTGCACCGCAAGCCCCTCGACGCAGGCGACGATGCCGATCACCGCGGCCATCACCGGCGCCTTGATCATGCCGACGATGAAATGGTCGATCGAAATCGCGTCGCGCAGCCGCAGCAGGAACGCTTCCGGATCGACGCCGCCATAAAGCCAGGCGACCAGGCCGCCGCCATACAGCGCGGCCATCGCGCCGAGGAAGGCAAGGATCGGCAGCGCCAGCATGATCGCGAGCATGCGCGGCAGGATCAGGACCTCGATCGGATCGAAGCCCATGGTGCGGAGCGCGTCGATCTCCTCGCGCATCTTCATCGAGCCGAGCTCGGCGGTGTAGGCCGAGCCGGAGCGGCCCGCGACCATGATCGCGACCAGCAGCACGCCGATCTCGCGCAGCACCAGCACGCCCAGCATGTCGACCACGAAGATGTCGGCGCCGAACTGCCGGAAATGGAAAATACCCTGCTGCGAGATGATGCAGCCGATCAGGAAGGTGATCAGCACCACGATCGGCACCGCGCGCCAGCACACCTGCTCGAGGTGATGCACCGTCGAGGTCAGGCGAAAACTGCGCGGGTGGATCAACACGTTGCCGGCGGCAGCCAACACCGCGCCAAGCATGTCGATCAGGCTGAGGATGGTGCCGCCGATGCCGACCACGGTGCGGCCGATTTGCTCGAACATGCCGGTGACCGACAGCGGATCGCTGTCGACCTTGGGCGCGGCGCTGACGCGGCGCACCTCGTCGACCAGACTGGAATAATTGGCCGAGAGCCCGGCGATCTTGGCTTCGGCGGTGGCGTCGCTGAGGCTGCGACGCAGCCGCTCGATCAGCCAGGCGCCGAACGTGTCGAGCTTGGCGACCTGCGAGACGTCGATGAAGATGTGCGGACGGCTACCGCGCAGCTTCTCGGCGTCGGAAACGATTCGTTCGAGCACAGGAGCAAAGCGGGCTGTCCAGTTGCCCGCCGCGCACAACGCCAGTCCCTCGCCCTGAGCCACTCGCTCCAGTGTCGGGTTACCGCTCACCTTTGCCACCCCTCGACTGGTTAGCCGTTCGAACAGCCGATCACCGCCGCTCCCGGATCGCCTTGTCGAATCTGTTACTAACCAGCCATAGTTGGTTGCGCGTCGCAAGCATACGGTTCAGAAAATAGTAGACTTTAAAATGACTTCCACCCCCTCCCGAACGCTTTCTGCCGGTATCGAGCGCTGGCCGATCGCAGGCTCCTTCACGATCAGCCGCGGCGCCAAGACCGAGGCGGTGGTCGTGGTCGCCGAGATCCGTCAGGGCAGCCTGACCGGCCGCGGCGAATGCGTGCCCTATCCGCGCTATGGCGAGACGCCGGACGCGACGCTGCAGGCGATCCTGGCGATGCAGGAGCCATTGACCATAGGCATGGACCGCGGCGCCTTGCAGGCCAGGATGCAAGCCGGCGCCGCCCGCAACGCGCTGGACTGCGCGCTATCGGACCTCGAAGCCAAGCTTGCCGGCGAGCGGATCTGGACCCTGCTCGGCCGGCCCGCGCCCAAGCCGTGCACGACCGCCTATACGATTTCGCTTGCAGCGCCCGAGGCAATGGCGGAGGCCACCGCCAAGGCCGCCCACCGCGCTCTGCTCAAGATCAAGCTGGGCGGCGATGGCGATGCCGACCGCATCAGGGCGGTTCGCTTGGCCGCACCCCGATCGGAGCTGATCGTCGACGCCAACGAGGCCTGGGCCGAGGACAACCTCGCGGCCAATTTCAAAGCCTGCGCCGATGCCGGTGTCACCCTGATCGAGCAGCCGCTGCCGGCCGGCAAGGACGAGGCGCTGTCACGGATCAAGCGGCCGGTCGCGGTCTGCGCCGACGAGAGCGTGCATGACCGCGCCTCGCTCGCGGGCCTGCGCGGCCGCTATGACGCCGTCAACATCAAGCTCGACAAGACCGGCGGACTCACCGAGGCGCTGGCAATGGCGGATGCCGCGCGCGGGCTCGGCTTCGAGATCATGATCGGCTGCATGGTCGCGACCTCGCTGTCGATGGCGCCGGCGATGCTGATCGCGCAAGCCGCACGCTTCGTCGATCTCGACGGCCCGCTGTTGCTCGCGCGCGACCGCGACAACGGCCTGCGCTACGACGGCAGCCTGGTCGATCCGCCGGATGCCGCGCTCTGGGGCTGATGTGTGAACCTGTGCCGCGCCAGCCACATCACGAGCCCGCCGATGGCCGCCATCGCAGCCATCATGTGGTAGACGCCCTGCCCGTAGCGCGCATAGACGACGCCGCACAGGATCGCCGTCGTGCTCGCGAACATGCCACCGCAAGCGGTGAGATAGCCCTGCCCGCGCGCGATCATGTGAGCGGGCACCTGATGCACCATCAGCCCCATGATGCCGACCTGCGTCAGTCCGAAGGTCAGGCCGTGCGCGAGCTGGACCACGGCCAGGATCGGCAGCGGAGGATCCTGCGCGGTGATGGTCCAGCGCGCCACTGCGCTCGCCGCGGCGATCACCACCAGCACGGCCGACGGCAGCGTGAAGCGCGGCGAGAGCGCGAACAGCACGATTTCGGCGATGACACCAATCGTCCAGAGTGCTCCGATCGTCAGCCCGCTAAGGCCCGCCTGCTGCCAGGCGATCGAGGCGAAGATGTAATAGGCCGAGTGGCTGCTCTGGATCAGCGCCGATGAGACGATGATGGCGAGGAAGCCGGGATCGCGCAGCAGCTTGCGCGCGCCCTGCGGCGGCGCGGAGGTCGCAACGGCCTGGTCCAGCGGACGCAACGTCAAGCCAACCAGCGCACCGAGCACGGTGACAGCAGCGATGATCCAGATCAGATGCGCCGGCGGGAGGGTGCCGAGCAGCAGCCCGCAGCCGAGCGCGCCGACCGCGAAGGCGGCCGAACCCCACAGCCGCAGCGGTCCGTAGTTGAGCCCATAGCGCCGCACGCCGCGCAGCGCATAGGCATCCGTCAGCGGCACCATCGGCGTCCAGACGGAGCAGGTCAGCGCGTAGGCCAGCAGCACCAGCAAAGGCAGGCGCTGGGTGCCGATAACGAGAAAGCCGAACGCGGTAGCGAAGCCGGTCAGCATGATCGCGCCACGCAACATCTGGCGCCGCTCAGCGGCCGCCATGATGAGCGGCAGCACGGTGAAACGGGTCACCGGCGGCACCGCCGTGATGGTTCCGATCCAGGCGGCATCGATGCCGATCGCCTTCAACCACACCGTGAAAAACGGCAGATGGACGCCGGTGGTACCGAACAGCGTGGCGTAGAATGCCGCCAGGCGGCCTGCGAATCGCCTCGATGCCTGCTCGGCAGCAATGGGGATTTGTGATTCGATAGACATCAATTCAATTGCGATTC
This sequence comes from Bradyrhizobium sp. LTSPM299, assembly GCF_000938235.1. Taxonomy (NCBI): domain Bacteria; kingdom Pseudomonadati; phylum Pseudomonadota; class Alphaproteobacteria; order Hyphomicrobiales; family Nitrobacteraceae; genus Bradyrhizobium; species Bradyrhizobium sp. LTSPM299. Next base: position 38,974 of record NZ_JYMU01000090.1, read on the forward strand.
GCGCGATATCGTGATGATCGTTAGCGTAACGCGCAGTGATTTGCGCGCAGAGAATATGATGGCTGAGCAAGCATTCGCCCTGTCGCCGATTTCCGCCCGCGCGGCCCAGCCGGGCGAGGAGGACTATGCTGCGATCAGCGAGGCCTTCATGGAGACCGCGCGGGGGCGCTGGTTCCTCGGCGAGTACGCCAAGCGCAACCGCAACGCCGATACGCGAATGGTGCTCGACGCCGTGGCGCGGATCGAGCAAAGCCTTGCAGCGCAGCGGCAAGCGGCCGCTGATGCCTTCAGGGACGAGCAACTGGAACAAGCGCTGACTGCGCTGCGCGGTGCTGTCGAGGCCGCCCAGGCCGCGGCGATCGCGGCGCTCGATGACCTCGGCTTCGAGCAGTTGCTCGTGCCGGTGCGCAAGGGCGTGCGGGTGATCCGGGAAATCTCCTGGCGGCTGCGCGAGATCGGTAATGACGGCCGGATCTGCGACATCATCGATTCGCAGGCCAGCGCCATCGAGGCCGGCGCCGCACAAATCTCGATGGACGACGCCAAGGTCGTGCTGGATACCGCCTTCGCGACGCTGGCGCGCCGGCTCGCCGAGTTCCGTGTAGACGAGGCGATTGCGCCTGCCGCCGAAGCACCGGTCGCGGAAGCGCCCGTGGCGGCGCACTCGCCGCCTGCCGCGGCCGAGAGCGTCGCCAACGATGTCGCGGTCGCTGAGGTGGCGTCGGCCACGGCACCGACCGTCGAAGTGCGTGCGGTCACGACGCCGCAGCCGGCATTCGCGGAAGCCGAGCCCGCATTGGCCGAAGCCGAGGCCCCTGCCCCTATCGCTGACGACGCAGAAGCCGACGCGCATGACGAGGCCATGCTCGACCTCATCGCGATGGAGATGGGCGCACCCGATCCGATCGACGATGACGAGGCGATGATGGTCGCGGAGACGCCCATCGCCGAGGCGCCGCCGGTCGAGCCCGAAATAGCCGCTCAGGAGTTGGCGCGCGTAGTCGAGCCCGTTGCCGCGCCCGCCGCGCCGATGGTCGAGGCTCCTGCCGCCGAACCAGCTCCGAACCAACCAGCACCACAGGCCGACATCGCGCCTGCGCCAGAGCCCGCGGTGGAAATGTCGCTTGGCTCCACCATCATCGCGAGCGGCCTTGTGAAGAAACCGAGCGTCGCCGCCAACGATCCGCTGGCCCCGATCCGCCGTATGAGCCAGGCCGAGAAGATCGCGTTCTTTTCGTGATCGCGTAGCCAGTCCAAGCGGACTTTCACCGCCCGCGCATCGTGACCCAACTCACGTACCGCGCCTGCGCCCGCGCATAGCCTGCCCGCGAGCGATCTCGGATCGAGATCAGTCTGTGGGAGCGCACCATGGTCCGCCTGAAATCCATCTTGTTGTCCGCGGCACTGCTGGGCCTGTTGAGCCTTGGTCATGCCGGTGCCGCGTTCGCCGAAACCAGCAGCGCGATCGCCGGCGGCGCCGCGCCTCCAGCCCCGCGCGGCAGCGAGCAGCGCGTTGCGCTCGTGATCGGCAATTCGAACTATCAGAGCGCACCGAAGCTGGCCAATCCCGGCCATGACGCGCAATCGGTCGCCGAGCTGTTGAATTCGGCGGGCTTCGAGGTGATCTCCGCGACCGACCTCAGGCAGAACGACATGGTCAAGGTCTTGCAGGATTTTTCCAGCAAGGTCGCCGAGCGCGGCCCCAACACGGTCGCGATGGTCTACTACGCGGGCCATGGCGTTCAGCTCGCCGGCGAGAATTATCTGATTCCGGTCGACGCCAATATCGCGACGCCTGCCGATCTCGACGGCAATTCGGTGCGCCTGGTCGACGTGATGGGCACGCTCGAGAACATCCCGAGCCGGATGCGTATCGTCGTGCTCGACGCCTGCCGCAACAATCCGTTTCCGAACGTTGACGACGCCGGCCGCGGCCTCGCGATCGTCGATGCGCCAAACGGCTCGATCGTCGGCTATTCGACGGCGCCCGGCATGGAGGCGCAGGATGGCAGCAACGGCCACAGCCCCTACACCAATGCCTTCCTGCGGCTGGCGCGCGAGCCCAATCTCCCGATCGAGCAGCTCTTCAAGCGCATCCGCCTCGAGGTGAACAATTCGACCGACGGGCGGCAGACGCCGTGGGAGAGCTCGTCGCTGACCTCCGATTTCTATTTCTTCGGCAACACGGCGGTTGCGGCGGCGAGCGCGCCGGCAAATTCCCCTGTTGTGCAGATGGCCTCGGACCTGCCGAGCCGCTCGGTGCGCCAGGCCTATGATTTCGTGCTGTCGGAAGGCTCGCCCGATTATTATCAGGAGTTCATCACGCTCTATCCGCGCGATCCGCTGAGCGACCGCATCCGCTTCCTGCTCGACAACTGGCGGCAAGCCGTGGCCTGGCACAAGGCGGTGCTTGCCAACACGCCGTTCGCCTACAAGACCTTCTACGACAATTTCCGCAACAGCCCGTATGCGCAGTCGGCGCTGCATCTGCAGGTCCAGCCGAAGATCGTGCCGCTGATGCAGTTCACCCGGCTTTCAAATCATCCGGTGTACCGTCCAGTCAATGGCGGCCTGCAGAACAATGCTCGGATCACCGGCGGCAAGATCGCAAGCCTGCCGGTGACGAACGCCGGCAAGAGCGCATCCAATCCGGTCCTGAAAGGCAACGGCAGGCCCCGCTTCCGGGCCGAGCGACAGAACGTGCAAGTCAATCGATCGAGATTCGACAGCAACGCCGCCGTCCACGCCGGCCCGCGCTACGGCGCAGTGAACCAGGGCCATCACGGCTTCAGGCGTTGATCCCTGTCAACAAAACGGGACAGAGCGGCCGGCGCTCTGCCCCGTTCCTCTTCAAATACTTTGCCTCAGGCGACCAGCTTGGCGAACAGCTCGGCATCGACATTGCCGCCGGAGAGCACGATGACGACGTTCTTGCCCTTGGCGTCGATTCGCCCGGCCAGCAGTGCGGCAAGCCCGACTGCGCCACCGGGCTCGACCACGAGCTTCAGCTCGCGATAGGCAAAGGCAACGGCAGCCCCAACCTCTTCGTCAGAGACGCTGACGCCGTTTGCCAAGAGCTTGCTGTTGATAGCAAAGGTGAGTTCGCCCGGCATCATCGCCATCAGCGCATCGCAGATGGTGCGGGCCGCAACCGGATGCGCCTCGCGATGCCCGGCCTTGAGCGACAGCGCGTGATCGTCGTAGCCCGCAGGTTCAGCAACGACGATCTGGGCCTGCGGGAATCTTGCCTTCACCGCGGTGGCAACGCCAGCGATCAAGCCGCCGCCGGAGGCCGGCGCGACGACGATGTCGGGCACCAGCCCGAGCGCGGCCATGTCCTCGGCGATCTCGCGGCCGGCGGTGCCCTGGCCCGCGATCACGAAGGGATCGTCATAGGGACGCACCAGCGTCGCGCCGCGCTTGCGCGCGATGTCGTTGGAGATCGCCTCGCGGTCGTCGCGATCGCGGTCGTAGAGCACGACCTCGGCGCCATAGGATTTGGTCCGCTCGCGCTTGGTCAGCGGGGAATCCGCAGGCATCACGATGGTCGCCTGCATGTTGAGGATCTTGGCTGCGGCCGCGACGCCCTGGGCATGGTTGCCCGAGGAGAACGCGACCACGCCGCCGCTCCGCTGCGCTAGCGGGATCGAGGCCAGTTTGTTGAAGGCGCCACGGAACTTGAACGATCCGGTCCGCTGCAGCATTTCGGGCTTCAGGAAGACCTTGGTGCCGATGCGTTCGTCGAGGACCGGAAAGGTCAGGAGCGGCGTGCGCACCGCGAACGGTGCGACCACCTTTGCGGCGGCGTCGATGTCCGCGGCGGCGACAAGGGGAGTCGAGGCGGTTTCGGTCATCCGCGGACTGTATCGCGGCAGCGGACCGCCGAGCAAGACGCTTCAGCGTGAGGTCGGCTGGGTGGCCGGCAGAATAGCAAAATGATGCTCTTCGGCACCGAATTCTACCACGATTCCCCCCTCATCGTCCGGCAGGGCGGGCCGGACATTCGTGGCACGGTCGATGAACACCCGGGCGGAGGCCTGCCAGGTATGAAGCGCGGCAAAATCGACACAGGCCTGACGCGGAATGCTCAAGGCTTCCAGGCAGGCATGGCGCAAATCCTCGTCGAGCACGCCAACCGGGGCGGCACCGATCACGTCGCGGGGGCCAGTGACCGGAAAAGCGGCAACCGGCAGCCCGCTCGCCAGCGCCTCGAGCAGCACGAGGCCAAAGGTGTCGGTCCGGCTCGGGAACACGAACACATCGGCGGCGGAATAGATCTCGGCCAGTTCCTCGCCATGGCGGGCGCCGAGGAACACGGCTTTCGGGTATTTGCGTTCCAGCGACGCACGTGCCGGACCGTCGCCGACCACGATCTTGGTGCCGGGCAAATCGAGATCGAGGAACGCCTCGAGGTTCTTCTCCACCGCCACGCGGCCGACGCTGAGGTAGACCGGTTGCGGCAGGCAGAGATCGACATCGCGCGGATGGAACAGCCCGGTATCGACACCGCGCGACCACAGCACCACGTTGCGGAAGCCGCGCTGGCGCAGCTCGCTGGCCAGCGCCGGCGTCGCCGCCATCACCGCCTGGCTCGGCTTGTGGAACCAGCGCAGCGCGCGCCAGATCCAGGATTCCGGGATCGGCGAGCGCGCGGAGACGTATTCGGGAAAACGGGTGTGGAAACTCGTCGTGAACGGCAGGCCGTGCTTGCGGCAATGACGGCGGACCAGAAGCCCGATCGGGCCTTCGGTCGCGATGTGAATGCTGTCGGGCCTTGCCGCCTCGATCAGCCTGGCAATCTTCGCCGGGCTCGGCAGCGCGAGCCGGAGATCGCGATAGCTCGGCATCGCGAAGGTGCGGAACGAGTCCGGCGTCAGGAAACTCACCTCGACGCCAAGCGATTTCGCCGCCTGCGCCATCATGGTCAGCGTGCGGACCACCCCGTTAACCTGGGGATGCCACGCATCGGTCGCGACCAGGATATGCGTCATGCAGCGCGTGCCGTGACTCGCGGAAGCGGCGCAACGCGGCGCTCCGGGTCGGTCCAGGTGATGATCTCGAAGCTGCCGTCTTCGTTTTCGGCAAGTGCCGTGCAGCTCTCGACCCAGTCGCCGCAATTCATGTAGCGGATGCCGTGCTCGTCATGAATCGTCGCGTAGTGGATATGGCCGCAGATCACGCCGTCGCAGCCGTGGCGTCGCGCTTCGCCCGCCAGCGTGGACTCGAACGCGCCGATATAGTTCACCGCCTTCTTGACCTTCAGCTTGGCCCATTGCGACAGCGACCAGTACGGTACGCCGAACATGCGGCGGAAGAAATTGACGAAGCGATTCATCTGGATCGCGAAGTCATAGGCCTTGTCGCCGAGATGGGCGAGCCAGCGCGCGTTCTGCACCACGAGATCGAAGATGTCGCCGTGGATCACCAGATAGCGCTTGCCGTCGGCGCCGGTGTGGACGGCGTTTTCCACCACGTCGATGCCGCCGAAATGCGTGCCGTAGAAATTGCGCAGGAACTCGTCGTGGTTGCCCGGGACGTAGATCACCTTGGCGCCTTTGCGCGCCTTGCGCAGCATCTTCTGCACGAAGTCGTTGTGGGTCTGCGGCCAGTACCAGTTCGACTTCAGCGCCCAGCCATCGACGATATCGCCAACCAGATAGATCGTGTCGGCGTCGTGGGTCCGGAGGAAGTCCAGCAGACGGTCGGCTTGCGAACCGCGGGCTCCGAGATGAACGTCGGAGATGAACAAAGTGCGAAAGCGCCGCTCGGGGCTTTCTTCACTCGAGGAGTCACTTCCCATGCCTGTGCACCTAACAGATTCCTGTGACAAGGCGATGACGATCCCCGTGACCGAAGGCCCCATAAACCTTAACGAGAATCAGTTGCACGCCCCTCCACAGCGGATAACAGCGCGATGCGACAATCTGGCGACATGAGGTGCGTGAGCAAATGGAACATTGCGCGGGAACATCCATCCCCGTCATTGCGAGGAGCGACAGCGACGAAGCAAGCCATCTCTCAGCGCTTGGAGATATGGATTGCTTCGCTTCGCTCGCAATGACGATCCGGGCTACCGGACCTCAATAAAACTTGTGGAAATGATGCACGGGTCCGTGGCCGTGCCCGACAGCAAAACGGTCCGCCGCTGCGATCGCTTCCGTGATCCACGCCTTGGCGTTGCGCACCGCGGTTTCCAGGTCTTCGCCCTTCGCGAGCCCTGCCGTGATCGCTGACGACAATGAACAACCGGTGCCGTGGGTGTTTGGTGTGGCGATGCGCGGCGCGGTAAGCGCAATGGTGCGCTCACCGTCGATTAGATAGTCGATGCTGTCAGCGCCGTGCCCGTGGCCGCCCTTGACCAGCACCGCGCGGCATCCCGCAGCCAGCAAGCGGCGGGCCTGGCTCTCAACGGCGGCCTCGCTCTCGGCGACCGGTTCGTCCAGCAGGGCCGCGGCCTCGGGCAGGTTCGGCGTGATCAGCGACGCCAGCGGAAATAACCTCGCCTTGAGCGCGTCGACCGCCTCAGCCGCAAGGAGGCGGTCGCCCGAAGTTGCGACCATCACGGGGTCGAGCACGATGTGGCGCGGCGACCAGCGTTTCAGCCCATCGGCGATCGCCGCGATCGTCTCGGCCTGCGCCACCATGCCGATCTTGACCGCGCCGACGGCAAGGTCGGAAAACACCGCGTCGATCTGCGCGGTGACGAACGCCGCGGGCACCAGGTGAATTCCGCTGACGCCTGTGGTGTTCTGCGCCGTCAGCGCCGTGATCACGGAGGCGCCGTAAACACCGAACGCCGCAAAGCTCTTCAGGTCGGCCTGGATGCCCGCGCCGCCGGAGGAGTCCGAGCCCGCGATGGTGAGCGCGATCGGCGTCATCTGATGACGTAAGGGGCTGATATCAAAGGGTTCATGGCCTGTCCTAGCGCGCCCGCCCATCAGCATCAAGTTGGCTTGCCTTGGGCCTCCGTTTTTGGCCTATTGTCGCCAAATCCCCGGAGACACAGCGATGGTTCCCTTCTTCGTCCAGATCAAGTGCAAGCTCGGCCAGTCCTACACCGTCGCCAACGCGCTGGCGGAGGCCGAGATTGCGTCGGAGATCTATTCCACCGCGGGCAATTACGATCTCTTGGTCAAGTTCTACGTCGACCACGACACCGACATCGGTCATTTCATCAACGAGAAGGTCCAGGTGCTCCCTGGTATCCAGGACACCCTCACCATCATCACCTTCAAGGCGTTCGGCGCGAAGTAGACCAGAGGCACCTGATTGGGCAGCGACGATCGCAAGAGGTTGGTTGCCGCCGGATATGATGCGATCGTCGACGCCTATCTCGGACGGTTCGGCGTCTCCGAGGTGCGCGACCGCAAGCTCGCTGAGATTGCGGATGGATTGTGCGTCGGCGCGCGGGTGCTTGATCTCGGATGCGGCGCTGGAGTGCCGGCTGCCCGTGACCTGACAGCGCGCCGTTTTGAGGTCACCGGCGTTGACGGCTCGGCGCGCCAGATCGAACACGCACGGCGCAATGTACCGAATGCGCGGTTCATCCATGCCGACATGGTGAGCGTGAACTTTCCACCTGCGTCATTTGAGGCGATCGCGGCGTTCTACTCGATCACGCACGTTCCGCGAGAGGAGCATGCAATGCTGCTGGAGGGTATCGCACGCTGGCTGACGCCGGGAGGACGATTTGTTGGCAGCTTTGGTGCTACGCCGGCCGAGGATTGGACCGGCGACTGGCTCGGAACGACCATGTTCTTCAGCCACCATGATGCGGAGACGACAAAGCGGCTTGTATCGGATGCAGGCCTTGCGATCACAAAGGCAGAGGTCATTCAGCAAGACAACGAGGATGCCCGTTTCCTCTGGATTACGGCATACAAGCCTTGAGAACACCTGCCGATTTGGCAGGCCCGCGCCACAAGCCGCTAGGCGTCCGGCGCCGAGTCGATCAGCGCCTTCAGGAACGTGACGACGATCCGGCCGCTGCGGCTGACTTCGCCGCCCCTCGACAATAGTGCCATGCCGCGGCCCAGGGCGATGAAGCCGGTGGCGATTTCCATGGCATCGGCGGGCACCTGCTTGCCGAGCAATTCGAACAGGCGCGTCACCAGCACGCCCAGTGCACGGCGGTGCTTGCGGTTGAGGTCGTTATAGCCTTGCGCGAACGTCGGACTGCGCAGCGCCTGCAATTGCAACTCGATCGCCAGCACGGCGAAGCCGGGATCCGAATTGGCGGTGGCGGCCCATTTTTCAAGGCCCGCCATCACCTTCGCGGGCTCACCCGACGCCTGCCCCAGCACGCCTTCGATTTTTGCGCGCTCCTCGGATTGGTGCCGTTGCACCAGTTCCAGCAGGATCGCCTCCTTGTCGGGAAAATTCGAATAGAACGCGCCCTGCGAAAATCCGGCTGCGTCGGCGATGTCGCGCACCGAGGCCTGCGCAAATCCCTTCTTGATGATCTCCTCGCGCGCCGCCTCGATCAGGAGATTCCTGGTACGCGCCTGACTTTCCTCGCGATTTAACCTGGGCAACGGATCGGACTCCTGAATCCCTGAAATACCATTTGATTTTCAAATATCATCTGCTATCTAATTTCAGATAGCAATTGATATTTGTAAATCGCGAGTCGGCTGGACGCGCAGGGAGTAGCTATATCATGCAGACCAGACCATTGGACCGTACGCTCGCCATCCTGGCGACGCTGGCGGCGTTGACCGTCGCCGCCATGGTGATCGGTATCATCACCACCAGGGGTTCGCAGGACTTCTTCCAGACCGCCCGCTCCACTGATGCCTATGGCGCGTATCTGGAGACCCCCCTGGTGCCGTTCGGTCTGCGGCTCAATCTCGGGCTCGATAATCTCTTCATGATCTTCTACGGCGCATTCTTCATCGTGCTGGCCGCCCGGCTGCGCACGATGCTGGACCCCTATCTGCTGGGCGCCGCGCTCGCCTCCATGATGCTCACGGTTGTCCTCGATTGCGTCGAGAACCACCACATCATGACCATGGTGCATGCGATCCAGAACCGATTGCCGCTGTCGCCGGCCGACGGCGAGCTTCAGATGATCGCCTCCCAGGTCAAGTTTCACGCCAGCTATCTCGCGGTCCTGCTGTTCTCGTTCGGCTTCCTGCAGTTCGGCAGGCTCGGCAGGACCATCGCGGTGGTACTGTGGTGTTACATCCCGTTCGGGGTCCTGATCTCGGTGACGCCGGTGGAGCAGGCCAAGCCGCTGGTGCTGGGACGGACGATCTTCTTCGTCTTTGCCTTCATCCTGTCCGCCGTCCTGTTCTCATCACAGGCCAGACCCCACGCCCAAAACAGCAAATAACAAACCAGGAGGGCTCCCTCATGCCGATCACGATCATCACGATTGCCGGACGAAGCCTGCTCGCGTTGCTGTTCATCCTTGCTGGCGCAGCCAAGATCGCCGGCCCGAAACCCTTCCTCGACCACATGGCGGCACACCATATTCCGGGCCAACTGCTGCCGCTGGTCATCGCGCTGGAGCTTGGTGCGGGCCTGGCGTTGCTGATCGGCTGGCAGCCGTCATTGGCCGCCGGCGCGCTTGCACTGTTTTGCCTTGCCACCGCGTTCGGGTTTCACCTCGACCTCGCCGACAAGGCGGAACGAACGCTATTCGTGAAGGACCTCGCGATTGCCGGCGGCTTGATGGTCGTTGCCGCCAGCGCGTGGCGCGGATAGCGGGCCGAGGATCACAAGGCGCAATCAGGAAAGATCATTCCTTGTCCGCCTTCTTCGGCGGCTTCGGCGGACCCTCGACCGGCGGTAGCGACTTGATGTAGTCGGCAATCGCATCGCGGTCCTCTCCCGAGAGCTGCGAGGTGTTGCGGATCACGCGCACCATCGATCCGCCAGCGCTGTCTCCATCCGGCGTCTGGCCACTTTCGAGGAAATAGGCGATATCCTTCGCGCTCCAGTCCGACAGTCCCTTCGGCGTGATGTTCGGCACCCAGCCCTCGCCTTCCGGATTCGGGCCGCCGGCGAAGCGCTGCGCGCCGATGATGCCGCCGAGGAAATTCCGCGGGCTGTGGCACTCGGCGCAATGGCCAAAACTGTTGACGAGATAGGCGCCGCGATTCCACTGCGCGGAACGGCCTGCGTCGGCGACGAACGGCTTGCCGTCCATGAACAGCAATTTCCAGATGCCGACATTGCGACGGATGTTGAAGGGGAACGGCAAATCATGGTCGCGCACCCGACCTGCGACCGGCGGCAGTGTCTTCAGATAGGCGAAGAGGTCCCGGACGTCATTGATCCCTGCGTGCTGATAGGAGGTATAGGGAAACGCCGGGAAGTAATGCGTGCCTGATGGCGAGGTGCCTTTCATGACAGCAGTGACGAAATCGGCCTCGCTCCAGCGGCCGATGCCGTCATTCGGGTCGGGCGAGATGTTCGGCGCGTAGAAGGTGCCGAATGGCGACGGTATCGCAAGGCCGCCGCCAAGCCTCATACGATCGTCCTGCTTCGGCACGGCATGGCAGGAGGAACATCCCCCGGCATTGAACGTTGTGAGCCCGTTGGCAAGGTTGGGCTGGTAGGCGGGCAGCGCGCTCGCGGCAACGGTCGCGGGGATCGTCAGCCACCAGAACACGCTGAGGCCGGCGATGCCGGCCACCACGGCGAGGAGGAAAATTCGTCGCAGCATTCACTGATCCGTCATTGGCGCTTCCAAGGGTGCAGCCAGTATGACCGCAACGGGGCGGGGAAGCTTCCATGAAATTTCGCGCACCAACCGCCATTCCGGGAATAAACCCGCACAACCGATGTTTCGAGACTGACACCATCGTGTGACGTCAACAGGGAGAGACCTATGCCGAACAAGACCATGCTTGCCACGCTGATGCTGGGTGCCGCGATCGCGTTCGCTGGCCCGGCCTTCGCCGAGAAGCTGAAGGCAACGCTGGACGGCAAGTCCGAAGTGCCGGCGAACACCAGCGCGGGCACCGGCACCGCCGACATCGACTACGACGCCGCCAGCAAGAAGCTGACCTGGAAGCTGACCTATTCCGGCCTCAGCGGCCCGGCCACCGCCGCGCATTTCCATGGCCCCGTCGAAGCTGGCAAGAATGCCGGCGTCGCGGTCGCGATCCCGAATGCGACGTCGAGCCCGGTCGAAGGCAGCGCGACGCTGACCGACGCGCAGGCCGCCGATCTCCTGGCCGGCAAGTACTATGTCAACGTCCACACCGCGGCCAACCCGGGCGGCGAAATCCGCGGCCAGGTCACGAAGTAAATTCCAACAAGAAAAGGCCGACACAGCAAAAAGGGCGGACGCTTCATAACGTCCGCCCTTTTCATTGCGCGAAACCGGATCAGGTTTTTTTGATGCGGTATGTCTCGTGACAGCCGCCGCACTGCTTGCCTATCACCGGCAGCTCCGCCTTCAGCGCATCCAGATCCTTGATCTTGCCCTTTGCATCGACGACGGCCTTGGCGAAGCTCGCAATATGGGATTCGAAGCCGGCCTTGTCCTCCCAGATCTTTGGCGAGGGAGAGTAGTCGCCCTCGGGATTGAGGCCCTTGGTGCTCTCGGGGAACAGCATCGGAAGCTTCTTGGCGGTTTCCTCGAACTGGGCCAGCGCGGCATCTACGGTCGACTGATCGTAGGGCTTCTCGCCCTTGACCATCGCCGCCAGCGCGCCCGCATTCTTGCCATTGCCTTTCATCACAGCTTGGGTCTGCTTGACCTGATCCTGCTGCGCAACGACGGCACCGGCACTGAACGCTAGCACCGCTGCGACGACGACTATCCGCTTCATCGGCAAATCCCCTCAATTCCGGTTGTCCGGGTCCGCAGGTACGCGGCCGGCCTGTTTGCAAACACCGCAGGCGGACAGTTCATTCCGCCTGCGACAACTTATCAGAGATTATGCCGGCGTTGCGCCTCGCGGATCGCGATCCAGACCCGCTCGGGGGTGGCCGGCATGTCGATGTGGTCGATCCCGTATTCGCGATGCAGCCCCTCGACGATGGCATTGACCACCGCCGGGCAGGAGCCGATCGCGCCGGCCTCGCCCGCCCCCTTCACGCCAAGCGGATTGGTCGTGCAGGGCACGTTGTGGGTCTCGAACACGAAGGACGGCCCATCGGCAGCGCGCGGCAGCGCATAGTCCATGAACGTGCCGGTGACGAGCTGGCCGTCGCTCGTGCTGTAGACCGCCTGCTCCATCAGCGCCTGGCCGATGCCCTGCATCGCGCCGCCATGGACCTGGCCCGCCAGCATCAGCGGGTTTAGCGTGACACCGAAATCGTCGACGATGACATAGCTGACGATCTTGATGATGCCCGTGGCGGGGTCGATCTCGACTTCGGCGAGATGGGTGCCGTTCGGATAGGTGCCATCGGCGCTCGAGAACGTCGCGCTGGCATTCATCTTTGCGGAATCGCCGCCCGGGCGCTTGGCAAGATCGGCAAAGCTGACGGAACGGTCGGTGCCGGCGATGCGGACGCGGCCGTCCGCGATTTCGAGGTCCCCGGCGCCGGCTTCCAGCGCCTGCGCCGCAAGCTCCTTCAGCTTATTGCCGAGTTCGTGCGTGGCGCGCTGGACACTAACACCGCCGGAGGGAATCGACGCCGAGCCGCCGGTGCCGAGCCCGGTCGCGATCTTGTCGGTGTCGCCCTGCAGCACGTGGACGCGTTCCGGCGCCACGCCGAACTGCTCGGCGACGAGCTGCGCATATGCCGTCTGGTGGCCCTGCCCGCTCGACTGCGTGCCGATCAGGATCGAGATGTCGCCGTTGGGATCGAGCGCCACATTGGCGGTCTCCTCGCCCATGGTGCCGCAGACCTCGACATAGCTCGCAATGCCGATGCCACGCACCAGGCCGTCCCTCTTGGCAGCCTTGGCGCGCTTGGCAAACTCCTTCCAGTTGCCGATCTCCATCGCGCGCTTCATATGCGCGACGAAGTCGCCGGAATCGTAGACCTTGCCGGTCGCGGTCGTGTAGGGCAGCGATTTCGGCGGAATGAAATTCTTCCGCCTGACGGCATCGGGCGTCATGCCGAGTTTTCGCGCGGCAGCGTCGACCAACCGTTCGATCACATAGGCGGCTTCCGGGCGGCCGGCGCCGCGATAGGCATCGACCGGCACGGTGTTGGTGAACACAGTGCGGACGCGGCAGTGGAAGGCTTGGATGTCATAGAGGCCCGGCAGCATGCCGGCGCCGCCATGCGGGATATAGGGCGCGAAGGTCGAGAGATAGGCGCCCATGTCGCCCATCAGGTCGACATCCATGCCGAGGAACTTGCCGTCCTCGGCGAGCGCCATCTTCGCGGTCGTGAGGTTGTCGCGGCCCTGCGCGTCGCCCATGAAATGGTCGGAGCGCTCGGCGGTCCACTTGATCGTCTTCTTCAGCTTGCGCGCGGCCACCGCGATCAGCGCATATTCGCGATAGGGAAACAGCTTGGTGCCGAAGCCGCCGCCGACGTCGGGGCAGATCACCCGCATCTTCTCCTTTGGCATCTTCAGGATCATGTCGCAGAGGATCTCGCGCAGGCGGTGGCTGCCCTGGCTGCCGATCGTCAGCGTCAGATGATCCTTCTTGGCGTCGTATTCGGCAACCGCGGCGCGCGTCTCCATGAAATTGGTGATGACGCGCGGATTGACGATGGTGATCTCGGCGACTGAATGCGCCTTGGCGAAAGCGGCTTCCGCGGCCTTCTTGTCGCCGATCGAGACGTCAAACAGCACATTGCCCGATTTGTCGGGCCAGACCTGCGGCGCGCCCTTCTTCACCGCATTGACGAGGCCGACCACGGCAGGCAACGGCGTCCATTTGACGTCGACAGCCTCGAGCGCATCGCGGGCATGATCGAGCGTATCGGCGACCACAAAGGCGACGGCATCGCCGACATGGCGCACCACATCGCTGGCGAGGATCGCATAAGGCGGCGCAGTGAACGGATCGGTTTCGAGGTTGAACAGGCACGGCAACCCGCCGAGGTCGGCGACATCGGCACCGGTCAGGATCAGCGACACCCCGGGCATGGCGCGGGCCTTGCCGGCATCGATCGTGAATGTCGCATGCGCATGCGGCGAGCGAAGCACCAGTGCGTGCAATGCGGGAGACGGTGCGACGTCGTCGGTATAGCGGCCCTTGCCGCGAATCAGCGCGTCATCCTCTTTACGCCGTACACTTTGACCGACGCCGAATTTGATGGGAGCAGCCATCTCGTCTCCAATTGCCTTGGTTTGTTCGTCGCATATTGGCGCGGTTGTTCCCGAAGCGCAAACACCTTTCAGGGGCTATTCAGAACTCCCCTTCCACGGTGCGCGCTGCCAAAACATCGAAAACAACCCATGCAAAGTAGCAAGCCAGGCGCCGGCATTCGATTAAGGCAACTTGTTGGGCAAATCAGGGGGGAATTTCCATTATTCCGAAATTAAGGAGAGGTATCCGCCGCGCCTAGCGGAGTCATGTGACTGGTGACTACGTCCGCTTTGCTCCTATAGCGACCAAGTTCGTGGGCAGCGCAGTATGTCGCGATGGGTGAGAGGCGGAAGTCGATCGCTACGCGCGCTTCTCCATTCGGTACCTAGAACGCTGTCCCACACGTAACATGGAGAGTGCCCTGGACAATCTGAAGAACAACGTTCCGCGCTATCGGGATCGAATTTCCCTCTGTAGTAACCCACGATAGTGTAACGCCATCGAGCACTTGTTTTTCAAATGTCGGCTTACCTAAGCGGGCGATATAGATCTTTCTTGTGTCTTGTATTGCGTTTAGGGCTGCAGCAACCGGCTCTCGCGCCTGAACTATCTGGTCCAACCCAAAAAAATGAGTGCAGCGCACGCCGCTCTCAAGGAAGGGGTCGGCTAGAATGCCGGTCGGCAGCAGCAGAAGCTCAAGGATAAGCGCGCATTTCAGGAAACGAGTTGTGACCATCAACGCTAGTCCTTTGACTGCGCCACGCCGATTTCGACGCTTCACAAGCCAACAACAGCATTACTATGCTCGTTTCGGGTCAAAATCGCCATTCGGAACGTTCGTCACTCACTTCCCGGTTTATCCCGACGAGCCGGCTATCTCGGTTCATTGTAAAATGGGCCGTATCTGCGTTTTTGCCACCATCCAACAATAAACGGCGGGACGCCTGAGCCTGCCACCACCACGACTATCGCGAAGTTTCGTGGAATGAGGTCGTAGTACAACAACATTTGAGCTGCACCGGCACCGGCAAAGAATCCAACGGCCGATGCCGTATATTGCGAAGTATTCCAGCCCGGCCCTTTATTGATCGGCAAACCCATAGGATGCTCGCTGAGGTAGGCATTCATGGCTACGAACGTGCGCTGCAACTGTTAATACTCACTGAAATTGTATGCCTGCTTCAGGCCCAGGCGACATTGCGAACGCCAGTCGCCATGCCGGTGAAGGGCCGAACGCAAACATCGAAATGAACGAGACCGCCAACGAACTCGCGCGTTGTGAGTCCGCGCCCTAACCCCGCCGGAGCGCGAACAGCCAGCCACGGCCAAACAGCGTGAGGATGCAGAAGCCGTAGACGAACGCGCCGACCGCGATCAGCAGCAGCAGGCTCAGTTGATCGCGAAACAGCTGCATCGGCGCGAACAGGACGGCCGCGTAATGCGCGGTCGCCCAGAGCGCTATGGCCAGCACGACGCCGGATAGCGCGAACGTGCCGAAGGAACGCAGCAGTGCCCGGTCGAGATCGAGATAGCCGCGGCGCACGGCAAAGAACAGCACCAGCAGCAGATTGATCCAGGCGCCGACCGCGGTCGCGAGCGCGAGGCCGACCTGGGCCAGCGTGCCCATCTGCAGCACCTTAAGCAGGACATTGACGGCAAGCCCGGTCAGCGAGGCCTTCACCGGCGTTGCGGTGTCCTTGCGGGCGTAGAAGGTGGCGATCGCGCTGCGGATCATTACGAACGGAATCAGGCCGACCGCATAGGCCGCAAGGGTGGCAGCGGCGGCCGCCGCGTCGGCCGTCGTGTAGGCGCCCCGCACGAAAACCGCGCGGACGATGACGTCAGGCACGGCGATAAAGGCCGCGACGAAAGGGATGGTCGCAAGCAGCGTCAGCTCGAAGGCGCGCCGCTGCGAGGCCGCAGCGCCTGCGACGTCGTCGGCCGCGAGCCGCCGCGCCATCTCCGGCAACAACACGGTCCCGACTGCGATGCCGATCACGCCGATCGGCAATTGATAGAGTCGCTCGGCGTAATAGAGGGCCGCCAGGGCGCCCGCCGGCAGGAACGTCGCGATGATCGTATCGGCAAAGACGGCGACCTGCGTGCCCATCGAGCCCAGCGTGGCCGGGCCGATCGCACGAAAGAACGCGCGGACGTCCTCATCGAGGCGCGGCATCGCAAACCGCGGCAAGCCGCCGTGACGCGCCAGATCGCCGGCGAGCAGGAAATACTGCAGAAAGCCAGAGATCAGCACGCCCCATGCGGCGGCGTGACCGGCGGTCGGAAAGAATGCCGCCAGCGCCAGCGTCGCCATCATCGACAGATTGAGAAAGATCGATGCGGCCGACGCGGTCGCAAAGCGCTGCATCACGTTGAGGATGCCGCCATAGAGCGTCACCATCGTGATCAGAAGCAGATAGGGAAAGGTGATCCGCGTCAGCTCGATCGCCAGCCCGCGCTGCTCGGGTTCGTCGGTAAACCCGGGCGCAAGCAGGCGCAGCGCCTGCGGCATGAACACCCAGGCGAGAGCGAGCAGCACGAGCTGCGTCAGGAACAAAAGCGTAAATATCCGGTCGGCGAACAGCCGCGCGGACGTGCCACCACCCTTGCCGTGGACATGGGCATAGGCCGGGATGAACGCTGTGTTGAATGCGCCCTCGGCGAAGATCGCGCGAAAATTATTGGGCAGCCGCCAGGCGACCAGGAAGGCATCGGCGATCGGTCCCGCACCGAGGATCGCCGCGAGCATGATGTCGCGCGCGAGGCCGGTGAGCCGCGAAAGCAGGGTGTAGCCGCCGACGGTGAAGATGCGCCCAAGCATGGGTGCTTCTAGCGCATGATCACCATACGAACAAATTGGCCCTAAGACAGCGCGGCGCGCACAGCCTGGATGACGCGCTCCTGGGTCGCCTCGTCGAGATAGGCGTGCATCGGCAGGCTGATGACGTCGTCCGACAGGCTCTCGCTGACCGGCAGGCCGCCATCGGCGACCGGGAAGTTGCGATACGCGGTCTGCTGGTGCATCGACTTGGTGTAGTAGATCGCGGTCGGGACGCCCTGCGCCTTCAAGGCTGCGGCGAAGGCGTCGCGATCGGTCCCCTTGGGCAGCCGGATGGTGTACTGCGCCCACACCGAAGTGCAGCCGGAGGCGAGGTGCGGCACGGTCACGAGGTTGCCGAGCCCGCGGGCATAGCGGTCGGCGACCACATTGCGCGCGGCGATCTCGTCGTCAAAGATCTTCAGCTTTTCGATCAGGATCGCGGCCTGCATGGTGTCGAGCCGGCCGGTGAGGCCGAGGCGGACATTGTCGTATTTGTCCGAGCCCTGGCCGTGCACGCGGATGCTGCGCAGCGTGTTCGCGAGTTCGTCGTCATCGGTGAAGATCGCACCGCCGTCGCCGAAGCAGCCGAGCGGTTTTGCGGGGAAGAAGCTCGTCGCGGTCGCAAGCCCGAAGGTGCCGAGCTTGCGGCCCTTGTAGCTGGCGCCAAAGCCTTGCGCAGCGTCGTCGAGCACGAACAGGCCCTCCGCCTCGGCGACCGCGGCCACCGCGTCATGATCGGCACTCTGGCCGAACAGATCGACCGGAATGACTCCGACCGGCTTCAAACCACGCGCCCGCGCGGTCGCGATGCCGCGCTTGAGCGAGCCGGCGTCGATGTTGAAGGTCGCTTCGTCGACGTCGACAAAGACGGGCGTCGCACCAGCCAGCGCGACCGCCTCGCCGGTCGCGCAGAAGGTGAAGGACGGGCACAGCACCGCATCGCCAGGCCCGACATTCTTCGCCATCAGCACCATCAGCAGCGCGTCGGTGCCACTGGCGCAGGTCACCACGTGCTTGGCGCCGGAATACTGCGCCAGCGCCGTCTCCAGCGCGGTCACTTCCGGGCCATTGATGAACTGGCAATGATTGAGCACGCGGGCGACCGCGTCATCGATCGACTTGCCGAGCCGTTGACGCTGCGCAGCGATATCGATGAAGGGAACGGGTTCTGGACGCATATGCTGGTTCATGAGCTCTTCGCGCGTGATTTGGAGATGATATCAGCCGACAACGCGGCGCGGTCCCTTGCGCGCCGTCGAGGCGGCAGGCGTGATCGGCGATTCCAGGCAACGGATTGCAATCTCGAGGCTGGCTACGCCCTCGTCGCCGGACACCGCCGGCACGTTGCCGGTTCTGACAGCATCGAGGAAGGCGATCAGCTCGGCGCGCAGCGGCTCGTCATGGCCGACCGGCAGATGACGCATCGAATAGCTGCCGTCGGGCTTGAAGCCGAAGCATTCGGTGACCTGGCGCGTGAGCAAATCGCCCATCACATATTTGCCGCGCGTCGCCACCGTGACGTTGCGCGCCTTGAACGGCGTCAGCCAGTTGGTGTTGATGTGGGCGAGCACGCCGGAGGCGGTGCGGAACTGCAGCAGCGCGATGTCTTCGCGCTCGGCGATCGCACTCGAGAGCTGCGGTTGCACTTCGATGATGTCAGATTCGGTGAACCAGCGGATCAGGTCGATGTCGTGCACGGCGAGGTCGATCACGACGCCGACATTGGACATCCGCGGCGGGAACGGCCCGACCCGGGTGATGCCGATCGACAGGATGTCCTCGCCCGAGATCGCCTGCTTGATCGCGGCGACCGCCGGGTTGAAGCGCTCGACATGGCCGACCATCAGCGTGACGCCAGCGCGGTCCGCGGCGGCAACAATCTCGCGCCCCTCCTCGACGGTGGATGCGACCGGCTTCTCGACCATGATGTGGATGTTGCGCGCGACGCAAGCCAGCGCGACCTCGTGATGCAGATGGGTCGGTGCCGCGATCGTCACTGCATCGACACCCTCGGCGAGCAGTTCATCGAGGCTCTCGAACGCGCGGCAGCCGACCAGGTCGACGGCGCGGGCACGATGTTCCGGCAGCGGATCGACGATCCCGACCAGCACGACACCGGGCAGTCCGGCCAGCACGCGGGCATGGTTGCTGCCCATCACGCCGGCCCCGATCACGCCGACGCGCAGTGCGCGATTGACGTCAGCTCTCGCGCCCGATGCGGACACTTTTGAATTCATATGTCGACCCCAAGTGACTTTCTGGCGGTTGTCCCGGCTCTCATGGAGCCACCCCGGCTCCGCGAGAATCAGCGCGAAGGCTGACCCTGCCTGGTGCGTTGGCGTGAACCACGACCCGCTTCGTTGGCAGCCGCTATAGCACGGCGCCACAAATGTGGCGAATGGCAAGCGCGAATTCCGGACACGTTTTGATTCAAAGAGTTACATCGTCCCGTGACTCATTTCTGGGCACGGGAACCCGCTTTAGGTGCGCTGATAATCGTCCTCGATGCGGATGATATCGTCCTCGCCAAAGTAACTGCCGGTCTGCACCTCGATCAGCTCGAGCTGGATCTTGCCGGGGTTCTCCAGCCGGTGCACTGCGCCGATCGGGATGTAGATCGATTCGTTCTCGTGCACGGTCTTGACCAGCTCGTTGACGGTCACCTGCGCCGTACCGCGCACCACGATCCAGTGCTCGGAGCGGTGGTGATGCTTCTGCAGCGACAGCCGTCCGCCCGGCTTGACAATGATGCGCTTGACCTGGTGGCGGTCGCCATTGTCGACCGCCTGATAGGAGCCCCAGGGACGATGCACCTTGATGTGGTTCTCAGTCACCTCGGGCGCCGTCACCCTCAGTTTGGCGACCAGCCGCTTCAGCCCGTTGGCGTTCTGCTGCCGCGACACCAGCACGGCATCCTGGGTTGCGACGACGACAAGATCGTCGACGCCTTCGAGCGCGACCAGCGCGCGGTCGGTCGTGACGTTGCAATTGCGGGAATCCTCGAACACGGCAGCCCCGCGCGCCGCGTTGCCCTGGCTGTCCTTGTCGGAGAGCTCCCAGACCTGGCGCCACGAGCCGATGTCCGACCAGCCGCACGCCACCGGCACCACCGCCGCATGCGCCGTCTTCTCCATGACGGCATAGTCGATCGAGATCGCTTTCGCCGCAGCAAAGGCCTGTGCATCGAGCTTGACGAAGCCGAGATCGTGTCCGGCCTTCGCAACCGACTCCTCGACAGAGGCAATGCTGTCCGCATCAACGTTGCGGTATTCGTCAAGCAGCATCGCGGCGCGGAACATGAAGTTGCCGCTGTTCCAGAGATAGCCGGCATCGATATAACTGGCCGCAGTCGCCGCATCCGGCTTCTCGACGAATTTTGCGACCGCACGCACCTCGCCGGCGACAACCTCGCCGGGATTGATATAGCCATATTCGGTGGCAGGCCGCTCCGGCTTGACGCCGAAGGTCACGATGCGGCCCGTTTCCGCGGCCACCAGTCCCGCGCGGCAGGCCGCCACGAAGGCATCGGTGTCGCGCAGCAGATGATCGGCGGCGAGCGCCAGCACGATCGCATCCTTGTCGCGGCTTTGCGCGAATACCGCACTGGCCGCAATCGCCGGACCTGAATCGCGCCGCATCGGCTCCAGCAGCACATCGGCCTCGCGGCCGATCTCGGCCAGTTGCTCCAGCACCATGAAGCGGTAGGCCTCGTTGGTGATCACGATCGGGCACTCGAACACCGCCGCGTCCGAAACCCGCAGCAGCGTCTCCTGGAAGGTCGAGCGCGTCCCGAACAGCGACAGGAACTGCTTCGGATGCACCTCGCGCGAGGCCGGCCACAGCCGCGTGCCGGCGCCGCCGCACATGATCAG
>NZ_JYMU01000091.1:0-263 GCF_000938235.1 Bradyrhizobium sp. LTSPM299
GGGCCAGCGAGGTCACGGTCGTGGCTGACACCGGCTATTCGAACGGCGAACATGCGGTGCTCTGCGAGCAAGACAAGATCACGGCGATCGTGCCGAGGCCCGAGACGGTCAATCCGAAGGGCAGCGAATACTTCAGCCGGGATCGGTTCAGCTACGACCATGAGAGCGATAGCTGGTGCTGCCCGGCCGGCGAGACGCTGAGCCTGTTCAAGACTTCGCGCACCAAGCAGAACAAGGAATACACCAGCCGGGCGTGCGGCAGC
>NZ_JYMU01000091.1:366-82019 GCF_000938235.1 Bradyrhizobium sp. LTSPM299
CTGGATGAGGCGACGGCGGGAGACGATAGAGCACCCGTTTGGAACCATGAAGTGGCTGATGGCTGGTCCCCCGCTTCCTGGTGAAGGGGCTGAAAAAGGCGAAGACCGAACTCGCCTTGGGCGTCCTCTGCTACAACCTCAAGCGAGTGACCAACATCCTTGGAGTGCCCGCCCTACTGGAAGCGCTGGCACTCACGCCCGCCTGACTGAGCATTTTTGCTGGCCGATGCAGCCATCCCGTCGCAAGCAGCGCGACTTCTCGCACAGCCTGTTTCACCAGGACGACGCTGGTGAATATTTCAATGCCCGCCCGGCTTCGGCGGCGGCGTCGACCGAACCTGCCAGAATCGAAGCAGTCGGTCGGCGTTGTCGCGCGTCAACATCGTGAACTGTCCCTTGGCCTTGGCCAGTTCGGCCGGTGCCATCGCGCCCGTCGAGTAGCGACATTCCATGATCGCGGCCGTCGTCTCCCAGGTCAGTCCGGCGGCGCGGCAGGGCACCAGCAGGCCTTCGCCACGGAGGCTTTGCATCAGGGGACGGATCACCTCGACGCTCGATCGCGCCAGGTGAGCCAGCGCAACGACCGTCTCTTCGTATTTTCGCTGCCTGGCGAAGCCGAGCAGGATGGCTTCGTTGAGTTCGCCGCTCTCCTTGAGCTTCGCGACGTGACGTCTGGCTGCGGTAAAGTCGCGGACCCGCGACATGTCGCGCTCGACGCCGGCGGCGACCGCGGCGATCGCGTGGCGAATCTCCTCGAACAGATGCGCCGGCGCGCGTTCCAGCAGCCGGCTGCGAACCTCTTCGGTCGCGTCGTGCAGGAGTTGAAGGCGGAGTTCGGACGGCAGGTCCGCGCGGACGCCGGCTTCGACCGCCAGATCAGGGTCGTACTCGGCCTGCGCGAGGATGACCACAAACCCGCTCGCCGACACCTTGGCACCGGGATTGCCGACCACGCGGCGGCTCACGCTCGCAAAGCGACGTGCCAGCAGCGCGTCGGTGACGGTCTCCTTCAACCACCAGCGGCCGGCCACGGCGAGCAGATGCTGCTCGCTCTTGGTTTGCGCAATCTCGATGAGATCTTCCGCGCTCAGGCGCGATGATTCCTGCAGGATTGGCTGTGCGATCCGAATCTCGTCGTTTCGCGCCAGGCGGCGAACGATCGTGGGCGGCGCCTGCTTGACCGGCGCTAGCTGTTCGCTGATTTCGGCGAGCGCCATCCGGGCGCTGATGTCGGCAAGAGCGCGGAGCTCGATGGTCTTGACCAGTCGCTCCAGCACATTGTCGAACAGCTCGATCTGTTCGCTGTTGAAGCCGCCGGCGGATGCGAGGAAAAGGTCGGTGACGCGCTTGGCCGTCGCTATCCATTTTTCGGCCGAACCGCCGCGGATCGCTGTTTCGACCTCATCGACAATGGCCTGCCCGACATGATGCATTGCTCGTTCTGAGCCCGTCCCGGTGCGCTTGTTCTAAGCCAGCTTGCAGGTCTACCGGATGGCTCTGAACGTTCCGTAAAGGATAAAGGACCGTAATTTCCCGGGGTGCTTACTCGCCGTTCCAGCCGCAGGCCAGCAGCCGGTCCTGCATGTGCTGCGGCACCGGTGCGACCACGCGCACCGGATCCTTGTTCCTGGAGATCGGGATTCCGATCTCGCGGGAGTGCAAATGCAGGGTTGGCTCGCCGAAGCGCGGGCCGTTGCCGTAGATATTGTCGCCGACGATCGGCCAGCCGGTGGCAGACGAATGCACGCGGAGCTGATGGGTGCGGCCGGTGACCGGCTCCATCGCGAGCCAGGTCAGGTCTTGCGTGAGGATTTGGCCGCGCCCGAGGACCTTCCAGTTGGTGACGGCCTTTTGCCCATCCGGGTCCGGCTTCTGCCACCAGCCGCGTTCGGCGTTGAGCCGGCCGAGCGCCAGATCGATGGTGCCTTCATCCTCAGTGGGGCCGCCCTCGACCACCGTCCAGTAGGTCTTCGAAATCCTGCCGTGCTTGAACAGAAGCCCGAGCGAGGCGGTCGCCTTGCGATGACGACCCAGCACCAGGCAGCCGGAGGTGTCCTTGTCGAGTCGATGCGCCAGCACCGGCGGCCGCGGCAGGCCGAACCGCAGCGCGTCGAACGATGCTTCCAGATTGGCGCCGCCCTTGGGGCCTCGATGCACCGGCAGTCCGGCCGGCTTGTCGATCACCAGCATCAGCCCGTCGCGGTGGAGCACGCGCGCCTGGATGTCTTCCGCGGACAATTGGGGAACATCGATCAATTGGTCGAGACTTTCGTTTGGGAAGCGAAACGGCTAACACACGCGCGCCATGAACGATACCACTGCGGGAACTCCCAAACTGAGCTGGTGGCAACGGCTGACCGGCGGCCTGAAGCGGACCTCCGGGGCGCTCGGGACGGCGGTTGCCGATCTCGTCACCAAGCGCAAGCTCGATCGCGCCATGCTCGATGATATCGAGGATGTGCTGCTGCGCGCCGATCTCGGCACCGAGGTCTCGGTGCGTATCGCGGATGCGGTCGGCAAGGGCCGCTACGACAAGGCGATCTCCGCCGACGAGGTCAAGGCCGTGGTCGCGACCGAGGTCGAGAAGGTGCTGGCGCCGGTGGCGAAGCCGCTGGAGATCGACCCGTCGAAGAAGCCGTTCGTCATCCTCGTCGTCGGCGTCAACGGTTCCGGCAAGACCACCACGATCGGCAAGCTTGCCGCGAAACTCTCCGCCGAGGGCCGCAAGGTGATGCTCGCCGCCGGCGATACGTTTCGCGCGGCAGCGATCGAGCAGCTGAAGGTGTGGGGCGAGCGCACCAAGTCGCCGGTCATATCAGCTGCCCAGGGTTCGGACTCCGCGAGCCTCGCCTTCGGTGCGCTGACCGCGGCGAAGGAGCAGCAGCGCGACGTGCTCTTGATCGATACGGCGGGCCGCTTGCAGAACAAGACGGAGCTGATGAACGAACTCGAGAAGGTCGTCCGCGTCATCAAGAAGGTCGATGCATCGGCGCCGCACGCGGTGCTGCTCGTCCTCGATGCCACGGTGGGACAAAATGCGCTGTCGCAGGTCGATGCATTTCGTCGTACGGCAGGTGTCACCGGCCTCGTGATGACCAAGCTCGACGGCACCGCGCGCGGTGGCATCCTGGTCGCGCTGTCGGAGAAGCATAAACTGCCGGTGCACTTCATCGGCGTCGGCGAGAGTGTCGAGGATCTTGCGCCGTTCGCCGCGAAAGATTTTGCCAAGGCGATTGCCGGGATCGAGGCATAGGTTTTCGTCATGCTCCGCGAAAGCGGGGCATCCAGTACGCCGCGGCGCTGACTGGAATCGAAATCTCTCGGAATACTGGATCACCCGCCTTCGCGGGTGATGACGGAGACAAAGGTTACGTCATGGACAAGACCCAGCCGCATCCGCTGTTCAAGCTTGCAACCGAGCTCGGGCCGTTGCTCGTGTTCTTTATCGCCAATGCAAAGTTTCATCTGTTCGTTGCAACCGGCGCATTCATGGTCGCCATCGTCGTTGCGATGATCGCGTCCTATGTGGTGACGAAGCACGTCCCGATCATGGCGCTGGTCACAGGCGCGGTCGTGCTCGTGTTCGGCACGCTGACGCTGGTGCTGCATGACGAGACCTTCATCAAGGTCAAGCCGACCATCATCTACAGCCTGTTCGCGGCCGTGCTTGGCGGCGGGCTGTTGTTCAACCGCTCCTTCATTGCCGTCGTGTTCGACCAGATGTTCAATCTGACGCCGCAGGGCTGGCGTGTCCTCACCCTGCGCTGGGCGCTGTTCTTCGCCGGCATGGCCGTCCTGAACGAGATCGTCTGGCGTACGCAGACGACGGATTTCTGGGTGAACTTCAAGGTGTTCGGCGTGACGCCGCTGACCATGATCTTCGCCATCGCCCAGATGCCGCTGACCAAGCGCTATCACCTCGATCCGGTCTCGCTGGAGTCCAGCGAGGCGGAGGCGGGCGATGTTCGGAACCACTAGGTAGTGGATCGAGCCTGACGGAAGAGTCCCTTTTGGATTCCTTCTGCGGTCGGGACGTTCGAGCCTGGGGGGCACCAAACGGTAGATTCTATCCACTAAGAGGCAGTTCAGACAATCGCTGAGCATCTTTCCTAAGTTCGCCGCGCAATGGCCCCCGCGAAGAAATCGGTCACTTGGCGCACACGGGCCGGAACGAACCGGCGTTTGGGCCAGACGAGGCTAATATCCCTGATCTCGCTCATAAAATCGTCAAGGATAGTGATGACATCGGGATGGCGGAGTTCATCAGCAAGAGAAACCTTGGCGAACAGGCCAATTCCAACACCGGCCAGAACCGCGGACCGGATCGTTTCGACACTGTTAGACCAGAGGTTCCCCCGAACCGGGACGCTGAATCGACCTTCTTGCCCCACGAACGGCCAATTCGCCGCCTCTGTTAGGCCGCCATACAAAAGGCAATTGTGCTCAACGAGCTCCGCAGGGGTCTTTGGGATCCCGTGGCGCTCGAAATAATGACGGGATCCGACGCATACGAGCGGGGTGATCGCCACGCGCCTGACGACCGCGTCGGGTTCACTGACAGGCCCCACGCGTATCGCCAGGTCAATCCGATCTTCCACCATATCGCGCACGATGTCCGAGAGAATGAGATCCACCTGAAGGCCTGGGTTGAGTGACAACAGGTCGGGGATAAGCGGCAAGACGTGAAGACGGCCGAAAGTCCCAGATACGGCGATCCTAATCAAACCGGATATACCCTGCGTGCTTCCGGTGAGTTCGCTATCAGCGTCCTGCATCTCGTCAAAAAGCGGCTTTATCCGATCGTAGTATTTCTGCCCCTGATCCGTAAGGGTCACCCGGCGCGTGCTTCGGTTGAACAGCATTACGCTAAGGCGCTTTTCCAGCGCGCCAATCGCCTTACTGACTGCGGACTGTGAGTCCCCTGTTGTTCGGGCGGCAGCGGAGAAGCCGCCTGCCTCGACAACGGCGATGAAGGCGCTCAATTCGTGGAATCGGTCCACCCCATTCCTCCTGAGAATTAATGTCAGGGCAATTTACGCCATTATCATTAGTTCGGACATCACCCACGTCCAGCTCTCTCGCAATTCAAAGGATGGTGTCATGATTATCGATCTCACTGGCCGCAAGGCGGTCGTCACTGGGTCCACGGCAGGCATCGGCCGAGCCGTTGCAGAAGGGCTGGGGCGCGCAGGTGCCGCCGTCGTGATCAACGGCCGCACAGAGAAGCGCGTCTCCACGGCGCTTCGGGAGCTTCGCAAACTCTTGCCAAAGGCGGAGTTTACCGGCGTCATCGCAGACTTGGCGACCCCGCACGGCGCGGCCGACTTGTTTGCGCAGGCGCCAGATGCGGACATTCTCGTCAACAATCTAGGTACTGGGCGCCCGAAGTCCTTCTTCGAAATTGAGGACAGCGAGTGGATCGGTCTCTTCGAACTTAATGTCATGAGCGGTATTCGCGCCTCCCGCCACTACGTGCCGAACATGACGAAGCGCGGCTGGGGGCGCGTTGTCTTCATCAGCAGCGAGTCTGCGCTCGCAATCCCCAAGGATATGATCGACTACGCCATGACCAAGACCGCCCAGCTCGCCATTTCCAGGGGCTTGGCCGAGGAGGTCGGCGGAACGGGCGTCACCGTCAATTCGGTGCTCCCTGGGCCGACCAATTCGGAGATCATGGGTGGTTGGGCTCAGGCGAATGCAGAGGCGCAAGGCATTACGCGTGAGGAAGCCGAGCAGCAATTCCTGAAGACAATGCGCCCGACCACGCTGCTCAATCGCTTCGCGACAACTGAAGAAGTCGCAAACCTGGTCGTCTATGTCTGTTCGGAGCAGGCGTCGGCGACAACAGGCACCTCCTTGCGTGTCGACGGTGGCGTTGTTCGGACGATAGCGTAAGGGGCCGATCTAAGCGCGCATGACGCGGCTCCGCGAAGGGGGCAAGGCTTATTGGTTCCCTCGCGGGGTAGACTACAGCTCAATCCGAGCGCGCCTGCGTTCGCATGGGTATTTCCACTTCAAAAAGCGACCCGGAGAATTTCATGAGCTCTGCGATTATTGGTTTTGGCGCCATCGGTCAGGCGCTTGCCCGCGCGTTCGCCCGCAAGAATCTTCAAGTCGCCGTGGCGGCCCGACGGCCACCTGAGGCTATCACACCGCAAGCGACGGCTATTGGGCCGACGGTGACCGCGCACTCGCTGCAGGACGCGCTCAGGGCCGAGATTGTTATCTTGGCTGTCCCATTCGGGTTGCAAGATGAGCTCGCCCAGGCTGCGGACTGGCAAGGCAAGATCGTGATCGACGCCACCAACGCCTACGGCGTGTCGCTGGATGAACTCGGTGGTCTTCCGTCTTCCGTCGTGAACGCCCAAGCTCTGGTCGGTTCGAGACTGGTGAAGGCCTTCAACCATTTGCCGGCCCGGACG
Source organism: Bradyrhizobium sp. LTSPM299 (assembly GCF_000938235.1). Taxonomy (NCBI): domain Bacteria; kingdom Pseudomonadati; phylum Pseudomonadota; class Alphaproteobacteria; order Hyphomicrobiales; family Nitrobacteraceae; genus Bradyrhizobium; species Bradyrhizobium sp. LTSPM299. The sequence goes on from NZ_JYMU01000091.1 coordinate 6,789, forward strand.
TTGGCGGAGGACCCAAACGTCAAGGGCGGCCGGCGGGTCACTTTCCTGTCGAGCGACGACGACGGCGCGGCCTTGCAAGTGGCGGCCTTGGTCGAACAACTCGGATTCGCGCCCGTCAACCTCGGCAAGCTCGCAGAGGGCGGTTTACTCGTCCAGGCGCGCGGGCCCACTTGGGCTCAGCTGATCTTCCAGGATTTGGTCAAGTTCGATTAGCGCGATCGCGCGGTGGCGTCACTTCCCGTCCAACCTGTGTATCGAACAATGTCCGCTTCCGAGACGCTGGTAAGTCAATTTGAACGACTTGGCTTGGCGCCATGCCGTCGGCAGCGATCGCGCGGCTTATGTCCGGTTACTTCCCCAAGCCGGATTTCCAGATGGGTACCAAGCGTCAGATTTTATGACTAGAGGTCGAATAGCAACCGCGAAAGGGCGGGGCCCTCTCCCGCTTGCAGGGGCGAGGGATGCGTGCATGATTTCGGAATATTAGAAGAATATCGCTGAGTTGCCCGACGTGTCAAATTGTCTGGTCGAACACCGTCCGCCACCGGCTACTTTGCCTGGGGTTGTTTTTCGATATTTTGGCAACGCGCCCCTCTAGCTCCCCGCCGCCAGCGCCTTTTCGATCTCAGCCTTGAGCACACTGTTGACGTTGTCAGGCGTCACCGGGCCGACCAGCTTGTAGACGATCTTGCCCTCGCGCCCGACCACGAAGGTCTCGGGCACGCCGTAGACGCCCCACTCGATCGAGGCGCGGCCGTTGCCGTCGACGCCGACCAGGCCGAACGGATTGCCGTAGCGGCCGAGGAAGCGTCGCGCATTGTCGGGCGCGTCCTTGTAGTTGATGCCGATGATCTGGAAGCGCTTGTCCTTGCCGAGTTCGGTGAACAGCGGCGCCTCGTCGTGGCAGGGCACGCACCAGGACGCCCAGACGTTGACGACGCTGACCTTGCCCGTGAACATTGCGGGGTCGAGCCCCGGCACTTGCGCGCCGTCCTTCACCAGGCCTTCGAGCGCGGGCAGCGCGGTCTGCGGCGCCGGCCGGCCGATCAGCGCCGACGGGATTCGCGAGGGATCGCCGCCATAGAGCCGCAGCAGGAACAGGCCCGCGAGCCCAACGAAGACGATCAGCGGCAGCACCAGCACCCAGCGGCGGCCTTGCGGCGGAGAGTTTGTCGCCTGTTCGCTCATCGGATATCCGCCGCACTGCGGCCGGAGCGGCGGGTGATGCCGCTGGCCTCGATTTCCCTTAAGCGCGCCTGCTGCCGGCGGTAGTCGGCGACGATCCAGACGATCAAGAGCACCACCACCGCCGTCACCAGCGCGTAGGATGTCACGATGAAGGAGGCGTAAGGGCCAAGCGACATCGCGTCATGCCGCTTTCTGGCTGGCCTGCATCATCTGCAGGCTGCGGACGCGGCGACGCAGGATCTCGTTGCGCATTGCCGCCAGATGCAACGTGATGAACAGCAGCGAAAACGCGATCGCCATCACCAGCAGCGGCCACAGGAACGCCTTGTCGAGCGTCGGCCCGCCCATGCGGAGCACGGAGGCCGGTTGATGCAGCGTGTTCCACCAGTCGACCGAGAATTTGATGATCGGGATATTGATTGCGCCAACCAAAGTGAGGATCGCCGCCGCTCGCGCCGCGCGCGAGGGGTCTTCCACCGCGCGCCACAGCGCCATCAGGCCGAGATACATCAGGAACAGGATCAGCACCGAAGTCAGCCGCGCATCCCATTCCCAATAGGTGCCCCACATCGGCCGGCCCCAGAGCGAGCCGGTGACCAACGCGAGGAAGGTGAAGGCGGCCCCGATCGGCGCCGCGGCCTTCGCGGCGACGTCGGCCAGCGGATGCCGCCACACCAGCGTGCCGAGCGCGGCCAGGCTCATCACGCCCCAGACGAACATCGACAGCCACGCATTCGGCACGTGGATGAACATGATCTTCACCGTGGCGCCCTGCTGATAGTCATCGGGTGCCATCGCTGATTGGTAGAGGCCGATCGCGAGCAGGATCGCGGTCGCGCCCGCCAGCCACGGCAGGATGCGCGCGGTCAGCGCCAGAAACTTGGTCGGGTTGGCGAGGTCGGTCAGCGTCGCTGTCAGCGTCATGGCACCCTGATAATCGTCTGATGTGTCGCAGGCAATTGGCCGCGTCGTTCTCGTCGAGAATTGATCTGTTACATCTCAGTCCAGCCCGTGCCGCAGGCTCGCGGCTGCGGCAAATGGCCCGATGACGAAGCTGACAAGGGACAGCGCGCAGAGGATCGAGAACGGAGTTCCGAACGACATTGGTCCTGATATGGCCGCCTGCGATGCTGCGACGCCGAAGATCAGCACCGGGATCGACAGCGGCAGCACCAGCACCGCCAGCAACAATCCACCGCGATGCAGCGTCACCGCCAATGCCGCGCCGATCATGCCGGTGAAGGTCAGCGCCGGTGTTCCCGCAAGCAGCGTCAGCGCCACCGCCAGCGTCGCCGCGCCGTCGAGGTTGAGCAACAGGCCCAGCACGGGTGTCGCGATGATCAGCGGCAGTCCCGCGGCAAGCCAATGCGCCAGCGCCTTGGCTGCACAGGCCAGTTCCAGCGGCGTCCGGCTCATCACGATCAGGTCGAGCGAGCCGTCCTCATGGTCGGCCGTGAACAGGCGATCCAGTGTCAGCAGGCTCGCCAGCAGTGCGCCGAGCCAGAGGATAGCCGGGCCAAGCCGCGACAGCAGCGCGAGATCAGGCCCGACCGCGAACGGCATCAGCACGGTGACGGCGAGGAAGAACAGCACCCCGATCAGCGCTCCGCCGCCAACGCGGAGCGCAATCCTGACGTCGCGGAGGATCAGTGCGGCGAGGGCGGTCATGCCGCGGCTCCCATCCGCAAGTCATGGGCCTCGATCCCAAGCGGCATGTGGGTCGCCGCGACGATGATGCCGCCCCGGCTGAGATGATCGCGCATCAGCCCGACGAACAATTCCTGGCCGGCGGCATCGAGCGCCGATGTCGGCTCGTCCAGCAGCCAGACCGGCCGCCGCACCGCGAGCAGGCGCGCGATCGACAGGCGGCGGCGCTGGCCGGCCGAGAGATAAGCCGCCGGCAGATGCGTGGCGTGGTCGAGCGCCACCGCCGCAAGGCATAGCGTGGCGTTCTGCGCCTCGCCGCCGAGGAATTCCCGCCAGAAGGAGAGATTTTCCAGCACGGTGAGTGCCGGTTTCAGCGCATCGCGGTGGCCGAGATAATGGGCCTGCTCCGGCAGGCTCAGCTCGGCCTCGCCACCCTCGAGCGTGATCGAGCCCTCAGCCGGAACCAGCAGGCCGGCAACCATGCGCAGCAGCGAGGTCTTGCCCGAGCCGTTGGGGCCGGTGACAGCCAGGGCGTCGCCGGAGGCGGCCGAAAAATCGAGGCTGGAAAATACCTCGCGGCCGCCGCGCACGCATGTCAGATTTTGCCCCGAGAGCCGCATGCTTCCCCTGTCACAGCCCTCTGAAATCTTTGGCTACCGAGTGAGAATTTTTGGGTCGCGCAACGCTGTCGCACGCTTGTCGGTGTGGCGGTGCTTCTAGAAAGATTCTATAAGCCCGGAACTTGATGCAGCACACGATCGGCGGCCGCAAGTCAGCAGGCCAACCTCTGGCCGGTGTCGGCCAACGGTGTTCAAATACCCTTGCCGGGTATAACTGAGAAATTGGGATCCCTCGCATGACCTCGCTCGACAGCTTCAAATGCCGCAAGACCCTGAAGGTCGGTGGCAAGACCTACGTCTATTACAGCCTGCCCACGGCAGAGAAGAACGGACTGAAGGGCATTTCGAAGCTGCCGTACTCGATGAAGGTTCTGCTGGAGAACCTGCTCCGCAATGAAGACGACCGCACCGTCAAGAAGGCTGACATCGTCGCGTTCTCGAAGTGGCTGAAGAAGCGCCAGCTCGAGCACGAGATCGCCTTCCGCCCGGCGCGCGTGCTGATGCAGGACTTCACCGGCGTTCCGGCCGTGGTCGATCTCGCGGCGATGCGCAACGCGATGCAGAAGCTCGGCGGCGATGCCGAGAAGATCAACCCGCTGGTGCCGGTCGATCTCGTCATCGACCACTCGGTGATCGTCAACTTCTTCGGTGACAATAAGGCGTTCGGCAAGAACGTCGTCGAGGAATACAAGCAGAACCAGGAGCGCTACGAGTTCCTGAAGTGGGGCCAGAAGGCGTTCTCGAACTTCTCGGTGGTGCCGCCCGGCACCGGCATCTGCCATCAGGTCAATCTGGAATATCTCGCGCAGACGGTCTGGACCAAGAAGGAGAAGATGACGGTCGGCAAGAAGACCGGCACCTTCGAGGTCGCCTATCCGGATTCGCTGGTCGGCACCGACTCGCACACCACGATGGTCAACGGCCTTGCCGTGCTCGGCTGGGGCGTCGGCGGCATCGAGGCGGAAGCCTGCATGCTCGGCCAGCCGCTGTCGATGCTGCTGCCGGAAGTCGTCGGCTTCAAGCTCAAGGGCCAGCTCAAGGAGGGCGTCACCGCAACCGACCTCGTGCTGACCGTCACCCAGATGCTGCGCAAGCAGGGCGTGGTCGGAAAATTCGTCGAGTTCTTCGGCCCGGGCCTCGACTTCCTCTCGGTTGCGGACAAGGCGACCATCGGCAACATGGCGCCTGAATACGGCGCGACCTGCGGCTTCTTCCCGGTCGATGCCGCGACCCTCGATTACCTGAAGACCTCGGGCCGCAAGGCTGATCGCGTCAAGCTGGTGACGTCCTATGCCAAGGCGCAGGGCCTGTTCCGTACCGCCAAGTCGGCCGATCCGGTGTTCACCACCACGCTGACGCTCGACCTCGCCGACGTCGTGCCGTCGATGGCCGGACCGAAGCGCCCCGAAGGCCGCATCGCGCTGCCGGCGGTGGCGTCCGGCTTCGCGACCTCATTGGTCAATGAGTACAAGAAGCCCGAGGGCGAGCAGAAGCGCTTCCCCGTCGAAGGCCGCGATTTCGATCTTGGCCATGGCGACGTCGTGATCGCCGCGATCACCTCCTGCACCAACACCTCGAACCCGAGCGTGCTGATCGGTGCGGGCCTGCTTGCGCGCAACGCGGCTGCCAAGGGCCTGAAGGCCAAGCCGTGGGTGAAGACCTCGCTCGCGCCCGGCAGCCAGGTGGTGGCGGAATATCTCGCCAATTCCGGCCTGCAGACCGATCTCGACAAGGTCGGCTTCAACCTGGTCGGCTTCGGCTGCACCACCTGCATCGGTAACTCCGGCCCGCTGCCGGAAGATATCTCGAAGTCGATCAACGACAACGGCATCGTTGCCGCCGCCGTGCTGTCGGGTAATCGCAACTTCGAAGGCCGCGTCTCGCCCGACGTGCAGGCGAACTATCTCGCCTCGCCGCCGCTGGTCGTGGCGCATGCGCTTGCCGGCACCGTCACCAAGGATCTCGCGGTCGAGCCGATCGGCATCGGCAAGGACGGCAAGCCGGTGTTCCTGAAGGACATCTGGCCGACGACCAAGGAGATCAACGCCTACATGAAGAAATTCGTCACCGCGACGATCTTCAAGAAGAAGTACGCCGACGTGTTCAAGGGCGATACCAACTGGCGCAAGATCAAGACTGTCGAAAGCGAGACCTATCGCTGGAACATGAGCTCGACTTACGTGCAGAACCCGCCCTACTTCGAAGGCATGAAGAAGGATCCCGAGCCGATCAAGGACGTGGTCGACGCGCGGATCCTTGCAATGTTCGGCGACAAGATCACCACCGACCACATCTCGCCGGCCGGTTCGATCAAGCTGACCTCGCCCGCCGGCAAGTTCCTCAGCGAGCACCAGGTACGTCCCGCCGACTTCAACCAGTACGGGACGCGGCGCGGCAACCATGAGGTCATGATGCGCGGCACCTTTGCCAACATCCGCATCAAGAACTTCATGCTGAAGGGCGCCGACGGCAACATTCCGGAAGGCGGCCTGACCAAGCATTGGCCCGACGGTGAGCAGATGCCGATCTACGACGCCGCGATGAAGTACCAGGAGGAAGGCGTGCCGCTGGTGGTGTTCGCCGGCGCTGAATACGGCAACGGTTCGTCGCGCGACTGGGCCGCGAAGGGCACGCGCCTGCTCGGCGTGCGTGCGGTGATCTGCCAGAGCTTCGAGCGCATCCATCGCTCAAACCTGGTCGGCATGGGTGTACTTCCGCTCACCTTCCAGGAGGGCACCTCTTGGTCTTCGCTCGCCCTGAAGGGCGACGAGAAGGTCACGATCCGCGGTCTCCAGGGTGATTTGAAGCCGCGTCAGACGCTGACGGCCGAAATCGTCTCCAATGACGGTGCCAAGAGGGACGTCCCGCTGCTCTGCCGCATCGATACGCTCGACGAGCTCGATTACTATCGCAATGGTGGCATCCTGCACTATGTGCTGCGCAAACTCGCGGCTTAGGCCGTTTGTTTGAGCATGATCTCTCCGGAAAACCGCTTCACACTTTTCCGGATCACGCTCTAACGCGGATTTGTGATCGGTGCCTCACTGCTTAGTGAGTAGCGGCTAAAAAGAAGGCGGCCTATGAAAAGGCCGCTTTCTCGCGTTCTGGGGCACGCCGTCTAAGGGACAATCTGATGCCCCGTACAAATACGGATAGAAATCATCACGACTGGTTCGCAGTATGACAGCGATGATGGCCTATAATTCTATCTCGCGATGGTCCAGCGCTCTTGGTATCTGCGCGATTGTCGCGATCATCCGCCCCGCTCACGCCGATCCGCGTGCCGTCATTGAACTCTTCACCTCGCAGGGCTGCTCATCCTGTCCGCCCGCGGACAAGGTCATCGGTGACCTCGCGAAGGATCCCAACGTCATCGCGCTGAGCATGCCGATCGACTATTGGGATTATCTCGGCTGGAAGGACACGCTGGCCGATTCCCGCTTCAGCGCGCGTCAGAAAGCCTATTCGCATATGCGCGGCGATCGCGACGTCTACACGCCGCAGGCCGTGGTCAACGGCTCCGCACATGTCATCGGCAGCGACCGTGCCAGCATCGAGAGCGCGATCAAGGACACTGAGAAGAGCGCTGGCGTGATGTCGGTGCCGGTGACGATGACGCTGACGGGCAAGCAAATCAACGTTTCGGTGGCGGCGGCCAAGTCGCCCACGGCGGCGCGTGGCGAAGTCTGGATCTGCTCGATCTCGAAGTCGGTGCCGATCTCGATCTCGCGTGGCGAAAATCGCGGCCAGGAAATCACCTACCACAATGTGGTGCGCAATCTCTTGAAGGTCGGTGACTGGAACGGTTCGTCGGGCAGCTGGACCGTGCCGCTCGAGAACATCACGCGCGATGGCGTCGATGCCGCGGCGGTCTACGTCCAGGACGGCAATCGCGACAAGCCGGGCCCGATGCTCGGCGCGGCATTCACGTCGCTGCATTAGCAGCTTCGTCGGTCGTGCGGCGTCGTTGTGAGACGTCGGCGCGCCGGCATGCATCCAGAAACAATTGAAGCAGGGCCGCCATCAGGCTTGGCGCTCGATCACGCCTGAGTGCGGGGTGCCCCAAAAACAAAAAGGACCAACTTTCGTTGGCCCAGTGTTGGGATTAACTCCCCTGCGAACAGACCCGATCCCGACGGCCCCGGGGGGCTGGGGGCTGAGGAATCCGGAACCGAAAGGACCGGGTCAACGCAGGATTATCTTCTCGCAGGCCAGCGGGGCGGGCGATGGGCGGAAGTGGGGCAGTAATATGATTCCGCTAACGTTCCCGTGACCCCTTGCAGGACAATCCGTCGCGCCCCGGGATGGTTCTGAGCCGGGTGCATTGCGAATGGCCCTTGCGGGGCTCCAGACTTAGCGCGATCATGTCAGCGGCGTGACGATCCCGAAAAGGGGACACCGGTTTCGGATCGAGATCGTCGCTGAGATGACAGGAGGCGCTGGATGAGCTTGATGTCGGAGGATACGGATCCGAGCGGGAATCGCGCCGTAGCGCGCCCCGCCGCTGCGGCCCCTCAGCCCAGCCGCGTGACGTTCAATCGACTTGAGCTCAGCCGCATCCTCAATCTCTATGGCCGCATGGTCGCCGACGGCGAGTGGCGCGATTATGCGATCGACTTCCTGAAGGACCGCGCAGTGTTCTCGGTGTTTCGGCGCGCATCCGAAATGCCGATCTACCGGATCGAGAAGGATCCTCGGCTCGCGCGCAAGCAGGGCATGTACAGCGTGATCTCGGCGACCGGTCTGATCCTGCGCCGTGGCCACGAATTGGACCGCGTGCTGCTGGTGATCGACCGCAAGCTGGCGCTGGTATAGGCGACTTCACGTAGCCCGGATGACGCGAAGCGAAATCCGGGGCCGCTCTCCCCACGTTGGATAGACCTGTCCCGGATTGCGCTTCGCTTCATCCGGGCTACGCGGTCATCGCCCTAATCCGCCGGCACCGTCCTCGCGCAAAAGAAAAGCCCCGGCGCTGAGGCCGGGGCTTCGATCGATCCGATCGGCCTTGAGCGTTAGTCGCGCTGGCCGAGCAGCTGCAGGAGCAGCGTGAACAGGTTGATGAAGTTCAGGTAGAGCGAGAGTGCGCCAGTGATTGCCGCGCGCTCCGCTGCCACGCCGCCCTGCGAGGCGTAGCCATAGATGTAGTCGTTCTTCAACCGCTGGGTATCCCAGGCGGTGAGGCCCGCGAACACCAGCACGCCGACCACCGAGACGATGAACTGCAGCACCGAACTCGCCAGGAACAGATTGACCAGGCTCGCGATGATGATGCCGATCAGGCCCATGAACAGGAACGAGCCCATGCCGCTCATGTCACGCTTGGTGGTGTAGCCGTACAGGCTGAGCGCACCGAACGTCGCCGCGGTGATGAAGAATACCCGCACGATCGAGGTGTGCGTGTACACTAGGAAGATCGACGACATCGACAGGCCCATCAGCGCCGAGAACACCCAGAACAGCATCTGGGCGGTTGCGGGCTGCAGGCGGTTGATACCGGCCGAGATGACGAACACCATCACCAGAGGGGCGAGGATGAACAGCCACTTCAGCGGGCTGACGAACATCGCGTAGCCGAACTGCGTCAGATAGGCGTTGCCGAACTTCGCGACGGCGGCCGACGGGTCGCCGGTCACGGCTGCCATGTAGACGCCAAGCGCGGCCAGGCCGGTGATGGCCAGGCCGATGCTCATGTAGTTGTAAATGCGCAGCATGTAGGCGCGCAGACCGGCGTCGACGGCCGCAGCGTCAGTGCGCCCGGCGGCCCGGCCGAAAGGAGAAGCGTAATTGCGGTCTAGGTCCGACATGGTCGAATTCCCGTGTTTGTCCCGGTGGAGCGCAAGGGATTTGCGGCGCCGGTCGTAAATCTATCTCAGATGGCCCGGTTTGCGGAACATTAATTCCCTGTCATCAAGCTGGCCATCCGACCTGGTTGATATGTGGGAAAGTAGCACATCCAGCACAAGCTTCCACGCGCGGCTGAATGTCGCTACGACCAAGCATTTGCAGCAAAAAGCGGCGTTAACGCCCGCTACAAATTGTCACAAATTCCGCAGTACCGAGGCTGGCTTCTGGTTCAGCGCAAGCAGTGTTCCGGCGAGACCCAGCCCCACGGTGACGACCAGCGCAGCGACCACGACCAGCGCGGCGCTGCCGGCCTGCCAGATGAAACTCAGCGTCATCAGCCGCGTGACGATCAGCCAGGCCGCGATCGAGCCGGCAATGACCCCGAACACGGCGGTTGCAAAGCCGATCATCAGATACTCCAGCGCGTAGGCGCCGAGCAGCCGGGCCCGCGTGGCGCCGAGCGTCTTGAGGATCACGGCGTCGTAGACGCGGTGGCGGTGGCCGGCGGCGAGTGCGCCGCCCAGCACCAGGATGGCCGAGATCAGCGTCACGGCGCTGGCGCCGCGGATCGCCAGCACGAGGTTGTTGACGACGCTGCCGACCGTCTCCAGCGCTTCCCGGACGCGCACGCTCGTCACCATCGGGAAGGCGTCGGCGACCTGCTTGACGATGTGGGCATCGTCGGTGGAGCCCGGGCGGGCCTCGGTCAGGGTCGCGACATGGCTGTGCGGCGCGCCCTTGAAGGCATTCGGCGAGAACACCAGCACGAAGTTGATGCCCAGCCCTTGCCAGTCGATGTTGCGCAGATTGGCGATCTTCGCCGGGATGTCGCGGCCGAGCACGTTGACGACGATCTCGTCGCCGATCGTTAAGCCCAGGCCGTCGGCGATCTTCTTTTCCAGCGAGACCAGCGGCGGCCCGCTATAGTCGGGCGCCCACCATTCGCCCTCGACGACCTTCGAGCCCTTGGGGACCTCTCCGGTGTAGGTCAGGCCGCGGTCGCTCTGCAGCACCCATTCCGAATCGACATTCGGCTTGAGCTGGTCGGCCTTGACGCCGTGGGCGGCGACGATGCGCCCGCGCAGCATCGGCACGTCCTCGACGGTGGAATCGGGAGACGTCTGCTTCAGGAACGCGCCAAAGCGGTCGGCTTCAGTGGAGGGGATGTCGATGAAGAAGAACGAGGGCGCCCGCTCCGGCAGCGCCGCCATGAACTGGCGGCGCAAATTGCCGTCGATCTGGGTGATGGTGACGAGCACGGCGAGGCCGAGGCCCAGCGACAGCACGACCGACGGCGTCAGCGCGCCCGGGCGGTGGATGTTGGCGATCGCCAGCCGCAGCATGGTGATGCGGCTACGCGGCAGCCGCCGCGCCACGGCCATCAGGATTGCGGCAACCCCGCGCAGCAGCAGGAACACCGCGATCGAGGAAACGACGAATGCGGAGGCGACCCGCTTGTCATAGGCGAGCCCGATCGCGACCGCGATTAGCAGCGCGATCACCACCGCCATCAGCGCGAGATAGCTCCAGCGCGGACGATGCCATTCGCTGGTCACGGTCTCGCGGAACAGCGCCGCCACCGGCACGTCGTGCACCCGGCCGAGCGGCCACAGGCCGAAGGCCAGCGCGGTGAGCTGGCCATAGATGAAGGAGAGCGCGAGCTCATCGGGATGCACCGCCGGCACCACCGGCAGCGGCAGCAGTTTGCCGAACAGGCCGACGATGGCGAAGGGCAGCGACGCCCCGAGCGCGAGCCCGATCACCGAGCCGATCCCGGCCAGCACCACCACCTGGGTGAGGTAGATCGTGAAGACGTCGCGGCCGGTGGCACCCAGCGCCTTGAAGGCGGCGATGACGTTGCGGCGGCGGTCGATATGGCTTTTCACGGCGTTGGCGACCCCGACACCGCCGACCAGCAGCGCGGCGAGGCCGACCAGGGTCAGGAACTGGGTGAAACGGCTGATCGAGCGTTCGAGCTGCGGCGAGGCGTTGCTGCGGCTGCGGACTTCCCAGCCGGCTTCGGGCGCCGCGCTCCGCGCGCCGTCGATCAGCGCGGTGGTGGCGCGGTCATCGTTGGCGCCATCGGGGAGTTTCACCCGGTAGATCCAGCGCACCAAGCTGCCCGGCTGCAGCAACGCGGTGGCGCGCAGGCTCGCTTCGCTGACCAGGAAGCGCGGCCCGAGGCCGACGCCGCCGGCGAGCTTGTCCGGCTCGGCCACGACCACGCTGCGGATCTGGTAGGTCGTGCTGCCGATGTTGACGCGGTCGCCGAGCTTCAGGTCGAGCCGTGCCAGCAAGGTTGAATCGGCGGCCGCGCCATAGGCGCCGTCGCGCTCGGCGAGGAGATCGGCGAGCGGCATGTTCGGCTCGAGCGTCAGCTCGCCAAGCATCGGATATTTGTTGTCGACTGCCTTGAGCTCGACCAGCGCCAGCTTGCCGTCGCTGCTGCGGGCCATGGCGCGAAGCGTCGCCGCGACCGAGAGCTCGCCGCGCGTGCGCAAGAATGCCACCTCGTCCGGCTTGGCCTCGCGCTGGATCAGCGAGAATGCGACGTCGCCGCCGAGCAGTGTGCGGCCCTCGCGCGACAGGCCATCAGCAAGGCTTGCAGCGACCGAACCGACGCCGGCAATTGCCATCACGCCGAGCGCGATGCAGGCGATGAAGACGTAGAAGCCGCGCAGGCCACCGCGCAGTTCGCGCAGCGCGTAACGGAAGGCAAGCGACGACGCGCGGCGCTGGACCGCGACTTCGGACGCAATGTTCATGTCGCGGAGTGTCCGTCGATGCGGCCGGAGCGCAGCCGCACCACGCGGTCGCAGCGCTGCGCGAGCGAGGTGTCATGCGTCACCAGCACCAGCGTCATGCCGCGTTCGGCATGCTTGGTGAACAGCAGGTCGACGATCTGCTTGCCGGTTGCCTCATCGAGATTGCCGGTCGGCTCGTCGGCAACGAGGATCGCTGGATCGGGCGCCAGCGCGCGCGCGAGCGCCACGCGCTGCTGCTCGCCACCGGAGAGTTGCGTCGGATAGTGATGCAGCCGTTCACCGAGGCCGACCGATTGCAGCTCCTGCGCGGCGCGCGCCGCCGCATCGTCGATGCCAGCGAGTTCGAGCGGCACCGCGACATTCTCCAGCGCCGTCATGGTCGGGATCAGATGGAACGACTGGAAGACGATGCCGACCTGCCGGCCGCGGAAGCGCGCGAGCGCATCTTCGTCGAGGGCATTGAACGATGTGCCGTTGACAACCACCTCACCGCTGTCAGGACGTTCCAGCCCGGCCATCACCATCAGCAAGGTCGACTTGCCCGAGCCGGACGGGCCGATCAGGCCGATGGCTTCGCCCGCTGCCACACGAAGGCTGATATCCTTGAGGATATGAACCCGGGCCGCGCCGGTGCCGAGCGAGAGATTGATGTTGCTGACGGAAATGGTGTCCGGCTCGATGCCGGTCAGTGAAGAGGGTTCGATGAGACTGTCCATGGTTCGGTCATATGGCACTTCCGCTGCTGCGGTCGAGGGCCGGTTGGGAATCTTCGTGCACATACTCGTGTTGCTTATGGGCTTGATGACGGCGACAGCCGCACCAACGCAGGCGCAGACCGCAGGCACCGCGAGACCGATCAAAATGGTGGTCCTGGGCGACTCCTTGAGCGCAGGCTACGGCCTTCCGGGGGCGGCGGCGTTTCCGGTCCGCCTGCAAAAGGCGTTGGAAGCCAAGGGGATAAAGGTCGATATGATCAACGCCGGGGTGTCCGGCGACACCTCCTCGGGTGGCCGCGACCGGCTCGACTGGTCGGTGCCCGACGGAACCGACGCCGTGATTGTCGAGCTTGGCGCCAACGACGCCTTGCGCGGCACCGATCCCGCGGTCACCCGCGCAGCACTGTCCGACATCATCACAAAGTTGCAGGCGCGCAAGATCGCGGTGCTTCTGTGCGGCATGCTCGCGCCGCCGAACTACGGCAGCGACTATGCGGCCAAGTTCAACGCGATCTATCCTGATCTGTCGAAATCTCTCGGCGTGCCGCTCTATCCGTTTTTCCTCGACGGCGTCGCGGCCGACGCCAAGCTCAACCAGGCTGACGGCATGCACCCGACGGCCGAGGGTGTGGATATCGTCGTGAACAACATGCTGCCCACGGTGCAGGCATTTCTCGGCGCATTATCAGGGCAACGCAGTTGAAAAATAGGCGATGCGCCGCGTTCTCTCCGTAGGTTTACGAGCTGTTAACAGCTCATGCTTCGCAGAGTCACATAACTCGGGTACAAATAGATATCGGTGATTCGTCACCGGGTTGAAACAGAGCGCGGGCTCCCAAAACTCGCGCCACCGCATCGAGGATTGTTGCGATGCCTCGTCTGTTCACTGGACTGGAAATTCCGGCCGAGATCGGCCAGACCCTTTCCAATTTGCGTGGCGGCCTTCCCGGCGCACGCTGGATCGATCCCGAAAATTATCACGTCACTCTGCGCTTCATCGGCGATATCGATGGCCTGTTCGCCAACGAGATCGCGTCGTTGCTGTTTCGGGTGAATCGCAAGCCGTTCGAGGTCAAGCTGCAGGGCTTGTCGACCTTCGGCGGACGAAAGCCGCGCGCGGTGGTTGCCGCCGTCGAGCCTAGTCGGCCGCTGATCGAACTGCAGGCTGAGCTCGAACGGATGATGCAGCGGATCGGGCTCGATCCGGAGGGCCGCAAATTTACGCCGCACATCACGCTCGCCCGATTGCACGACGCTTCGAGCCAGGACGTCGCGGACTATCTGTCCGTGCGCGGCTACTTCCCGAGCCGGACCTTCTTGGCGGACCGTTTCGTGCTGTTCTCGTCGCGAGCCTCGACCGGCGGTGGTCCCTATGTGGTCGAGGATTCCTACGCGCTCTGCGCGTGAGGCTCTTCACCTCGCCCCGCTTGCGGGGAGAGGGGGAGGAAAGTGCATACCCGTTGGTAAAATTCTCGGCTTGCAATTTCCCGCGCAGTAGGGCCGTAAGGTGGGCCCATGCTCTCCACTTCGCCCAGTTCCTTTCTTGAGCACTACAAGGCCCTGGTCGCCTCCGGCGCGATCGAGGCGGACCCGGCGCAAGCGCGCGCCGCGGAGGCGTTTGGCGCGGTCGAGGAGCGGCTTGCGAGCTACAAGCCTCACCGCAAGCAGGGCCTGCTCGGTCGGCTGTTCGGCGGCGACAAGGACGACAAGCCGCCGCGCGGGCTCTACGTCCATGGCGAGGTCGGCCGCGGCAAGACCATGCTGATGGATTTGTTTTTCCAGCAGAGCCAGGTCGAGCACAAGCGCCGCGCGCATTTCCACGAGTTCATGGCGGAAGCGCATGAGCGCATCTACTTCTATCGCCAGCAGATCGCACGCGGCGAGATTGCGGACGGCGATGTGATCGCGCTCACCGCACATGCGATCTTCGACGAGGCCTGGCTGCTTTGCTTCGACGAATTCCATGTCACCGACATCGCGGATGCGATGATCCTCGGGCGGCTGTTCACCAAGCTGTTCGATCTCGGCACCGTCGTGGTTGCGACCTCGAACGTTGCGCCTGACGATCTCTACAAGGGCGGGCTCAATCGCGCGCTGTTCCTGCCGTTCATCGCGCAGATCTCCGACCATATGGACGTGCTGCGGCTCGATGCGCGTACCGACTTTCGGCTGGAAAAACTGGTCGGCGTGAAGATGTGGCTGGTGCCGGCGGATGCCGCGGCCGATGCCGCGATCGACGCGGCCTGGCGCAAGATGACCGGCAACGCGCCGTGCCAGCCGCGCGACATCGCGATCAAGGGGCGTGTCCTTCACGTGCCGTGCTCGTCCCACGGCGTCGCGCGCTTTGGCTTCGCGGAGATCTGCGAGACGCCGCTGGCCGCGTCCGACTATCTGCGGCTCGCGCACGACTACCACACCATCCTGATCGACCACATTCCGGTGATGGATTACGCCGAGCGCAATGCTGCCAAGCGCTTCATCTCGCTGATCGACACGCTCTATGACAACGCCGTGAAGTTGATGGCCTCGGCGGCCGCCGATCCGGTGTCGCTGTACCTCGCCAGCGATGGCATCGAGGCGATGGAGTTCAAGCGGACATCGTCGCGCCTGATCGAAATGAGCTCGGAATCCTACCTGGCATTGCCGCACGGCCGGAAAGACTCGGCGGCAAGCGGCTCGTCGAGCGGTCTGGTCGAGACCTGAGCGCGGCCTGCCACAGCGGCGTCCGGAGCAACTTTTCGTGCGTTGGGAGCGGACGTTGCTGGCATGCCTGATCGAATTCCGGGCAGGGCCGACAATTGGGCAGGCCGCGACTTGAACGTATCATTCGAAAGGGATAACCACCCTTGCAACTGACTTCTCTCCCTCCCGCTACCAGTTCAAAGGACTGATTTCCCATGGCACGCGACAAGATTGCTCTGATTGGCTCCGGACAGATCGGCGGAACGCTGGCGCACCTCGTCGGCCTCAAGGAACTGGGCGATGTCGTGCTGTTCGATATCGCCGAGGGCGTGCCGCAGGGCAAAGCGCTCGATATCGCGCAGTCGTCGCCGGTCGACGGCTTCGACTCCAATCTGGTCGGCGCCAATTCCTATGAAGCGCTCGACGGCGCCAAGGTCTGCATCGTCACCGCGGGCGTGCCGCGCAAGCCCGGCATGAGCCGCGACGATCTCCTCAGCATCAACCTCAAGGTCATGGAGCAGGTCGGTGCCGGCATCAAGAAGTACGCCCCCGACGCCTTCGTCATCTGCATCACCAACCCGCTCGATGCGATGGTCTGGGCGCTGCAGAAGGCCTCGGGCCTGCCGCACAAGAAGGTGGTCGGCATGGCCGGCGTGCTCGACTCCGCGCGCTTCCGCTATTTCCTGGCCGACGAATTCCACGTCTCGGTCGAAGACGTCACCGCCTTCGTGCTTGGCGGCCATGGCGACACCATGGTGCCGCTGACCCGCTATTCCACCGTCGCCGGCATTCCGCTCCCCGACCTCGTCAAGATGGGCTGGACCTCGCAGGCGCGCATCGACGAGATCGTCGACCGCACCCGCAATGGCGGCGCCGAGATCGTCAACCTGCTCAAGACCGGCTCCGCCTTCTACGCGCCGGCAGCGTCGGCCATCGCGATGGCCGAGAGCTATCTTAAGGACAAGAAGCGCGTGCTGCCCTGCGCCGCCTATCTCAACGGCGAGTACGGCGTGAAGGACATGTATGTCGGCGTGCCCACCGTGATCGGCTCCAAGGGGATCGAGCGCATCGTCGAAATCGAGCTGACCGGCAAGGATCGCGAAGCCTTCGACAAGTCGGTTGCCTCGGTGCAGGGCCTGGTCGACGCCTGCAAGAAGATCGCGCCCGATCTGCTCGGCAAGTAATTTGGCTTGGTAATGGCCCGATAGGCGTGTTCAATCGTCTGTCGGGCGCAACGTGATGAAATTCCGGAGGTTTTGGGATTGCGCCTGCCTTGGTATATGGTATGCCAGTCTCAAGGCTGATGTGATTTCAACGAAGTTCGCCGCACGAGGGTTTGGGAGCGTCTTTCCATGAATATCCACGAATACCAGGCCAAGGCACTGCTGCATGAATTTGGCGTGCCGATCTCGCGTGGGGTGCCGGTGCTGAATCCGGGGGAGGCCGATGCGGCTGCCAAGCAGCTTCCCGGGCCGATCTGGGTGGTGAAGAGCCAGATCCATGCGGGCGGCCGCGGCAAGGGCAAGTTCAAGGAAGCATCGGCCGGTGACAAGGGCGGTGTCCGCATCGCCAAATCAGTCGTCGAGGTCGACGAGTTCGCCAAGCAGATGCTCGGCGCGACCCTGGTTACGGTGCAGACCGGTCCGCACGGCAAGCAGGTCAACCGGCTCTACATCGAGGACGGCTCCGACATCGACAAGGAGTTCTATCTCTCGATCCTGGTCGATCGCGAGACCTCCGAAGTCTCCTTCGTGGTTTCGACCGAGGGCGGCGTCAACATCGAGGAAGTCGCGCATTCGACGCCGGAGAAGATCATCTCCTTCTCGGTCGATCCCGCGACCGGCATCATGGCCCACCATGGCCGCACCGTCGCCCAGGCGCTGAAGCTGACCGGGGATCTCGCCAAGCAGGCGGAGAAGTTGACCGGCCAGCTCTATGCCGCTTTCGTCGCCAAGGACATGGCGATGCTCGAGATCAATCCGCTCGTCGTCACCAAGCAGGGCCAGCTTCGCGTGCTGGATGCCAAGGTGTCGTTCGACAGCAACGCGCTCTACCGCCACCCCGACGTGGTGGCGCTGCGTGACGAGACCGAGGAAGATGCCAAGGAGATCGAGGCGTCGAAATTCGACCTCAACTACGTCACGCTCGACGGCAATATCGGCTGCATGGTCAACGGCGCCGGTCTTGCCATGGCGACGATGGACATCATCAAGCTCTACGGCATGGCGCCGGCCAACTTCCTCGACGTCGGCGGTGGCGCCACCGCCGAGAAGGTCGCAGCCGCCTTCAAGATCATCACCGCCGATCCCAACGTGGAGGGCATCCTGGTCAACATCTTCGGCGGCATCATGAAATGCGACGTGATCGCCGAGGGCGTGGTCGCCGCGGTGAAGCAGGTCGGTCTCAAGGTGCCGCTGGTGGTGCGTCTCGAAGGCACCAATGTCGAACAGGGCAAGAAGATCATCCGCGACAGCGGCCTCAACGTCGTGCCCGCCGACAATCTCGATGACGCTGCACAGAAGATCGTGAAAGCCGTCAAGGGAGGCTAGCGATGGCCGATCATCTCGACGCCCCGACGCCGCTGGAAGAACACCGCAAGCTCGCGGTCTTCGCCGGCGAGTGGAACGGCGAAGAGACGGTTTTTCCATCGCGCTGGACCGCGGGCGGTCCGGCCACATCGAATGTCGTCGCGCGGATCGCGCTCAACGGCTTCTATCTGATCCAGGATTGCGTGCAGATGCGCGACGGCAAGGAGAGCTTTGCCACGCACGGCGTCTTCACCTACGACCGCGATGACCGGGCCTACCGATTGTTCTGGCACGACTCGCTCGGCTATTACCCGCCGTCTCCGGCCTCCGGCGGCTGGATCAACAAGTCGCTGATCCTGGTGCGCGGCTCGCTGCGCGGCAACGCCCGCCATGTCTACGAGGTCGTCGACGACAATACCTACAACATGAAGATCCAGTTTTCGCCTGACGCGGAAGGGTGGGCTGACGTGCTCACCGGCGTGTACCGGCGTATCCACTAAATCCCTCACCGCTCGTCTCGCGAAGGCATCCCGAACATGTCCATCCTGATCGACAAGAACACCAAGGTCATCTGCCAGGGCTTTACCGGCAAGAACGGCACCTTCCATTCGGAGGCGGCGATCGCTTACGGCACCAAGATGGTCGGCGGCGTCGCACCGGGCAAAGGTGGCCAGACGCATCTCAACCTGCCGGTGTTCGATACTGTCGCCGAGGCGCGCGCCAGGACCGGCGCTGACGCCAGCGTGGTCTATGTGCCGCCGCCGGGCGCGGCGGATGCGATCTGCGAGGCAATCGATGCGGAGATCCCGCTGATCGTCTGCATCACGGAAGGCATTCCGGTGCTCGACATGGTGCGGGTGAAGCGCTCGCTGTCGGGATCGAAGTCGCGGCTGATCGGGCCGAATTGTCCGGGCGTGATGACTGCCGGCGAGTGCAAGATCGGCATCATGCCGGCCAACATCTTCAAATCAGGCTCAGTCGGCATCGTCTCGCGCTCCGGCACGCTGACCTATGAGGCGGTGTTCCAGACCACCCAGGAAGGCCTCGGCCAGACCACCGCGGTCGGCATCGGCGGCGACCCGGTCAAGGGCACCGAGTTCATCGACGTGCTGGAGATGTTCCTGGCCGACGAGAACACCAAATCGATCGTCATGATCGGCGAGATCGGCGGTTCCGCCGAGGAAGACGCTGCCCAGTTCCTCAAGGACGAGGCTAAGCGCGGCCGCAAGAAACCCATGGTCGGCTTCATCGCCGGGGTCACCGCCCCTCCCGGCCGCCGCATGGGCCATGCCGGCGCGATCATTTCCGGCGGCAAGGGCGACGCCGGTTCCAAGACCGCGGCGATGGAATCCGCTGGCATCAAGGTGTCCCCGTCGCCGGCACGGCTCGGGCACACGCTGGCCGAAATGCTGAAGTAACGGTCCGCAGCTGGCGGTTGTCGTCAGGGGTTATGGGCGCTTCCCGGTCGTTCTAGCCTCGGGAAGTGCACTCTTTTGACCATTTCGCCCTATGCGGGCAGTTCAATAAGTTTTGAAAATATATTCATTTCTTGGTTCTTTTAGGCAGGAATATCGGTCCCAAATAGGCTAAAGGGAATTTATCCAGCCGGCGTTCTTCCAGACCGGCACTTGCGCCGTCTTCTATGCGCGAACCGAAAATCACCAGGACTGCCCCATGTCTCGCCAGGATGCGAACGCCGCTTTTGCCCTTTCATCGTTTTTGCAGGGCACCAACGCGGCCTATATCGACGACCTCTACGCCCGTTATGAACAGGATCCCGCCTCGGTCGACACCGAATGGCAGGAGTTCTTCAAGAGCCTCAAGGACACTCCGTCCGACGTCCAGAAGAACGCCGAGGGCGCCTCCTGGAGCCGCGACAACTGGCCGGTCACGCCGCGCGACGAACTGACCTCGGCGCTCGACGGTAACTGGGCTCAGGTCGAGAAGGCCGTCGGTACCAAGATCGCTGCCAAGGCCCAGGCCAAGGGCCCGGAACTCTCCGCCACCGAGGTCCATCAGGCGACCCGCGACTCCGTCCGCGCCCTGATGCTGATCCGCGCTTATCGCATGCGCGGCCATTTCCACGCCAAGCTCGATCCCCTTGGTATCGAGGCGCCGCGCGACCGCGAGGAGCTCGATCCGCGCTCCTACGGCTTCACCGAAGCCGATTTCGACCGCAAGATCTTCCTCGACCACGTGCTCGGCCTCGAATACGGCACGCTGCGCGAGATCGTCACGATCTGCGAGCGCACCTACTGCCAGACGCTCGGCGTCGAGTTCATGCACATCTCCAATGCCGCGCAGAAGGCGTGGATCCAGGAGCGCATCGAGGGACCGGACAAGGAGATCAGCTTCACCCGCGAGGGACGCCGCGCGATCCTCAACAAGCTGATCGAGTCGGAAGGCTTCGAGAAGTTCTGCGACGTCAAGTTCACCGGCACCAAGCGTTTCGGCCTCGACGGCGCCGAATCGCTGATCCCGGCGCTCGAGCAGATCATCAAGCGCGGTGGCAATCTCGGCGTGAAGGAGATCGTTGTCGGCATGCCGCATCGCGGCCGCCTCAACGTGCTGACCCAGGTGCTGGGCAAGCCGCACCGCGCGCTGTTCCATGAATTCAAGGGCGGATCGGCCAACCCGGATGCGGTCGAAGGCTCCGGTGACGTCAAATATCACCTCGGCGTCTCTTCGGACCGCGAGTTCGACGGCAACAAGATCCATCTGTCGCTGACCGCGAACCCGTCGCATCTCGAAATTGTCGATCCCGTTGTGCTCGGCAAGGTGCGGGCCAAGCAGGACCAGCATGGCGATCCGCCGGATCAGCGCATCTCGGTGCTGCCGCTCTTGATGCATGGTGACGCGGCGTTCGCGGGCCAGGGCGTGGTTGCCGAATGCTTCAGCCTGTCCGACCTGAAGGGCTATCGCACCGGCGGGTCGCTGCACTTCATCGTCAACAACCAGATCGGCTTCACCACCTATCCGCGCTACTCGCGCTCCTCGCCGTATCCGTCCGACGTGGCGAAGATGATCGACGCGCCGATCTTCCATGTGAATGGCGACGATCCGGAGGCCGTGGTGTTCGCGGCCAAGGTCGCGATCGAGTTCCGGCAGAAATTCCACAAGCCGGTCGTCATCGACATGTTCTGCTACCGTCGTCACGGCCACAATGAGGGCGACGAGCCGGCATTCACCCAGCCGGTGATGTACAAGAAGATCGGCTCGCATCCGACGACGCTGGAGATCTACGCCAAGCGGCTGATCACCGAAGGCGTGATGACCGAGGGCGAGGTCGAGAAAGCCAAGGCCGACTGGCGCTCGCGCCTCGACGCCGAGTTCGAGGCCGGTACCGGCTACAAGCCGAACAAGGCCGACTGGCTCGACGGCAAATGGTCGGGCTTCAAGATTGCAGACCAGGAAGAAGACGCCCGCCGCGGCGTTACCGGCGTTGATATTCCGGTGCTGAAGGACATCGGCCGCAAGATCACCAAAGTGCCGGACGGTTTCCGCGTCCACAAGACCATCCAGCGTTTCCTCGACAATCGCGCCAAGGCCATCGACACCGGTGTCGGTATCGACTGGGCGACCGGCGAGGCGCTGGCATTCTGTTCGCTGCTGGAGGAAGGCCGTCACGTCCGCCTGTCCGGCCAGGACTCCGAGCGCGGCACCTTCTCGCAGCGTCATTCGGTGCTGATCGACCAGGAGGACGAAAGCCGCTACACGCCGTACAACCATCTCGGCGGTGACCAGGGTCATTACGAGGTTATCAACTCGCTGTTGTCGGAAGAAGCGGTGCTCGGCTTCGAGTACGGCTATTCGCTGGCCGAGCCGAATGCACTGACGATGTGGGAGGCGCAGTTCGGCGACTTCGCCAACGGTGCGCAGGTGCTGTTCGACCAGTTCATCTCCTCGGGCGAACGAAAATGGCTGCGGATGTCCGGCCTCGTCTGCCTGCTGCCGCACGGCTACGAAGGGCAGGGTCCGGAGCACTCCTCGGCGCGGCTCGAGCGTTACCTGCAGATGTGCGCCGAAGACAACATGCAGGTGGTCTATCCGACCACGCCGGCGAACTACTTCCACGCGTTACGGCGCCAGCTGCATCGCGAAATCCGCAAGCCGCTGATCGTGATGACCCCGAAGTCGCTGCTGCGTCACAAGCGCGCGGTGTCGCGGCTCGACGAACTCGGCAAGAGCGCGACCTTCCACCGCATCCTGTACGATGACGCGCAGATGCAGCCGGACGAGAAGATCAAGCTGCAGCCGGATGACAAGATCCGTCGCGTCGTGCTGTGCTCGGGCAAGGTCTATTACGATCTCTACGAGGAGCGCGAGAAGCGCGGCGTCGACGACATCTATCTGATGCGCATCGAGCAACTCTATCCGGTGCCGTTGAAGGCACTGGTGCAGGAGTTAGGGCGCTTCAAGGTCGCCGAGGTGGTCTGGTGCCAAGAAGAGCCGCGCAACATGGGTTCGTGGCACTTCATCGAGCCCTATCTCGAATGGGTGCTGAACCAGATCAACGCGCCGAACAAGCGTCCGCGCTACGCCGGCCGTCCGGCATCGGCTGCGACTGCGACTGGCCTGATGTCGAAGCACTTGGCGCAGCTCAAGGCGTTCCTGGACGAAGCGCTGAACTAAAAACCTTCACTCCGTCATGCCCCGCCTTGTGCGCAATTGCACACTGGAGCGGGGCATCCAGTACCCCGCGTCATCCAGCCCCTCTCGCTGTCGTCACGGAGTCCTGGATCGTCCGCTTTGGCGGACGGTGGCCGCACAAGTTTCATGACTGCAGGGTTGATCTGAGGAAAAGACCATGACTGAAATTCGCGTTCCAACGCTCGGCGAATCCGTGACCGAGGCCACCATCGGACGCTGGTTCAAGAAGGCCGGTGATGCCGTCGCGGTGGACGAACCCTTGGTGGAGCTCGAGACCGACAAGGTCACGATCGAGGTTCCGGCGCCGGTTGCCGGTACGCTCGGCGAGATCATCGCCAAGGATGGCGAAACAGTCGCCGTCGGCGCGCTGCTGGGCCAGATCAACGACGGCGCCGTCGCGGCCAAACCTGCTGCGGCTGCCGCTGCTCCCACCAAGACGGCTCCCGCTTCAGCTGCTGCTGCGCCGGCTCCTGCCGCCGCACCGAAGGTGCCGCCGACCGATGCGCCGCTTGCGCCTTCGGTTCGCAAGCTCTCCGCCGAGAGTGGTGTCGATGCCTCCACGGTTCCCGGTTCCGGCAAGGACGGTCGCGTCACCAAGGGTGACATGCTGGCTGCGATCGAGAAGGCCGCCTCGGCGCCGACCCCGGTCAATCAGCCGGCCGCCGCCGTGCAGGTTCGCAGCGCCTCGCCGGCCGATGATGCCGCACGCGAAGAGCGCGTGAAGATGACGCGGCTGCGCCAGACCATCGCCCGCCGCCTCAAGGATGTGCAGAACACCGCCGCGATGCTGACGACCTTCAACGAGGTCGACATGACCAACGTCATGGCGCTGCGCGCGCACTACAAGGACGCGTTCGAGAAGAAGCACGGCGTCAAGCTCGGCTTCATGGGCTTCTTCACCAAGGCCTGTGTGCAGGCTCTGAAAGACATCCCCGCCGTCAACGCCGAGATCGACGGCACCGACCTGATCTACAAGAACTACTATCACGTTGGCGTCGCGGTCGGCACCGACCGTGGCCTGGTCGTGCCTGTGGTGCGCGATTGCGATCACAAGTCGATCGCCGAGATCGAGAAGTCGATCGCGGACTACGGCCGCCGCGCCCGCGACGGTCAGCTCAAGATCGACGAGATGCAGGGCGGTACCTTCACCATCACCAATGGCGGCATCTATGGTTCGCTGATGTCGACGCCGATCCTCAACGCGCCGCAGTCAGCCATCCTCGGCATGCACAAGATCCAGGAGCGGCCGATGGTGGTCGGCGGCAAGATCGAGGCCCGCCCGATGATGTATCTGGCGCTGTCCTATGATCACCGCGTGATCGACGGCAAGGAAGCCGTTACCTTCCTGGTGCGTGTCAAGGAGAGCCTGGAAGATCCGGCGCGGCTGGTGCTGGATCTCTGAGGTCATGGCGCGTGTGACGTCCGATCGGTTCGGGCGTCACGGTCGGTTTGGCGTACACGCTTGGGGATCAATGTGACGGATAAGGTTGTTGTCATCACCGGCGGCAGTCGCGGCATCGGCCGCGCCACCGCGCTTGCCGCCGCCGCACGCGGTTATCGTGTCGTGGTCGGCTATGCGTCCAACCAGGCGGCCGCGAACGAGGTCGTGTCCGCGATCGAGGCCAAGAACGGCAAGGCGATCGCGGTAAAGTGCGACGTCGGTAGCGAGCAGGACATTCTGGCTCTGTTCAAGGCGGCCGACGGCTTCGGGACTCTCGGGGCGCTAGTCAACAATGCCGGCATTGTTGGCAAGAGCGGTGTGCGGGTCGACGAGATGTCGGCCGAGCGAATCCAGCAAATGATGGCGGTCAATGTCACTGGCAGCATTTTGTGCGCGCGCGAGGCGGTGAGGCGCATGTCGACCAAGCATGGGGGCAAGGGCGGCGTTATTGTCAACCTCTCTTCGGTCGCGGCCCGGCTCGGTGCGCCGAACACCTATGTCGACTATGCCGCCTCCAAGGGCGCGATCGATTCCTTCACGGTCGGCCTTGGCCATGAAGTCGCGGGTGAGGGCATCCGCGTCGCGGGTATCCGGCCGGGACTCATCGACACCGACATCCACGCCGCCGGCGGCGAGCCCGACCGCGCGCACCGGCTCGCCCATATGGTGCCGATGAAGCGCGTCGGCACCGCAGATGAGATCGCCAACGCCATCGTCTGGCTGATGTCGGACGAGGCCTCCTATGTCACGAGCGCGATCCTCGACGTGTCGGGTGGTCGCTAACTGCTGTCACAGAAATTAGCTACAGGATTTCCATCATGGCTTCTTATGATCTCGTCGTCATCGGCACCGGACCCGGCGGTTACGTCTGCGCGATCCGCGCGGCGCAACTCGGCATGAAGGTCGCGGTCGTCGAGAAGAACGCGACGCTCGGCGGCACCTGCCTCAATGTCGGCTGCATGCCCTCGAAGGCGCTGCTCCACGCCTCCGATATGTTCGAGGAAGCCGCGCATTCCTTCGCCAAAATGGGCGTCAGCGTTTCGGCGCCGAAGCTCGATCTGCCCGCGATGATGAACTTCAAGCAGCAGGGCATCGACGGCAACGTCAAGGGCGTCGAGTTCCTGATGAAGAAGAACAAGATCGACGTCCTCAAAGGCACCGGCAAGATCGTCGGTGCCGGCAAGGTCGAGGTCGCAGGCGACGGCAAGACCGAGATCGTCGAGACCAAGAACATCGTGATCGCCACCGGCTCGGACATCGCGCGGCTGAAGGGGATCGAGATCGACGAGAAGCGCATCGTGTCGTCGACCGGTGCGCTGTCGCTGGACAAGGTGCCCACGAAGCTCCTGATCGTCGGCGCCGGCGTGATCGGACTCGAGCTCGGATCGGTCTGGCATCGCCTCGGTGCGCAGGTCACCGTCGTGGAATTCCTCGACCGCATCCTGCCCGGCATGGACGGCGAGGTCGCCAAGCAATTCCAGCGCCTCCTCGAGAAGCAGGGATTCGCGTTCAAGTTGGGTGCCAAGGTCACGGCGGTCGATACGTCGGGCAAGACGCTGCTTGCCAAGGTCGAGCCGGCTGCGGGCGGCGCGCCGGAGACGATCGAAGCCGATGTCGTGCTGGTCTGCATCGGCCGCGTGCCCTACACCGAGGGCCTTGGGCTCAAGGAAGCCGGTGTCGCGCTCGACAACCGCGGCCGCGTTGAGATCGACGCGCATTTCTCGACCAATGTGAAGGGCATCTACGCGATCGGCGACGTCGTTGCCGGGCCGATGCTGGCGCACAAGGCGGAAGACGAAGGCGTGGCCTGCGCGGAGATCATCGCGGGCCAGGCCGGCCATGTGAACTACGACGTTATTCCAGGCGTTGTGTATACCACGCCGGAAGTGTCGTCGGTCGGCAAGACCGAGGAAGAGCTCAAGCAGGCAGGCGTCGCCTATACCGTCGGTAAGTTTCCGTTTACCGCGAATGGCCGCTCCAAGGTCAACCAGACCACGGACGGCTTCGTGAAGGTTCTCGCAGATGCGAAGACGGACCGGGTGCTCGGGGTGCATATTATCGGCCGGGAAGCCGGCGAAATGATCCACGAGGCCTGCGTTCTGATGGAATTCGGCGGTTCTGCCGAAGATCTGGCGCGCACCTGCCACGCCCACCCGACCCGGTCGGAAGCGATCAAGGAAGCCGCGCTTGCGGTGGGCAAACGCGCCATCCATATGTGATCGATATCCGGCGTCCGCCGGGTCGAGATGACATCGATGCTGCGCCGCCTGCTTCAGCCGTTCTGGATCCTGCTTGCGATCATTTTCCTGATCGAGGCTTGGCTATGGGATCACCTCGAGCCGATCGTGGCGCGCGCGGTCGCATGGATCCCGTTGCGCACGTTCAAGCAATGGCTGGCCGAGCGGGTCGATTCGCTGTCGCCGGCGATGACGTTGATCGTGTTCGTCGTGCCGCTCATCCCACTGTTTCCGCTCAAGCTGGTCGGACTGTGGCTGCTGACGCACGAATACTGGCTGGCTGCGATCTCGACCATCGTGTTCGCGAAATTCCTCGGCGTCGGCGTCACCGCCTTCATCTTCGACGTGACCCGGCCGAAGCTGCTGGAAATGCGCTGGTTCAAGACACTCTATGATTTCGTGATGGCGATGCGCGCCAGGGCCACCGCAATGGTCGAGCCCGTCAAGCGGCGTCTCGTCGAGATGCTGCGCGGCGACGGTGACGGCTGGTCGGCACGCATGCTGCGCCTGATCGCACGCTTCCGCAAAAGCGTGCATCAGGCGCGCTGAGTGCTTGTCGAGCGGCGAGCGCCGCTCTTCCAAACTTAGTGCAGTGGCAGCAAGTGCGGCTGGACCATGCCCAGCAGCGTTACCGCGATGCCGGCCAGCGTCAGGATGCCCGACACCCACGCCAGCGCGGCGATGCCCGTGATGATGGTCGCGGACGCCAGCACGATGGCGATCTGGAAGGCGGCGGAGGCAAGTTCGAAGTGGTGATATTTCGCCGTCGCCTCGTCGCGCTCATGCTCGGCGTGCTTGGCGCGTTCGGACAGTTGCTCCGAACCTTCGCCGGTCTCCGGCTCCGAGCGATAGCGCGTCGCAGTCTTCTGCCAGTCGTCGATCTGCTTCTGCAGCGCCGCCTTGGCGGCATCGTCGGGCGCAGTGGCAAGGCTCAATTTGCCCTGCTCGGCGGCGGTCTGCACGGTGGTGCGGCGAATGCTCTTGGCCTGGAAGAACGCCCACAGGTTGGAAGCTTCGACATTCAAGCTGATCGATTCGGTCTGCGCACCCTTGCCGAGCGTTTCCGACAGCGCCAGGCAGAGTGCAATCACGGCGATCAGCAGTGCGATCTTCTTGTTCTCGCTGGAAGCATGCTCGGCATGCTCCGCGTGCTCCATACTCTCATGTGCGCTCATGATTCCCCCTCCGGCTGAGACCCGCACACGATTGCCGAATGCGGTCCTCAACGCAAGGGCCGAGCCGCATGTGACGGACCGATGAATATGAACGGCGCGAGCTGCTAGTCCAAGCGCTTCAGCCGCGCGGATGTGCGGAGCGGTAGACTTCGAGCAGGCGTTCGCTGTCGATACCGGTGTAGATCTGTGTCGTCGACAGCGACGCGTGACCGAGCAATTCCTGGATCGCGCGCAAGTCGCCGCCGCGACTGAGCAGGTGCGTGGCAAAGGAGTGCCGCAGTGCGTGCGGCGTTGCACTGTCGGGCAGACCGAGCGCGCCGCGCAGCCGCTCCATGGTGAGCTGGATGATTCGCGGGCTTAAGGGGCCACCGCGCGCGCCGACAAACATCGGGCCGGTCGGCGGCAGGGAATGCGGGCAGATTGCGGCGTAGTCTGCGATGAGTTGCAGCACGTTCTGCAGCACCGGCACCATGCGGGTCTTGTTGCCCTTGCCGGTGACGATGAGCACGTCGCCTTCGCCGGGCTTCGACACGTCGCGGCGCTTCAGTCCCAGCGCCTCCGAGATGCGCAGGCCAGAGCCATAGAGCAGCGCCATGACGGCTGCGTCGCGCGCGAGGATCCAGGTCTCGCGCGTTTCGCCGGCGCGCTCGTCGGCGTCCGTGAAACGCTTTGCCGCGTCCATGTGGATCGGCTTCGGCAAGCTTTTTGCCACTTTCGGCGCGCGAATCGCCGAGAGCGCGCCAACCTTGCCCTTGCCTTCGCGTTCCAGGAAGCGCCCGAACGAGCGCAACCCCGCCAGCGCCCGCATCAGCGATCGTCCGCCGATCTCGTCGGCGCGCCGCATCGCCATGAAGGCGCGGACATCGGTGGCCTCGAGCGCGGCAAAGCTCGCAAGCGAAACCCGTGCACCCCAATGCCCGGCCAGGAAGGTCAGGCATTGGCGCACGTCGCGGGCATAGGCCTCCAGCGTCTTCGGCGACAGCCGCCGCTCGGCGCGCAGATGCGACAGCCAGCGCGTCATCTGAAGCGTGACGGTCTCGTCGGCGCAGTCGAGTTCGACCGGTTGAATTGGCTGATCTGTCCGCGCCATGGTGCTATTGGTGCTGCGATTCTCCTGATTATATCGCACTTCTTTCGTTTACCCTTCGCTAAGGCGATAAAGTTCTGATCCCGAAGTTCTGATCCCATGGACCACCCCACGCGCAGCAGCACGGCCTCCGCATCGGCGACTCGCGTCGTTGATGTGCTGGTGCCTGTCGCGCTGAACCAGACCTACTCCTACCGCGTCCCGCGCGGCATGGAACTCGCGCCGGGTGACGTGATCTGCGTTCCGCTCGGGCCACGCGAGGTCGTCGCGGTGGTGTGGGCCGAGAATGCGAGTCCCGATCCTCGGCTGCACAACCGGCTCAAGGACGTCGGCGAAAAGCTCGACGTACCGCCGTTGAGGGCGGAACTGCGTCAGCTCGTCGATTGGGTGTCCACTTACACGCTGTCGGCCCGCGGCATGGTGCTGCGGATGAGCTTGCGCATGGGCGAGAATCTCGGGCCCGAGCGTACGCGCCTCGGTGTGCGTCTGGTCGGCGAACCGCCGCGGCGCCTGACCCCCGCGCGGCGTCGGGCGATCGACGTGCTGTCGGACGGGCTGCTGCACGGCAAGTCGGAGGCGGCGCGGGAGGCCGGCGTCAGTTCCGGCGTGATCGACGGCCTGGTCGATGAGGGCACGCTGACGGTCGAGGCGATGCCGCCGCCGCCGGTACCGCCAGCGCCGGATCCGTCGTACACGCTACCGGAGTTTTCGCGCGAGCAACGCAGTGCAGTCGATGCGATGCGGACGTTGGCTGCCAGCGGCAGCTTCCATGTCGCGCTGCTTGATGGCGTCACCGGCTCCGGCAAGACCGAGGTCTATTTCGAGGCGATCGCCGAAAACATCCGGCGCGGCAAACAGTCGCTGATCCTGATGCCGGAAATCGCGTTGACCGGCCAGTTCCTCGATCGCTTCGCGCGGCGCTTCGGCGTACGTCCGCTCGAATGGCATTCGGAACTGACGCCGCGCACGCGCGCGCGCAACTGGGCGGCGATCTCGGAAGGCAAGGCGCCGGTGGTGATCGGGGCCCGCTCGGCGCTGTTCCTGCCCTATGCCGATCTCGGGCTCATTATCGTCGATGAGGAGCACGACCAGGCCTACAAGCAGGACGAAGGCGCGCATTATCACGCGCGCGACATGGCGGTGGTCCGCGCGCATATCGCAAAGATACCGATCATACTGGCCTCCGCCACGCCGTCGGTCGAGAGCGAGGTCAATGCGCGCAAGGGGCGCTACCAGCGCGTGGCGCTGCCGTCGCGGTTCGGCGGTCAACACATGCCGCATATCGAGGCGATCGACATGCGCCGCGCGCCGCCGCCGCGCGGCCGTTTCATCTCACCCCCGCTCGTCGAGCAGATCCGTTACGCGATCGAGCGCCGCGAGCAGGCGTTGCTGTTTCTCAACCGCCGCGGCTATGCGCCGCTGACGCTGTGCCGCGCCTGCGGTCATCGCTTCGCCTGCACGATCTGTGACGCCTGGCTGGTCGATCATCGCTTCCGCCAGCGGCTGGTCTGCCATCACTGCGGCTTCTCGATGCCGCGCCCGAACATCTGTCCGCACTGCGCTGCCGAGGGATCGCTGGTTGCCGTCGGTCCCGGTGTCGAGCGCCTGCAGGAGGAGGCGGCGATCGTCTTTCCCGAGGCGCGCACCATGGTGCTGTCGAGCGACCTCATCACCTCGATCGAGACCATGCGCAGCGAGTTGAACGAGATTGCCGCGGGGCGCGTCGATATCATCATCGGCACGCAGCTCGTGGCGAAGGGGCACAACTTTCCGCGGCTCAATCTGGTCGGTGTGATCGATGCCGATCTGGGCTTAAGCAACGGCGATCCGCGTGCCGCCGAGCGGACCTTCCAGCTCTTGAACCAGGTGATCGGCCGCGCCGGCCGCGATCAGGGCCGCGGCGTCGGCTATCTGCAGACCCACCAGCCGGAGCATCCGGTGATGAAGGCGTTGATCGCGAACGACCGCGAGGCGTTTTACGCCAGCGAGATCGATATCCGCGAACGCACCGGCTATCCGCCGTTCGGTCGGCTGGCGAGCCTGATCATTTCCGCCGGCGACCGTCCCACGGCCGAAGGCTTTGCACGCAGGCTTGCTTCCGTCGCGCCGCTCGATGAGCGGATCCAGGTGCTCGGCCCCGCCGAAGCGCCGCTTGCGGTCATCAAGGGACGCTATCGCTTCCGCCTGCTGGTGAAGTCGCTGCGCAATGTCGACCTGTCGCAATATTTGCGCGAATGGCTGGCCGCAGGTCCCAAGACCAAGGGCAATCTGAAGCTAGAGGTCGATGTCGATCCGCAGAGCTTTTTGTGATTCCCTGCGTGCTTCCTAACCTGTAAGACGAACCGACCATCCGGACCGTGAGAGTGGTCGATGTTTCCCTGGATTGCGGCCATACTATTTGGAGCGCTTGCACCCGCTCTGCTCGTTGCGGGGGCTTCCGCGAGCTCTATGATTTTGCCGACAGCCTTCGGCATCACGCTGGGACATTCGATCATTCTGGGTTTTCCGGTCGCACTTTTTTACCGCGCGAAACAGTGGAAGCGACTAAGTGCCGCCGTCCTTGGTGCCGCTCTTATCGGCGCAGCTCCCGTCGGTCTTTTCGCTTGGCCGATGAGTCCTGGTTCAAAGACTTCGGCGTCGGCCGATGGCGTCGCTACGATCATCGACGGTATTCCGAACCTTGGCTGGCTGGCTCGACTATTTCAAGGTGCTGGGGATGTGCGGGGCCCTCGGAGCGGCGGGTGGGCTGGTCTTCTGGCTGACGCTGAGATGGTCCGGTGTGCTCATGGTCACCGATCCTGTTCCAGTCAGGCCCACGCGCGGACAGCGGCGCATTGGCATCTTGCTTGTGGTAGCGGCGATAACGGCTTCGGCAGCCGTGTTCGCACTCCCGAGTATCACCATGGACCGCTCGTGCCATAATCCTTTCAGAGATGGACGTAGATCGGTTTCGACGAAAGCCAATATCGATCTCGACATTGCCGCAGGTGACCGGTCGAGGTTTGCGCAGCTTATCGAGCAGTTCGGGATATCGCGCGGTCTGTCGTTCCGAAATTCGAGTGAAAGCAGGCCGGAGGTCGAGGTCTTAAGTCTCAGTGCTTGCACTGAACAAGGCGTGCTCATCAGCGTTCAAGAACAATACTGGGCCTCTCTAGGATACGCCGCGCTCAAGGGCGACAGGGGCATTGCGATCGGTGTCTACGATCTCAGC
Source organism: Bradyrhizobium sp. LTSPM299 (assembly GCF_000938235.1). NCBI lineage: Bacteria > Pseudomonadati > Pseudomonadota > Alphaproteobacteria > Hyphomicrobiales > Nitrobacteraceae > Bradyrhizobium > Bradyrhizobium sp. LTSPM299. Next base: position 38,580 of record NZ_JYMU01000091.1, read on the forward strand.
GAAGGCACTGGTTGGCAGGCTCTTGCCAGGGATTTGGTGGGCATGCTTGACACGGAGTGGCATGGCAAGGTTCGGTTTCGCGACCCCAGCGGTAGGCTTGTTCCCATTCCGCCAGAGTTGCTTCCGTCGCAACGACAGTGACAAAAAAGCCTGCCGTCATTGGCGACGGCAGGCTTTTGTTGGGCACGGAAAGTACCGCGACCGTTACGCTACGCAACGCTTACCGAATGTGTTGAAGCAGAAACGGAAACGCAAAACGCCTTAGGAGACGACCTCGGCGGTGACACGGCCGACGCCGGCTCCGGTCAGGCCGATGGCACGGGCTGCGCCGGTGGAGAGGTCGAGCACGCGGCCGCGGACGAACGGGCCACGATCGTTGATGGTGACGATGACGCTTTGGCCACCATGGGTGACGCGGAGCTTGGTGCCGAAGGGCAGCGAGCGATGGGCCGCCGTCATGGCGTTCTGGTTGAAGCGCTGGCCGGAAGCGGTGCGGCTGCCGGACTCATTGCCGTAAAAGGAAGCCATCCCCGAGAACATGTGGCCGCCGCCGGTCGGCTGGGCGATCGAGGCGTTGGCGTCCTGCCAGAACGAGCTTTCGGCCCGAGCGTGGTGGTGATGGTGATGATAGCGCTGGTGGTGCCTGGACTTCGCCGACGCCTCGGTGACGCTGCCGCCGACCAGGAGAGTTGCGGCAACAAAAGCAAGCGCCGTACGCGACTGGGTTATATTTCCCAGTACCGCCTTCTTGATATTCGCCATTGATTAAGACCCTCAGACAGTATTGCCGCGAACGCGGCAAGTGGAACCCCCGTCCCATAGTTGACCAAGGCCGTTTGGTTGCGCATTGCGGCGTGAATTGGGCAGTAATTCCGCATTGTCTCGGGTTGAAACATCTTGTTACCTCGCGGGGTATTCGAACGAAGTTCCGTAATCTTGGTCATTAACTAATCGTTAACCAATACAATACTTAACAATACTGATTATCGGTGCGGCAGTAAGCTTTCGGTAAGTATTCGCCAAATGGAGTTTGGGACCGCTGTTGGTTCCTGCGCGCTCGCTCATGGGCCCATGCAAATTCTTGCTCGAACCAATCCGGGTCGGATGAAAGCTGGATCTGTGGCAGCAAATTCCCGCGCGCAGAATTTTCTGATTCGGCCAGTGGCGACAGCCGCCAAGCGCCCATGCGACAAGGCAGCGCCGACGCGTGCCGTCATGTTGCACCTGCGCGTATGCTATGTTAGCAAAGCCGCGATTTTAACGATCCCGGCACGTCCTGTGCCGGTCGAAAATCGAAGTCCCGCTTGAATTCCAAGGGCTTGGATCGCTAGGCGCTGCTTTGGTGGCGACGGTTTTTCCCTTGCGAATTTGACAGCAAAAAAGAGCGAGCTCGTGGCTGCTGAAGATCCGTCCGTTTCGGGAGTGTCCGGTCGTTACGCGACGGCCTTGTTCGAGTTGGCGCGCGACGAAAAATCCGTCGATGAGGTGAAGGCCGATCTCGAGCGATTCGAGGCCTTGCTCACAGAGAGCGCTGACCTCAGTCGTCTTGTACGTAGCCCGGTGTTCTCGGCGGACACCCAGGCAAGGGCGCTGACCGCAGTGCTCGACAAGGCCGTTATTACCGGCATCTCGGCAAAATTCCTGAAAGTGCTCACCGCCAATCGCCGGCTGTTCGCCGTGACCGATGTGATCCGGGCCTATCGCGCGCTGGTGGCGAAGTACAAGGGCGAGGCGACTGCGGAAGTCACGGTCGCCGAACAGCTCAACGACAAGAATCTCGACGCGCTGAAGACCGCACTGAAATCAGTGACGGGCAAGGACGTCGCGCTTAACGTGAAGGTCGATCCCTCCATTATCGGTGGCCTGGTGGTCAAGCTCGGCAGCCGCATGGTGGATAGTTCGCTTCGCACCAAACTCAATTCGATCAAGAATGCGATGAAAGAGGCAGGCTGATGGACATCCGCGCCGCGGAAATTTCCGCGATCCTCAAGGACCAGATCAAGAATTTCGGCCAGGAAGCCGAGGTCACTGAAGTTGGACAGGTGCTGTCGGTCGGTGACGGTATCGCCCGCGTCTACGGCCTCGACAACGTTCAGGCCGGCGAAATGGTCGAGTTCGAGAACGGTACGCGCGGCATGGCGCTCAACCTCGAAACCGACAACGTCGGTATCGTGATTTTCGGCGCCGACCGTGAGATCAAGGAAGGCCAGACCGTCAAGCGTACCCGCGCAATCGTGGACGCGCCGGTCGGCAAGGGCCTGCTTGGCCGCGTCGTCGACGCGCTCGGCAATCCGATCGACGGCAAGGGCCCGATCCAGGCCACCGAACGCAAGCGCGTCGACGTCAAGGCGCCTGGCATCATTCCGCGCAAGTCGGTGAACGAGCCGATGGCGACCGGCCTGAAGGCGATCGATGCGCTGATTCCGATCGGCCGCGGTCAGCGCGAGCTGATCATTGGCGACCGCCAGACCGGCAAGACCGCGATCGCGCTCGACACCATCCTGAACCAGAAGCCGCTCAACGCGCAGCCGGACGAGAACCTCAAGCTGTATTGCGTCTATGTCGCGATCGGCCAGAAGCGCTCCACCGTCGCACAGTTCGTCAAGGTCCTCGAAGAGCAGGGCGCGCTCGAATATTCGATCATCGTCGCGGCCACCGCGTCGGATCCGGCGCCGATGCAGTACATCGCGCCGTTCACCGCCTGCACCATGGGCGAGTACTTCCGCGACAACGGCATGCATGCCGTGATCATCTATGACGACTTGTCCAAGCAGGCCGTCGCCTACCGCCAGATGTCGCTGCTGCTGCGCCGCCCGCCGGGCCGCGAAGCCTATCCGGGCGACGTGTTCTACCTGCATTCCCGCCTGCTCGAGCGCGCGGCCAAGCTCAACAAGGATCATGGCTCGGGCTCGCTGACCGCGCTGCCGGTCATCGAAACCCAGGCCAACGACGTGTCGGCCTACATTCCGACCAACGTGATTTCGATCACCGACGGCCAGATCTTCCTGGAGACCGACCTGTTCTTCCAGGGCATCCGCCCCGCGGTGAACGTCGGTCTGTCGGTGTCGCGCGTCGGTTCGTCGGCACAGACCAAGGCGACGAAGAAGGTCGCCGGCAAGATCAAGGGCGAGCTCGCGCAGTACCGCGAAATGGCGGCGTTCGCGCAGTTCGGCTCCGATCTCGACGCTTCGACGCAGCGCCTGCTCAATCGCGGCTCGCGCCTGACCGAGCTCCTGAAGCAGCCGCAGTTCTCGCCGCTGAAGATGGAAGAGCAGGTCTGCGTGATCTGGGCCGGCACCAACGGCTATCTCGATCCGCTCCCGCTCAACAAGGTGCGCGCGTTCGAGGACGGCCTGCTGTCGCTGTTGCGTGGCAAGAACGTCGAGATCCTCAACGCGATCCGCGACAGTCGCGATCTCTCCGACGACAGCGCGGCCAAGCTGAAGTCGGTGGTCGAAGGCTACGCCAAGACGTTTGCTTAAGAGGACGTTTGCTTAAGAGGACGTTTGCTTGAGGCGACGTTTGCATAATTAACGGCTTCGCCCGGCGGCTCGCCGGGCGTGACGAACAGAGAGGCTTGCGACTGACCCCAGCGGTCGGATCGCCGGGGTGGACGAAGAATGGCGTCACTGAAAGACATGCGGGTCCGCATCGCCTCGACCAAGGCGACGCAGAAGATCACCAAGGCCATGCAGATGGTCGCAGCCTCGAAGCTGCGCCGCGCGCAGAATGCTGCCGAAGCGGCACGGCCCTACGCCGAGAAGATGGACGCGGTGATCTCCAACATCGCCGCCGCTGCCAGTGCCTCGCCGGGTGCGCCACCGCTCCTGGCTGGCACCGGCCAGGATCAGGTGCACCTGCTCCTGGTCTGCACCGGCGAGCGCGGCCTCTCCGGCGCGTTCAACTCGGCCATCGTGCGCCTCGCGCGCGAGCGGGCAAATTCGCTGATTGCGCAAGGCAAAGAGGTCAAGTTCTTCTGCGTCGGCCGCAAGGGTTATGAGCAGCTTCGTCGCACATTCGATCGGCAGATCGTCGAGCATCTCGAATTGCGTTCGGTGCGTCAGCTCGGCTTCGTCAACGCCGAGGACATCGCCACGAAGGTACTGGCGCGGTTCGACGCCGGTGAATTCGATGTCTGCACACTGTTCTACTCGCGCTTCCAGTCGGTGATCTCGCAGATCCCGACCGCACAGCAGGTCATCCCGCTGGAAGTGGCGGCGCCTGCGGCGCACGCTGGTCCGGCCACGTCCTACGACTACGAGCCGGAAGAGGACGAGATTCTCACCGGTCTGCTGCCGCGTAACCTCGCGGTGCAGATCTTCCGTGCGCTGCTCGAAAACAACGCCTCGTTCTACGGTGCTCAGATGAGCGCGATGGACAACGCGACCCGCAACGCCGGCGAAATGATTCGCAAGCAAACCCTGATCTACAACCGGACCCGCCAGGCCATGATCACGAAGGAGCTGATTGAAATCATCTCCGGCGCCGAGGCGGTCTAAGGCAGATTTTCGAAGGAGAACAGTCCATGGCTACAGCAGCCAATCAGAACGGTCGCGTCACCCAGGTCATCGGCGCCGTCGTCGACGTGCAGTTCGAAGGCCACCTGCCGGCGATTCTCAACGCGCTCGAGACCAAGAACGGCGGCAACCGCCTGGTGCTCGAAGTCGCGCAGCATCTCGGTGAATCGACGGTGCGCACCATCGCGATGGACACCACCGAAGGTCTGGTTCGTGGTCAGCAAGTCTCCGACACCGGAGCGCCGATCATGGTGCCGGTCGGTGAAGGTACACTCGGCCGCATCATCAACGTTATCGGTGAGCCGATCGACGAAGCCGGTCCGGTGAAGGCCGAGGGCATGCGCGCGATCCACCAGGAAGCGCCGACCTATACCGAGCAGTCCACTGAAGCGGAAATTCTCGTGACCGGCATCAAGGTCGTCGACCTGCTCGCGCCGTACGCCAAGGGCGGCAAGATCGGCCTGTTCGGCGGCGCCGGCGTCGGCAAGACCGTGCTGATTCAGGAACTGATCAACAACGTCGCGAAGGCGCACGGTGGTTATTCCGTGTTCGCCGGCGTCGGCGAGCGAACCCGCGAAGGCAACGACCTCTATCACGAGTTCATCGAATCGAAGGTCAATGCCGATCCGCACAATCCGGATCCGAGCGTGAAGTCGAAGTGCGCGCTGGTGTTCGGCCAGATGAACGAGCCGCCCGGCGCCCGTGCCCGCGTCGGTCTGACCGGCCTGACGGTTGCCGAGCACTTCCGCGACCAGGGCCAGGACGTGCTGTTCTTCGTCGACAACATCTTCCGCTTTACGCAAGCCGGCTCGGAAGTGTCGGCGCTGCTCGGTCGTATTCCTTCGGCGGTGGGTTACCAGCCGACGCTCGCGACCGACATGGGCGCGATGCAGGAGCGCATCACCACCACGACCAAGGGCTCGATCACGTCGATCCAGGCGATCTACGTGCCTGCCGACGACTACACCGATCCGGCGCCGGCGACGACGTTCGCCCATCTCGATGCGACGACCAACCTCAATCGCGCGATTTCGGAAAAGGGCATCTATCCCGCGGTGGACCCGCTCGACTCCAGCTCGCGCATGCTCCAGGCGCACATTGTCGGCGAGGAGCACTACACCACTGCCCGTATGGTCCAGCAGGTGTTGCAGCGCTACAAGTCACTGCAGGACATCATCGCCATTCTCGGCATGGACGAATTGTCGGAAGAGGACAAGATCGCGGTGGCCCGCGCCCGCAAGATCGAGCGCTTCCTGTCGCAGCCGTTCTTCGTCGCCGAAGTCTTCACCGGTTCGCCGGGCAAGTTCGTCGATCTCCCCGACACCATCAAGGGCTTCCGTGGCCTTTGCGAGGGCAAGTACGATCATCTGCCGGAAGCGGCCTTCTACATGGTCGGCACCATCGAAGAAGCCGTCGAAAAGGGCAAGAAGCTTGCCGCCGAGGCGGCGTAAGACAGGCGAATGGCGAATAGGGAGTAGCGAATAGCTGCTCCTGTTCCGCCACTCCCCATTCGCTACTCCCCATTCGCAGGTTTTACATGACTACCTTCCACTTCGATCTCGTCTCTCCCGAAAAGCTCGCCTTCTCCGGCGAGGTCGATCAGGTCGACGTCCCCGGCGTGGAAGGCGATTTCGGCGTCCTCGCCGGACATGCGCCGGTCGTCGCTGCGGTTCGCCCGGGCATCCTGACGATCATCACTGCCGGCAAGCGCGAGAAGGTGATCGTGCTCGGCGGTCTTGCCGAGATGTCGGACAAGGGCCTCACCGTGCTCGCCGACGTCGCGACCGCGATTGCGGATCTCGATCGGACGAAGTTCTCTGAGACCATCAAGGGGATGGAAGAGAAGCTCGCCGAGAAGGAAGGCTCCGAGCTCGACAACGCAATCGAGCGGCTCGATCACTTCAAGAGCATCGAGAACGAGCTCAACACGACCGCCATGCACTAGAGCACTTTCGGTTCTGATTGAATCAGAACCGAATCTCTAGATTTTTGTTTTGACGCGTTTTCTTCACGCGAGCCGGTACCCACTTCGCTCGAAAACGCTCTAGGCGAACCGTTCATCAACTGAATCCCGAACAAATTCAGCGCTCGCCAGACCCCTGGCGGGCGCTGAATGCTTGTTGCGCCCGGGAGCTTCTGACGGCATTCTGCAGGGCATATTAGAGATCGAGGCTGGGTTTTCATGAAACGCAAGATCGCGGCGATCTTCGCGGCCGATATTGCCGGCTACAGCCGACTGGTTGCGGAGGACGAAGAGGAGACGCTGCGGCGGCTCGCCTCCTATCGTCAGGTCACCGACGACTTCATTGCAAAGTACGGCGGCCGGATCTTCAACACCGCGGGTGATGCGGTGCTCGCGGAGTTTCCCAGCGCGGTCGAAGCGGTGCGCTGCGCGATCGACATCCAGGAGAGCCTGCGCACGCGCAACCTGGCCTATCCGTCGAGCCGGCAGATGTCGTTCCGCATCGGGATCACCATCGGCGATGTGGTCGAGCGCGACGGCGATCTGCTCGGTGACGGCGTCAATATCGCTGCGCGGCTCGAAGGCCTCGCCGAGGTCGGTGGCATCTGCGTGTCGCGCGCCGTCCATGAGCAGGTCGCCAACAAGCTGTCGGTGCAGTTCGCCGACATCGGCGCGCAGGAGGTGAAGAACATCCCGACCCCCGTGCATGCTTACATGGTGGCGATGCGGCGCGAGGACGGCACCTACGGGACCCCGCAAGTCAAGAAGCCTATCAAGCCGGGCACGGCCAATACGCCCGCCTGGATGTGGCCCGTGGCTGCGACCCTGGTCCTGCTCGCGGGGATCGGAGTCGGCGGCTTTCTCTACTACACCAAGCTGGAGACATCGGTTACGAAGCCGTCGATGGTGGCGAGCAACGCAACGACGTCGGCGCCCACGCCATCGGCCGCGCCGGCGCCAACGCCCTCGTCAACACCGTTGGTCACATCGTCGCCTGCGCCCACTCCAACACCGGCTCCGCCGACGTCGATTCCGTCAGGTGAGCATTTCACCGCCGACAACATTCCCTTCATCAGCGACCGTAACCGCGTCCTTCTCGCCACTGAATATGCGGGGGCGGGCGACGCCAAGGCTCTTGCCATCAACCTCAACGGCTTCATCGGCTGGATCGCGGGGCAGGTGAACGAGGATACCGCGAAGACCACGGCGCTCGAGCAGTGCCAGAAGCGCGCCGACAATGCCGGCACGACGCGCAAGTGCGAGCTTTACGCAGTCGGCAACACGGTGGTGTATGCGCACGGCGGACCGCCGCTGCCGCCGCTGCCCTGGGTCAAGCGTGATTCGCTGGTTGAAAAGCCGTTCGCATCAAAGGATGTGCCGATGCTGCGCGAACCCGGCAGAAATCGCCTTGAGAGCCTCTTCGCGCCGGGGCGCAAATCGAGAACGATCGCGCTTGGGCCGGGCGGCCAGTTCTTCTTCAACTCCGGCATGGACACACTCGAAGAATCGACGCGGCGGAACCTGCAGGCTTGCGGCGCACTCGCCGGCGTCCCCTGCATGATCGTGACCGTTGATGACGTGTTTGTCGTCCCGATCCCGACGACGCTGCGCGTCACCGGATTCTTCAAGGCAGAAGACAGTTCGGTGATCACGCCGCGCGAGCGGGGCGATATCGCGCACAAGCTTGCCGAGGCGACATCGGGTTGGAACGCGGTCGCGGTCGGAACGCAGGGGCGACCCGGGCTCGGACTGAAGGCGGCCGACGAGACCACGGCCGTGAATGCCGCGCTTGGCGATTGCGTCAAGCGCGATAGCGATTGCCACGTGATCGCGATTGGGCCATTCACCGTCGGCCCGAACTAATCAGCCCGCGAATTCGGCGAACTGCGCGGCGACGGCGCGATAGATGTCGCGGCGGAACGGGACCACGAGATCGGCGACGCGGTCGAGGCGCTCCCAGCGCCATTGATCGAACTCCGCGGGCTGGCCGTTGCGCGGCGTCAGCGGGTCGATCTCGTCATCGCGTCCGGTGAACCGCAGCGCGAACCATTTCTGCCGCTGTCCACGGAATTTCGCCAGCTGGTGCGAAGGCTCGTCATAGGGCGGGAATTCGTAGTTCATCCAATCGGTCTCGCCGAGATAGTCGGCGCTGACGGCTCCGGTCTCTTCCCAGAGTTCGCGCATGACCGCCTGACGCGGGTCCTCGCCCGCGTCGATGCCACCTTGCGGCATCTGCCAATCGAGGCCGGGCAGGACGAACTCCGGCCCGTCATCCTTGAATCGATGGCCGATCAGCACGCGTCCTGCAGCGTTGAACAGCGCGATACCCACATTAGGGCGATAGGGCTTGCTTGATGACATGGTGGCGTTTGCTTCGGTAGCTATTCGGCCGCCAGTCCGGCGAATTCCTTCACCACGCGCTCATAGACCGGGCGCTTGAACGGCACGATCAGATCGGGAAGATTTTTCATCGGCTCCCAGCGCCAGGTGACGAACTCCGCCTTGTGCCCGCCCCCGGGATTGGCAACGTTGATCTCGTTGTCCTTGCCGGTGAAGCGAAGGGCGAACCATTTTTGCCGCTGCCCGCGATAGCGACCCTTCCAGGCGCGGCCCGCGACGGTGCGCGGGATGTCATAGATCAGCCAGTCCGGGACCTCGCCGAGCTTCTCCGCCGATTTGACGCTGGTCTCTTCGTAAAGCTCGCGCCTGGCGGCCTGAAACGTGTCCTCGCCGGGATCGACGCCGCCTTGCGGCATCTGCCAGACATGGGTCTCGTCGACATGTTCGACGCCGCCCGCGCGGCGCCCGATGAACACTAGTCCGGCCGCATTCAAAAGCATGATGCCGACACAGGTCCGATAGGGCAGGTCTTCGTAACGTGCCATGCCGCCGATACCTCGTACTCTTGGGGCCGCCGACCCGCCCCCCGGCAAGGCCTGAAGTCGCACCAACGGATTGATCTTTAGCCTGATTTTGATTTCAGCATGGCCGTTGTCAATGGCACAAGCATAATGCCCTTGGACTCCAGGGTCTTGATCCAGGCGCCCAGCCGCTCGATCGAGACCGGCAGGGCCGAGGCGACGCCCACGGCCGTGCCGCGTTCCTTGGCGAGCGTCTCCAGCTTGACCAGCGTGCGGTCGATTTCCGCCGAGGTCGGCACCGCATCGATGGTGAAATCGGCCTTGGCGAACGGCATGGCCTGGCCCGCGGCCAGCGACTGGGCGACGCTGCGGGGGGTGGAACCGTCGTCGAAGTAGCCAAGACCGCGCTTGGCCGCCTCGCGGACGATCGGCTGCATCATGGGGTCGGTCGCGACGAAGCGGGCGCCCATGAAATTGGCGATACCGGCATAGCCCTGCAGGCGGCTGAGGTGCCAGTAGAGGCGATCGAGGTTCTGCTCGCTGTTGAGCGAGGTCAGCAGGGTCTGCGGCCCCGGATCATTGTCGGGATAGTCGAACGGTTCCATCGGGATCTGCAGCAGGATCTCGTGGCGCTGCGATCGGGCGCGTTCGGCGAGCTTGCCGGGGTCGGCGCCGTAGGGCGTAAAGGCCAGCGTCACGGCCGCCGGCAGCTTCACGATGGCGTCGGCGGTCTTGGCGGCGCCGACGCCAAGGCCTGCGACCACAATCGCAACCACGGGCATCCTGGCGGCCTTGGCGCGGTCGGCGTCAGCCGCATAGACCGTGAAGGGTTTCAGGCCATCGGCGACCACTGGGATCATGCCGTAGCGCGATTTCTCCAGCAGGCGCTGGTCGATGCCCGTCATCATCGCGGGCGGCGCGTCGCTGTCGGTCTTGTCGGCGGGATCGCCGGCGCCGATCACCACATCCTGTCGCTTGCCGCTGGAGCCATCGATGATGGTCACGGTCTTGGCGTCGCCGGCGGCCGCCGGCGACTTGGGAGCGGCGGATTTGGCTGCCGGCTCAGTCAGGGCGGCAGGCGCTTGCTTGTCGGCCGCCGCGGGGGTCTCCACCTTGCGGAGCGCGACATGGGCAACCGGCTCGCCTCCGAGCGGATTGTCGTTGAACAGCGCAACGCCGACGAAGCCGACCAGCACAAGCCCAAGCAGCACGGCAAGCGCCTGCATCGCCGTGAACGGCAGGCGGAGCCGGCGCGTCTTGCTCACGGTCTGCTGCCCAAGCGGCGTGCTCAGTTCGTCGGCCGCCTCTGCCATGATCCTCCCCGAATCAACAGCGCGAACGATAGCACGATGCGGCGCGTTCCCGCGCGCGGACCGCGGGCCCCGTCAGAGCCCGGTGAACGCCGGCGAGGTCGAGATACAAAAAGGGCGGCCCGAGGGCCGCCCTTTTCGCCAAATGGATCGATCGAATCAGTTCGAGGACTTCTCGGCCGGCTTGTCCGCCGCGGCCTTATCACCGGGCGCGGCAGAAGGCGCGGCCGGCGGCGTCGCATTCGCGGTCGACTTGATGCCGTGCAGTAGGTCGTCGGCCATCTTCAGCGCCTTGTCGTCCTTCGCATCCGGCGGCACGTAGGATTGCGAGCCGGTCTTTTCGTCGCCATCGTTCTTCAGATGGCCGCGTAGCGAAGCCTCGCCCTTGGTGTCGGTCCGCGCCTTCAGCTCGTCCGGCACGTCCTGCAGCACTTCGATGTCGGGCACGATGCCCTTGGCCTGGATCGACTTGCCCGACGGCGTGTAGTAGCGCGCCGTGGTCAGGCGCAGCGCGCCGTTGCCCGAGCCGAGCGGGATGATAGTCTGCACCGAGCCCTTGCCGAACGAGCGCGTGCCGACCAGCGTCGCACGCTTGTGGTCCTGCAGCGCGCCGGCAACGATTTCGGAGGCCGATGCCGAACCGCCGTTGATCAGCACGATGACCGGCTTGCCCTTGGTCAGGTCGCCCGGATGGGCGGCACGGCGTTGGGTTTCCTCGGCGTTGCGTCCGCGGGTCGAGACGATCTCGCCGCGCTCCAGGAACGCGTCGGAGACCGTGACGGCTTCCTCGAGCAGGCCGCCGGGGTTGTTTCTGAGGTCGATGACATAGCCCTTCAGCTTGTCACCGATCTGGGCCTGCAGATTGGCGATTTCCTTCTTCAGGCCTTCGGTGGTCTGCTCGTTGAAGGTGGTGATGCGGATGTAGGCGATATCGTCGGTCTCGACGCGCGCGCGCACCGAGCGGACGCGGATGTTGTCACGCACCAGCGTGACGTCGATCGGATTGTCCTGGCCCTTGCGGATGATCTTGAGCTTGATCTTGGTGTTGACCGGACCGCGCATCTTCTCGACGGCCTGGTTCAGCGTCAGGCCCTGCACGGCTTCGTCGTCGAGATTGGTGATGATGTCGTTGGCCATGATGCCGGCCTTCGAGGCCGGCGTGTCGTCGATCGGCGAGACGACCTTGATCAGGCCGTCTTCCATCGTGACTTCGATGCCGAGGCCGCCGAACTCGCCGCGGGTCTGCACCTGCATGTCGCGGAAGCTCTTGGCATCCATGTAGCTCGAATGCGGATCGAGGCCGGACAGCATGCCCGAGATCGCGGACTCGACCAGCTTCGAGTCGTCGGGCTTCTCGACATAGTCGCTGCGCACGCGCTCGAATACGTCTCCGAACAGATTGAGCTGGCGATAGGTGTCAGACGTTGCGGCGCGCGCGCTCGATCCCATCAGCACCGCGCGGGGCTGCGTGATGAACAGTGTCAGTGCCGCACCGGTGGCGGCGCTGAGGAGAATTACAGAAGTCTTGCGCATCATCCGCGAACCTTTTCGCCTTCATTTGCGGCCCACCATGGACCTGGATCGATTGGAGTGCCGTCTTTCCGGAACTCAACATAGAGCACTGGCTGGCTCGCATTGGTCGCTAGAATGGATGCAACCTGGGACGTGGACCCCATGGTCGCGACCGGCTCTCCCGTTAGCACAAACTGGCCGATGTTTACCGAAATCCGCTCCATCCCGGCGATCAGGACATGATACCCGCCCCCGGCATTGAGGATCAAGAGTTGTCCGTAGCTGCGGAAAGGACCGGCGTAAACGACCCAGCCGTCACACGGGGTTGTGACCTGCGCGCCGGCCTTGGCTGCCAAAGAAATGCCTTTTTGTACGCCGCTAGCCCCGTCGGAACCGCCAAAATCGCGAATCTTGGCGCCATTCACGGGGTAGGCGAATAGGCCCTTGGCCGAGGCGAAGGCAACCGCCGGGCTGAGCCGGCCCTGGTCCTTGAACGCCCCCAGATTCGGCTTGCCGTTGACCGTCGCGGGCGCACCCTGGAGGTTTGCCGTGGCGGCGGCCTTGGCGGCGCTCTTGAGATCCTGTTCCATTTTGGCGATCAGGCCCTGCAGGCTGTCGACCTGCTTGGACAGCGCAATGGCGCGGGCGCCTTCTGTCTCCATGTCCTTTTCGGCGGCGCTCTGCTGCCGCTGCCGCTCGTCAACCAGGGCTGCGAGGCGGGTCTGGTCGTCCTTGAGCTTGTCGCGGTCACGCGACAGCGCGTCGCGTTCGGTCGAGATGGTCTTGCGGAGCGCGACCAGCTCGCCAAGGTCGGTCGCGAGCTTCTCGGCGCGGCCGCGTAATTCCGGCACCACTGCGCCGAGCAGCATCGCCGTGCGCAGCGATTGCAGCGCGTCCTCGGGCCGCACCAGCAGCGCCGGCGGTGAGCGCCTCCCGGCGCGTTGAAGCGCCGCGAGCACCTCGATGATCTCGGCACGGCGTGAATCGAGCGAGGTGCGGATTTCGCGCTCGCGGCCGTCGAGCGGTTGAAGGCGTATCTCGGTTTCGCCGATCCGGGTCTCGACGCTGCGCACCTGGGCCGCGATGTCGATCAACTGCTGATTGAGCTTGCTGCGGTCCTGGCCGATCGCTGTGATGTCGGCCTTCAGCTTCTCCTGCAGCTCGGCCGCCTTGCGCTGCTGCTCGCGCGCGGCCTCGAGCTCCTGCTCGCGCTGTTTGATGATGTCTGGCGGTGTTGCGGCCTGTTGCGCGGGCGGTATCGCTTGCGCATGCGCCGGTGGACTCGCGGCGAGCATGGCAATTGAAAGGAGCGATACAGGCAGCCAACCGCGCCTGATGGCGTCGGGGTATGAAAGCATGTCCCGCTTGTGCTGCATCCGGTTTATTCAGCGTTCTCGATTGTCCATCACGGCACTCAGGCGCGGTGATAGGGGTGGCCGGCCAAAATGGTCGCGGCACGATAGATCTGTTCCAGAAGCATGATGCGGACCATTTGATGCGGCCAGGTCGCCGAGCCGAACGCAATACGTAAGGCAGCCTTGCGCTGCAATTCAGGCGAAAGTCCGTCCGCACCGCCGATCGTAAAGACAGCGTTTGCGCTTCCATCGTCGCGCCAGCGGCCGAGCTGCCGGGCAAAGCTTGCGCTATCGATGCTCTTGCCACGCTCGTCGAGCGCAACCAGTGTGAACTTGTCGGGCAGCAGCGCCGAGATGGCGGCGGCCTCTTCGGCGATGCGCGCGCTGACATCGCGCGCACGGCTTTCCGCAATTTCATGGACGTCGAGGCCGCGAAAGCCGAGCTTGCGGCCGATATCGTCGAAGCGCTCGCGGTAGCGCTCGGCGAGCTCCCGTTCCGGACCCTGTTTCAAACGGCCGATGCAGATCACGACAAGGCGCATCAGCGCACGTTACCATGCGCCTCAGCCGATTCGCATCGGCCTCACGAAACTCAGACTGCCGCGACCGGGTTCTGAGTCCACAATCGTTCGAGATTGTAGAACTCGCGCACCTCGGGTCTGAACACGTGCACGACCACGTCGCCGGAATCGATCAGCACCCAGTCGCAATTGGACAAGCCCTCGACATGGACGCTTTTGATGCCGTTTTCCTTCAGGCCCTTCGTCACATTTTCCGCGATCGCGCCGACGTGCCGGTTGACCCGGCCCGAGGTGACGATCATGTAGTCGGAATATGCCGATTTGCCGCGAAGGTCGATGGTGACCGTTTCTTCCGCCTTCATATCGTCGAGGCGGGAGAGGATCAGGTTCAAGGTCTTGTCGGCGTCGGGTTGCGCCTTCAAGGCCGCGGTTTTCGTCGATGTTTTACGCGCAGTCTTAAGACCTGAAGTCTTGGGAACCTCGGGTAAAACAGACTTTGACAATACAGATGTGGCCAGGGACCATTCCTTTCACTGTATCGCGGGGACCGAATCCTCGGCGCCCACGCACCATTCTACGCATGTGGGGTTAATGGTTTCAACATTCCAGTAACCCTTTACGCCGTCCTCCAGCTCCCGTCCGGGTTCCGAAGGCCGGTCGAAGACAGCTTGGATTTCATGCCGGTCAGGAACACCCAGGCCGGCGCCGGCTGATCAGCCAGCCGGATCGCCTGATTTTCGGGCATGCGATAGCGCGCAAGCGCCTGCGCGGCCGGTGCGGCAAGCGCGCGGAAACTTTCGGGCGGACGGTCGATCACGGCAATCGGCACATCCGAGGCGATGCGCCGCCAGTCTTTCCAGCGATGGAATTGCGCAAGGTTGTCAGCGCCCATGATCCAGACAAAGTGCACGCCGGAGACGCGGCGGCGCAAGTGGATAATCGTGTCGACCGTATAGCGCGTACCAATGACAGCTTCGAGACAGCTGATGTCGATGCGCGGGTCATCGGCGGTGCGGCGCGCGGCCTCGGCGCGCTCGGCGAGCGCGTGCAGGCCGTTGTGATCCTTCAGCGGATTGCCCGGCGTCAACAACCACCAGACCCGATCGAGCTGCAGACGCTTGAGCGCGAACAGGCTGATGGCGCGATGCGCGGCGTGCGGCGGATTGAAGGAGCCGCCGAGCAGCCCGATGCGCATGCCGTTGGTGTAGAACGGAATGGCGCGGGCTGCGGGTCGCTGCGCGGTCGGAGCTTGCTGCAATGGCTCTACCGCCCGCGTCGGGGAATGATCACGGCCGCGTCTGTCCGGTGCCGTGGACGCGATACTTGAAGCTCGTCAGTTGCTCGGCGCCGACCGGGCCGCGGGCGTGGAATTTGCCGGTCGCAATCCCGATCTCGGCGCCGAAGCCGAACTCGCCGCCGTCGGCAAACTGCGTCGAGGCGTTATGCAGCACGATCGCGGAGTCGACCTCGCCGAGAAATCTTTGTGCGGCCGCGGCATCTTCCGTCACGATCGCATCGGTGTGATGCGAGCCGTGATTCTGAATATGCGCGATCGCTTCATCGAGGCCATCGACGACCTTCGCCGAGATGATCGCGTCCTCGTATTCGGTATCCCAATCCTCTTCCGACGCAGGCTTCACCCTGGCGTCAACGCCTTGCACAATGTCGTCGCCGCGTACCTCGCAGCCGGCATTGATCAACGTCTCGATCAGCGGTTTCAGGCTCGTCGCAACAGCCGTGCGATCCACCAGCAGGGTCTCCGCAGCGCCACAGACGCCCGGGCGCCGCATCTTGGCGTTGAGCACGATCTTCTTCGCCATGTCGAGATTGGCCGAACGATCGACATAGACGTGGTTGACGCCCTCGAGATGCGCGAACACGGGTACCCGTGCTTCCGCCTCGACGCGCGCAACCAGGCTCTTGCCGCCACGCGGCACGATCACGTCGATGCCGCCGTTCAATCCCGTAAGCATCAGCCCGACCGCTGTGCGGTCGCGCGTCGGCACCAGGGTGATCGCGGCTTCCGGCAGGCCGGCTTCGCGCAGGCCCTGCACCAGGCAGTCATGGATCGCGCGGCAGGAGCGGAAGCTGTCAGAGCCGCCGCGCAGGATCACCGCGTTGCCCGACTTCAGGCACAGCACGCCGGCATCGGCGGCGACGTTGGGACGGCTTTCGAAGATCACGCCGATCACGCCGAGCGGCACGCGCACGCGCTCGATCGTCATCCCGTTCGGCCGCTGCCAGCTCTCAGTGACGGCGCCGACCGGATCGGGAATCTCGCGCACGGTTGCAACGCCGTCGGCCATCCCGTCGACGCGTGCCTGCGTCAGCGTCAGGCGGTCGACGAAGGCCGAGGTCATGCCGGCTGCACGCGCCTCCGCGACATCCTCGGCATTGGCGGCGAGGATGGCTGGCGCGTTGCTGCGGATCGCACGTTCAATGGCCGCGAGCGCCCGGTTCTTCTGCTCCGGCGACGCCAACGCCAACACACGCGCCGCGGCGCGCGCCTTGGCGGCGAGGTCGGTCATCAGGGCGGAGAGATCGGCGTTGCCGTCGATCGCCTTCAGAGGCGCGGTCATGGACGTCCCAGCTTTAGATTAAGGCCATGTTCTAGCATGACAATTGAGGGGTTGGCGAGGCGCGGAACCGGTATGGCAGATGGCGTCCGGCCGCCGGCCGATCGGCCCAATAGGCTATTTGGGCCTATTTGGCCGGGAAGGTGCCCGCCGGGCCCACCACCAGGTCGTCGCGATGGATCATTTCGGACCGGCCGCTGGTCCCGAGAATGGCCATCACATCAGGCGAGGAGCGGCCCTTGATCTTCTCGGCGTTCTCGGCGTCGTAGGCGACGAGGCCGCGGCCTATCTCATGGGTATCGGGGCCGCGCACCACCACGGCGTCGCCGCGCGCGAATTGGCCGTCGACCCTGACAACACCGGCCGGCAGCAGGCTTTTCCCCGCGCGCAGCGCGTTCACCGCACCGGCGTCGATAGTCAGCGTGCCCTTGGGCTCCAGCGAGCCCGCGATCCAGCGTTTTCGCGCGGTTACCGGGTTAGCCGGGGTGAGGAACCAGGTGCAGCGGCCGCCGTCGGCGATCGCCTGCAATGGATGCTCGATCTTGCCGGAGGCGATCAGCATGTGGGTGCCGGCGGTGGTCGCGATCTTCGCGGCTTCGATCTTGGTGTACATGCCGCCGCGCGACAATTCGGATTCAGCGGCGCCCGCCATCGCCTCGATCTCCGAGGTGACGCTCTCGACGATCGGGATCAGCCTTGCTTCGGGATTGGCCGCGGGTGGCGCGGTGTAGAGGCCGTCGATGTCGGACAGCAGGATCAGGAGGTCCGCGCTCGCCATGGTGGCGACGCGGGCGGCGAGGCGGTCGTTGTCGCCGTAACGGATTTCGTTGGTGGCGACCGTGTCGTTCTCGTTGATCACAGGCACCGCGCGCCATTCGAGCAGCTTTGCGATCGTCGAGCGTGCGTTGAGATAGCGGCGGCGCTCTTCGGTGTCCTGCAGCGTGACGAGAATCTGGCCGGCTCCGATGCCGTGATGACCGAGTACCTCCGACCAGATCCGTGCCAGCGCGATCTGACCGACGGCGGCGGCGCCCTGGCTCTCCTCGAGCTTCAGCGGTCCGCGCGGTAGCTTCAGGCGGCTGCGGCCGAGCGCAATCGAGCCCGACGACACCACCATGACCTCGCGGCCGTCCTTGTGCAGTTTGGCGATGTCATCGACCAGTGCCGCGAGCCAGGACGCGCGCACCTCGCCGGCCTGCGAGTCGACCAGCAGTGACGACCCGACCTTGACGACGATGCGACGAAAATTCTTGAGCGCGGGGCGTTGCATGGGTTTGGGTCTGGAAAACAAGTGATGGAAGCAATACGCGCCACATCAAGACTTTGGAAGTGGCTGACGTAGGAGGGTTCACCCTACGGTCCCGGCGTCGCCCACGGCTCCGCTTGGCCCTTGGCCTTGTTCGAGACTGGCGCCTCGCCGATCACCTCGACCAGCGCGCGCAACGCTTCCGGCACGCCTTCGCCGGTGACGCCGGAGATCAGCAGCGGCGTCTTCTTCGCCACCCGCTTGAGCCGGTCCTTCTGCTTCTTCAGGTCTTCCGCCGTGACCGCGTCGATCTTGTTCAGCGCGACGATCTCGATCTTGTCGGCGAGCTGGCCCTCATACGCGTCGAGCTCGGTGCGCACGGTCTTGTAGGCCTTTCCGGCATGCTCGCAGGTCGCGTCGATCAGATGCAGCAGCACGCGGCAGCGTTCGACATGGCCGAGGAAGCGGTCACCGAGGCCGACGCCCTCATGCGCGCCTTCGATCAGGCCGGGAATGTCGGCCAGCACGAACTCACGGCCGCCGACATTCACCACGCCAAGCTGCGGATGCAGGGTGGTGAAGGGATAGTCAGCGATCTTCGGTTTTGCCGCGCTGACGACCGACAGGAAGGTCGACTTGCCGGCGTTGGGCAGGCCGACCAGACCCGCATCGGCGATCAGCTTCAGGTGCAGCCAGATCCAGCGCTCTTCGCCGGTCTGGCCGGGATTGGCATTGCGCGGCGTGCGATTGGTGGAGGATTTGAAATGCGCATTGCCGAAGCCGCCATTGCCGCCTTCGGCCAGCACGAACTTCTCACCGAGCGTGGTGAAGTCGTGCAGCAGCGTCTCGCGGTCTTCATCGAACACTTGGGTGCCGACGGGCACTTTCAGCACGATGGGCTTGCCGTTGGCACCGTGGCGGTCCTTGCCCATGCCATTGGTGCCCTTGGGCGCCTTGAAGTGCTGCTGGTAGCGGTAATCGATCAGCGTATTCAGGCCGTCGACGGCCTCGATGATGACGTCGCCGCCGCGGCCGCCATTGCCACCGGACGGGCCGCCGAACTCGATGAACTTCTCGCGCCGGAACGCGACGCAGCCATTGCCGCCGTCGCCCGAGCGAATATAGACCTTGGCTTCATCGAGGAATTTCATGATTTTTACTAGTTAGGGCAGGGGGGCCGCTGCGGCAACCCTGAAGCGCCCTGACTTTGGCGAAAAGCCTTAATTTTCGGGCCTTTTTGCGGCCTCAGCGCATTTGGTGCGCGATTACGCCGGCCGGCGCCGGACCAGGAACTTCTGCATCCCCTCCAGCACCAGTTCGCGGCGCTGATTGTGCACGGTCGAGCGCAGCGTCACGACGCCGGTGCTACGGCCAGGTGCGAGCTCGATCACCTCAAGTGCGGGGTAGATGGTGTCGCCGGCGTAGACGGGTTTCAGGAACTTGCTCGACTGTTCGAGAAAGCCGATCAGCGACTCTTCCACGAGATAGGGAAACAGCCCCGCACCGGGCGCCGTGTGCACCAGGGTTTGGAAGCCGTGCGCGAGCAGGTCCGGCATGCCGCGCGCGCGGCAATATTCGACGTCGTAATGGATCGGATGGGTGTCGCCGCTCGCGGTCTGGAAGGCGGCGAACACGGCCGATGTTTGCGTGCGGCTCGGGATCACGAAGCGCTCGCCAAGCACGAAATCCTCGAACCACCGCTGCGCTGCAACCATGCGGTGCTTGATAGGATCGAACTCGGTCATGCGGCGTTTCCTGCGCTGTTCTTTGGACGGCTGATCTACCGGTAGCGCAGGCGCTGCACTGCGACAATTGGTTCGATTTGCAGCCTCTGGGGTTGTCCTGCGCAGCCACGTCGCTAAAACCGGCAGCAAAGCCGGCCCGACTCATCCGCGGCGGCAACAAGAGCAAGATGAGCCTGTTCGCAAAACTGTCCTCCTATGACGATCGATCCGCGCGGCTTGCCGGCATCGGGCTGATGCTGCTGTCGATCTTCATGTTCTCGTTCGGCGACGCGATGGGCAAATTCATGGTCGCGACCTATTCGGTCGGGCAGTTGCTGTGGCTGCGCGCCTGCGCAGCACTGCTGGTGCTGCTGCCGATGGTGTGGAAGAGCCGCGCGGATTTCCTTCATCTCGAGCGCCCCTGGCTGCAATTGCTGCGGGTGATACTGTCGACGCTCGAGGTCGCGGCGTTCTTCCTCGCGACCGTCTATCTGCCGCTCGCCGACGTCATCACCTATTATCTGGCCGGACCGATCTTCGTCACCGCGATGTCGGGCCTCGTGCTCGGTGAGCATGTCGGCTGGCGGCGCTGGACGGCGATCCTGGTCGGCTTCTGCGGCGTGTTGATCGCGCTCAGGCCCTCGTCGCAGACGATCAGTTGGCCGGCGATGATCGCACTTGGCGGCAGCCTGTCGTTTGCGGTGTTGATGTTGATCACGCGATCGCTGCGATCGACACCCGACATCGTGCTGGCGTCGTCGCAATTCGGCGGCACGTTCATCCTGGGCGCCGCGCTGTCGCCGTTCGGCTGGGTGACGCCATCAGCCGGCAGCCTCGGGCTGTTCTTCGCCGCCGGCATCATCTCGGTCGCCGCGCTGCTCTGCGTGAACCGCTCGCTGAAGCTCGCGCCGGCGAGCGTGGTGGTGCCCTATCAATATTCGATGATCGTCTGGGCGGTGATCTTCGGCTTTGTGGTGTTCGGCGACGTGCCGTCCTGGGCCACGATCGTTGGTGCCGCGATCATTATCGGCGCAGGACTCTATATCTTCCTGCGCGAGCAGCAGCTCGGGCGGCAGCAGCCGGCAGTGAACCCGCCGGCATGACTATCACCCTCCCCTGGAGGGGGAGGGTCGGCTCGCAACTGAGCGAAGCGAAGTGCGAGACGGGGTGGGGTGATCTCTCAACTCGGGCACTGTTGGATGTGGAGAGACCGTCACCCCACCCCGCCGCTCATTTCATTCGCGTCGACCCTCCCCCTCCAGGGGGGGGTAACGATCAAGTGTTCCGCCGCGTCGAATGGCTCCAGGTCTTCAGCGAGGCCCAGACGCCGCGCGACAGGCGGAAGCAGTCCACCGGGCTCGACGAGCCCAGCGCCTCGAAGCGGTGCAACTCGACGCCGCTCCACTGGAAGCCGCACTTCTCAAGGATGTTGCGCGACGACGGGTTCGCGACGCGGGCGCCTGATATCAGCTGGTCGAGATCGAATTCCTCAAAGAAATAATCGATCACCGCGCGTGCGGCCTCGGTGCCGAAACCCTGGCCCCAATGGTCGACGCCGAGCCAATAGCCGAGTTCCGCCGGGGTCGCCTCGCGCCAGTCGACGCCGACCATTCCGATCGGCGTATGATTGTTCTCGATCAGGAAAACCGTCTCGCGTCCGCCCTCGGCAAGCGCGCGCACGAAATCGATGGCGTCGTCCTGGCTGTAGGGATGCGGCAGCCGGCGGGTGTTCTCCGCGATGCGGCGATCATTGGCGAGATGGGCAATTGCTTTTACGTCCGCGAGCGTCGGCTTGCGCAATGTCAGCCGTTCGGTCTCGAGGACGCACGCTCTCGCCTCGCGCAACGTCGGGGTCGGGATGTCCTGCAGCATGTCGGGCTCCTGTGATGCGAAAACGGTACGCAACGCTTGGAATGTTGCGCGCGGTCGAACTGGAACCCGCGCAACAAAAAAGGGAGGCCGGTTGTCCCGCCTCCCTTGGAGCCCTTTTCGACTCCGCCGGTTCAACAGGACCCGGCGGACTCGTGTTTGTCCACCGTCTACTCGGCCGCTTCCGCCATCGGGACGACCGATACGAATGTGCGGCCGTTGGCTTTGGCACGGAACTCGACATGACCCTCGATCTTGGCGAAGAGAGTATGGTCGGTGCCCATGCCGACATTAAGGCCGGGGTGCCAGGTGGTGCCGCGCTGACGCGCGATGATGTTACCGGGAATCACGCGCTCGCCACCGAACGCCTTGACGCCAAGGCGCTTGCCCTTGGAATCACGTCCGTTGCGCGATGAACCGCCTGCTTTTTTGTGAGCCATGGCTCGTCTCCGACTTCGCTAGAATCTCTAAATCAATTCCTTGACGGAATCATTTCAATTCTGGTCACGCGGATTTGCCGCGTGACGATCAACTTTTTGGGCGCGAGAGGCCTATGCGGCTTCCTCAGCGGGCGCTGCCACCGGCTTTTCCCGCTTCGGCCGCGGGCCGATGGTCGGCTTGGCATTATCGGCGAGGATCTCGGTGATGCGAAGCACCGTGAGCTCGTCGCGATAGCCGCGCTTGCGGCGTGAATTCTTGCGGCGACGCTTCTTGAACGCGATCACCTTGGGGCCACGCTTGTGCTGCAGCACTTCGGCTGCAACGGTCGCGCCTGCCACGGTGGGCGTCCCCAGCACGGGCGTATCACCGCCGAGCACCAGAACTTCGCCAAGCTGGATGATCGTACCGACTTCGCCGGCGATCTTGCCTATCTCGAGTACATCATTCGGAACGACGCGGAACTGCCGGCCGCCGGTTTTGATGACTGCGAACATCGTTTGATTCCTTCGTGTTCGATACCAGCCTCGGACGAGTAGCCCGGGTCGGCTTTTTGTTCAGTCGCTATGGGTTTCAGTTTTCGCGCGAGGGGAACGAATTCCCTGGATTGTTCGCGCAAAAACAAGCGGCGCGAGAAATCCTCGCGCCGGATGACGCGGACTTATAGCCGCAAACGGTGAGGAGTCAAGAAAAAGCGGGGCAAAAACCGGCCGAAAATGAAGGATTTGGCGCAGTTTTGGCCCGTTTCGCCTTCTATGCTGACGCCTGCGCGGCCGCCCTGGCGTGGCGGCGGATGGTTTGCGGCGGCTGGCCCAGGACACGCAGGAACGCCCGCCGCATCCGCTCACGGTCGGCAAAGCCGGTCTCGTTCGCGATCTCGTCCATGGCATGCCGGCCATCGCCGATCAACTCGCGCGCCGCCTCGACACGGAGATGCTCGATCGCCTTCGCCGGCGATTGCCCGGTCTCGGCGCGAAAGGCGCGGCTGAACTGGCGCGGGCTGAGCCGCGCGACCTCGGCCAGCTCCTCCACGGACAATTCGTTGCGCAGGTGCGCCTTGGCATAGTGGAGCGCGTTCTGGATGCGGTCGGATTTCGGGTCGAGCTCGAGTAGCGCGGAATACTGCGACTGTCCGCCGGCGCGGCGATGATAGACGACGAGCTTGCGGGCGACCGAACGGGCCACCTCGACGCCGAGATCATGTTCGACCATCGCCAGCGCCAGATCGATCGTTGCGGTCATGCCGGCCGAGGTCCAGATCGGCCCGTCGATGATGTAGATGCGGTCCTGCTCGACTTTCAGCGTTGGAAATCGCGCCTGCAGCTCGGCTGCGTATTGCCAATGCGTGGAGACGCGCCGGCCGTCGAGCAGGCCGGCTTCGGCCAGCGAGAAGGCGCCGAGGCAAGGCGCTGCGATGCGCTGCAACGACGTCATGGCGCCGCGAATATAGGCGGTCAGCGTTGGTGATGCCGGATGAAGCTCCGAGCCCGCCCCGATGAACAGCGTGTCGAAGCTGCGGTCACTGAAGGCTTCGGTCTCGACATTGAAGCCCGCGGACGATCGGATCGGGCCGCCATTCTCCGACAGCAGCGTGATTTCATAGAACGGCTCGCCCGCCACCAGATTGGCGATCTCGAAGGCGGTGATGGCAGTGAAGCCCATCACCTGGAAGGCGGGAAAAATGACGAAGCCGATCCTCTGCATGGAACCCTCGCGCACATGCCGGCGTCCTGAAAAGGTGTATATATGACATTTGAGACGCAGGCAAGGGTCTCTACAACCTGAACAGCGGCCAAAACCGGCCGTCCAGGTCAAACAGGAGATCAACATGACCAAGTCAGCCAAGGGAACGGCGCTCGTCACCGGCGCGTCGTCCGGAATCGGTGCCATCTATGCGGACCGGCTCGCACGGCGTGGCTACGATCTGATCCTCGTCGCACGCAACCGCGAGCGCCTCGATGGGCTTGCGAAGCGTCTGTCTGAGGAGACAGGCCGATCGATCGAGATCGTTGCCGCCGACCTCAGCAAGCGGGACGACCTGTCCCGGATCGAAGCCATTCTGCGCAGCAATGCCGGCATCACCGTGCTCGTCAACAACGCTGGCGTCGGCGCGACTGCGCCGCTGCTCGTATCCGACGTCGACAAGATGAGCGACATGATTGCACTCAACGTCAACGCGCTGATGCGCCTGACCTATGCGGCGGTTCCGGGATTTGTCGCGCGCGGCGGCGGCACCCTGATCAACATCGCCTCGATCGTCGGCGTCGCGCCTGAGATCCTCAACGGCGTCTACGGCGGCAGCAAGGCCTTCGTCGTCGCGCTGACGCAGTCGTTGCAGCATGAGCTCAAGGACAAGAACATCCGCGTTCAGGCGGTGTTGCCGGGCGCGACGGCGACCGAATTCTGGGGCATCGCCGGCACTCCGGTCGAGCATCTGCCCGGCGAGATCGTCATGAAGGCCGAGGATATGGTGGATGCCGCGCTCGCCGGCCTCGACCAGGGTGAGGTCATCACGGTGCCGTCGCTGCCAGATGCCGCGGACTGGCAGGCCTATGAGGGCGCTCGCCAGAAGCTGATGCCGAACCTGTCGCGCAGCAAGCCCGCGGCGCGCTACGGGGTTGCGGCAGCCTGACGTCGCCCAAGACTTTCTCGTCCAAAATTGCGTCCCGCGCGGGCCAAAGCGCGGGACGCAACCAATTGGGTTCCCGGCCGTTAATGGACGGAACCTCATGCGGGCAAGGGCGCAAGGGCGTATGGCTGACGACACATTATCAACCACGGGCATTGCCCAGCATGGCGGCGCGCGGCTGCCATCCGTCGATATCGACAGTTTCAACATCGAGCTGAAGGACGACGAGGGATTCATCGGCGACCGTGCCTCCAAGGGCGCATTCCGCAAGATTTTCGACCGCTGGCGCAAGCCGCTGCGGAAGTCGGGCGAGGATCCATTCGGCGACGAGCCGTCGGACGAGATCAGCAAGAAGAAGCTGGATGAGATGCTGGTCGGCGACGACACCGAGGCGTCCGCCGTCGTGCACAGCGCGATCGAGGAGTTCGCGCAGGAGCTCGCTTATGTGACGCGGCGCTTCCTCAAGACCAAGGCCTGGGCCGGCACTGAGCGCATCGTGGTCGGCGGTGGCTTTCGCGAAAGCCGGCTCGGCGAACTCGCCATCGCGCGCACCGAGATCATCCTCACATCGGAGGATATCGAGATCGACATGGTGCCGATCCGCTTTCATCCCGATGACGCCGGCCTGATCGGCACGCTGCATCTGGCTCCTTCATGGATCTTCGAGGCCCATGACAGCATCCTGGCGGTCGATATCGGCGGCACCAATATCCGCTGCGGTGTGGTCGAGACGCGCTGGAAGAAGGCGCCTGATTTGTCGAAGGCGGAAGTCTGGAAGTCGGAGCTGTGGCGCCATGCCGACGACGAGCCGACGCGCGAGGGCGCGGTGAAGCGGCTGGTGAAGATGCTGAAGGATCTGATCGGCGCCGCAGAGGCCGAGGGCCTGAAGCTCGCACCGTTCATCGGCATCTCCTGTCCCGGCGTCATCAACGCGGACGGGTCGATCGCGAAGGGCGCGCAAAACCTGCCGGGCAATTGGGAGAGCAGCAAATTCAACCTGCCGGCGAGCCTGGTCGAGGCGATTCCCGAGATCGGCGGCCACGACACCGCGATCGTGATGCACAATGACGGCGTCGCCCAGGGGCTCGCCGAAGTCCCCTTCATGCAGGACGTCGCGCACTGGGGCGTGCTGACGATCGGAACCGGGCTCGGCAATGCCCGATTCACCAACCGCAAGAAAGACAACGGCAAGGACGAGAAAAAGGTCAAGGACGGCGACGAGAGCGAAAAGAGCGAGAAAAAGGCCAAGAAGACCAAGGAAAAAGCCAAGGAAAACGCCAAGGCGTGAGACTCGCGTTAACCATCGCCGCTTGACCGCAGCGCGGTAAGGTTGAGCGGTTAGGTTAAGAACGGGTTCGCGTTGCCGATTTGGCCGGGGTTGCTAGCGTCAGTCCGTCGCTCCCACTGGCCGTCGAAGCCGCACTTCTCGGCCAGTAAATTTTAAGCAGCGGCACGGGACCGCCAGTTTTTTGTCGCGTCTGGCGGTCCCACCTTCATTCTACTTCCAATTGATTCGCTCGAAAAACCCCGCGATCTCAGCGGCCGCCCGATCCGGATCCTCACGATGCGGGAAATGCCCGACACCGGGAAACATCGCGAGATCGAGATCGGTGAAGGTCTCGCCGAGCCGGTCGGTCCAGGCGTAGGGAAACAGCGGATCGTGCTCGGCCCAGCGGATGCAGGTCGGCACCGCGATCGGCGGCAGCGCCGACGCCTCGCCCTGCATCATCCTCACGCGTCCGGCATGGGACGCGCGGTAATGCGCGAAGCCGCCGGCAAGGTTGCCGTGTGTCATGAAGTTGTCGGTGAAGGCCTCGATCACGTCGTCGAAGGCGGCCTTGCGATGCGACCAGTTGCGCAGGAAATGCCCGATATAGGTCCGGCACGTCTCGCGCGTCGCGCCGACCAGCGCCGGCGCCATCTCCATCTGCTGGAACGACTGGTACCAGATGTGGTTCAGCCGGTCGGGCGCGGCCATCCGCGGACCGATGCCGGGATAGACGAAATCGAAGAACAACAGGCCGGCCAGCCGCAGCGGCGCCTTGCGCGCGAGGGGCTGCATCACCGCGCCGCCGACGTCATGGCCGACGACGCCCGCCTGTCCGATGCCGAGCGCGTCCAGCAGCGCCAGCATGTCGTCGGCATGCTGGTCCGGACCGAAAGGGCTGTCAGGCTTGTCGCTGTTGCCGAAACCGCGCAGGTCCGGTGCGATCAGCATGAAGCGGCTGGCCAGGCGAGTCATCACCGGCTCCCAGGTCAGCCAGAATTCCGGCCAGCCGTGCAACAGGAGCAGCGGCCTGCCGCTCCCCGTTCGCGCGACATGGAACGCCGCGCCGTTGGCCCGAATCGTCAGATGCTCCATATCTCCGCTCCCTTCCATTAAGCTCGATGGCCAGACCGTTTCGAGCCAGAGCGCTAGTGCGTTGTTTCAACGCATGTTCTTCATGTGCGGCGATATCAGCTCCGACCCGCGCCGCCGTGACGGAAATATTATTGCAGCGCCTTGTCTGGCCCGCCATCCTCGCTTAGAACACGCCCGACCGCGGGTGGTGCAAATCACCTGGGCCGCTGGAGAGGTGGCAGAGTGGTTGATTGTACCGCACTCGAAATGCGGCATAGGTGCAAGCCTATCGGGGGTTCGAATCCCCCCCTCTCCGCCACCCGCCTTCGCGAACGCTTCAGCGCGGCATGCCGCGACGAAAACGCTTGCGAAGCCGGGTGCAACGCCAAGGCCGCGCAGCAGCGACGGCGGGCGCCTTCGCCTCGGGCCGCAATCCGCCTACATTGCAGTGTCAGGACCACACGACTTCGCCGTCCGCTTCATGCGCACTCGTCAATTACGCAATCGGCGTCCACCGCATCCCACCGCGCGTTCGTGACGTGCGCTCGCCCCTCAATCGGGTGGGGCGGGCAAATCTATAAACTGATTTTCCGTTTCGTATAAACGGAAATAATTTTCTCGCGAGAGATTGCCGTGTTGGGCAAATCAGTGATCGTGATTGTCTCTCAGCTCGCCAATATGCCCCATGCTCCCGTCCAATTCTGCCAACCGTTCCGCTTCGGCGATGTCGTCCATGGTGTTGGCGTTGAAGAACGGATCGAGCCGATCCGTCGGCCACGTCACGGTCGCGAGTCGGTAGCGTGCGGTCCAGCGGTCGATCTTGCGCACATCTTCCACGACCAGCGCGTGGCGGAGCTCGTCGCGCAAGGCGACGTTCCACAATCCGATCACCGGATGCGACTGCCCCGCGGACGCCGCGACCGCCAGCTGCGCATCCTGCGCCAGGCGCGCGTGATGCAGCCGCGCAACCAGATCGCGCGGCAGGAACGGGCAGTCCGCCGCGGCACTGAGTATGAATTCGACGCCCGGCCGATTGGCTGCCGTCCAGTCAAGTGCGGCAAGAATGCCGGCAAGCGGTCCCGGAAAATCCTTCACCGTGTCGGCGATGACGGGAAGGCCGAAGGCGGCGAAGCGGGACGGATCGCCATTGGCGTTCAGAACCAACCCGTCGCATTGCGGCTGCAGCCGCGCAATCACGCGTTCGAGGATGGTGCGTCCGGCGATCAGGCGCATCGGCTTGTCGCCGCCACCCATCCGCCGCGCCAGGCCGCCGGCGAGCAGCACGCCCGGCGTCGGTGGAATCTCAGTCGTCACGATCTTCGCCCTTGCGTTTGTGGCGCGCGGATTCGTCCTCGACGTAGGCGAGGTTCTGGTCGTGGATGATCCGTTCTTCGCCCGACAGCGCGATGAAACGCTTGCCGCGCGCACGTCCGACCAGCGTCAATCCGACCTGCCGTGCCAGTTCGACGCCCCAGGCCGTGAAGCCTGAGCGCGACACCAAAATCGGAATACCCATCCGGACCGTCTTGATGATCATCTCGGAGGTGAGGCGTCCCGTGGTGTAGAGGATCTTGTCGGCGGGATCGACGCGGTGGCGATAGATCCAGCCCGCGATCTTGTCGACGGCGTTGTGGCGGCCGACGTCCTCGGTGTAGCAGACCGGCGTGCCCTCCTTGCACAGCACGCAGCCGTGGATCGCGCCTGCCTCGAGGTAGAGCGAAGGCATCGTGTTGATCGTGTGCGTCATCTGATAGAGCCATGACGTGCGCAATTCCGCCTTCGGCAAAGCCACGCTTTCCACGGCCTCGAGCAGGTCGCCGAACGCCGTGCCCTGCGCGCAGCCCGAGGTCTGCGTGCGCTTCTTCAGTTTCGCTTCGAAATTGGTGTGACGCTCGGTGCGCACCACAACCACCTGCAGGTCGTCGTCGTATTCCACTTCGGTGACGACATCGTCGTATTTCAGCATGTTCTGGTTGAGCAGATAGCCCAACGCGAGATATTCCGGGTAGTCGCCGATCGTCATCATGGTGACGATCTCCTGCGCGTTCAGATACAGCGTCAGCGGCCGCTCGACGGGAACGCTGATCTCGACCGCGGTGCCGGTCTGGTCGGTGCCGGTTACGCGCTCGGTTAGCCGCCGATCGGTCGGATCCGGCACGATCAGGGGAACCTGGGCTTTATCGGTCTCGATCATGCCTGTTTGATATCATGACATTCCGGGCCGGTGGATATAAAGCAGCCTTGGATATGAAGCCGGCTTCATCGGCCCGGAGAACCGAGATGGCGCAACTGTCCGACGATTGCTTCGCGTTTGGCGGACCGATGATGTCGGTCGACGACGCTGTGGCGATTATCGCTGCGCGGGTGACGGCGGTGCAGGAGACCGAGACGGTTTCCTTGGGCGATGCCGACGGGCGCATTCTCGCAAGCGGCATTTCCGCGCCGCTGCCGCTGCCGCCCTTCACCAATTCCGCGGTCGACGGCTACGCGGTCCGCGGCGACGATGTTCCGCGCGGAGAGGAAAGGGCATTTCCGGTGACGGGCCGGGTTCAGGCCGGCGCGTCGGCGGTCGGCGCCATCGAGCCAGGCCACGCCGCGCGGGTTTTCACCGGCGCGCCGCTTCCGGACGGTGCCGACACGGTGTTCATGCAGGAGGACGTCCGCCGCGATGGTCCGGGAAGGGTCATTCTCCCGGCGGGGCTTCGGCCGGGCGCCAACGTGCGTCCCGCCGGTGAAGACGTTCCGATCGGCACGCCGGCCCTCGCAGCGGGGCAACGGCTGCGGCCGCAGGACGTCGCACTGGCGGCGGCGTTCGGCCTGACCCAGCTCGATGTACGCCGGCGAATCCGCGTCGCGGTGTTTTCGACCGGCAACGAACTGGTATCGCCGGGAAACCCGCGTGCAGCGGCACAATTGTTCGATTCCAACCGCTTCATGCTGATGGCGATGTTGAAGCGGCTGGGTTGCGACGTCAGCGATCTCGGTATCGTCAGCGACGACCGCGTAGCGCTCGCCGACGGCTTGAAGAAGGTCGCCGGTGCGCACGATCTGATCCTGACCACCGGAGGGGTCTCGACCGGCGAAGAGGACCATGTCAAGGCCAGCGTCGAAAGCGTCGGAGCGCTGGTGCTGTGGCGGATGGCGATCAAGCCCGGACGTCCGGTCGCGATGGGAATCATCGACGGCACGCCGTTCATCGGATTGCCCGGAAATCCGGTGGCGAGTTTCGTCACCTTCGTCCATGTGGTGCGACCGACGGTGCTGGCGCTGGCGGGCGCCGCGCTACAGCCGCTGGTTCCGATGCCGCTGCGCGCGGCATTCTCCTACAGGAAGAAGCTCGGCCGCCGCGAATATATCAGGGTCAATCTGCGCAAGGGCCAGACTGGTGAGCTCGAGGCGGTCAAGTTTCCGCGCGAGGGCGCGGGATTGCTCTCGTCGCTCGTGGACACCGATGGCCTGGTCGAACTGGGCGAGGCCATCGAGCGCGTCGAGCCCGGCCAGACGGTCGGCTTTCTCGCTTACGCCAGTTTGATCTGAAAGACTCCTGGGTTGCCCGATGTTGACGGTGCCGGACCGCTTCGCCATGTTCGCGACATGACCACGACGAAACTCGATCTGACCGGCCTCAAATGCCCGTTGCCTGCGCTGAAGACGCGGAAGGCGCTCAGGGCTGTCCAGGCGGGAGACTTTCTGGAAGTGCGCTGCACCGATCCGCTGTCGGTGATCGATATCCCGAACCTGATCCGCGAGACCGGCGATCGGGTCGAGATTGCGGAACGCGGCGAGCACGGAATCGTTTTTCTGATCGAAAAAGCGGGTGATACGTCGCCGCAGCCGACCTGACCGCAACGGTTCGCGGACCGCTGGGAGGACCACCGGCGACCGCGACGTTCGAAGAATCGACTTTGCCGGAGGCGTGTGTCCCAATGGGATTGGCGCTCGATTCTCCCGGTCCGCGTCAGGATCACCGCGGAAACGAGCGGCTTGTTAGTCCTTGGCATTTGGTATGCCAAGGACTAGACTTCCGTGGAGCGTGCCGGGAGCGAGATGTCGATGAGTCATGACGTGCAAAAGGTCCGCTCGTTCGAACATCCGGGCGAAGGACAGCGGCGGGCCAAATCGACCCCCAAGGGCCGCCAGATCGATCCGACGGCGGCGCATGAGGTTGAGCTTCTGCTCGGCGACCGGCCGCGGCGCCACGACCTCCTGATCGAGTATCTGCACCTGATCCAGGACCGATATCATCAGATTTCCGCAAGCCATCTCGCGGCGCTGGCCGACGAGATGAAGCTGTCTTTCGCCGAAGTGTTCGAGACCGCGACCTTCTACGCGCATTTCGATGTCGTGAAGGAAGGCGAGCCTGATATCGCGCCGCTGACCATCCGCGTCTGCGATTCCCTGACCTGCGCGATGCTCGGCGCGGAAAAGCTGCTGCACGACTTGCAGGACACCGCCGGCCCCGGCATCCGCGTGGTGCGCGCGCCTTGCGTCGGCCGTTGCGATACCGCGCCGGCCGCCGAGGTCGGCCATCATTTCGTCGATCACGCCACGGTCGGCAATGTGCTTGCGGCGGCGAAAGGCGGCGACACTCACCCGCATTTGCCCGGCTATGTCGACTTCGACGCCTACGTCGCTGGCGGCGGCTACACGCTGCTGAAACGCCTGCGCTCCGGCGAATTGCCGAAGGAGGATTTGCTGAAGGCGCTCGACGACGCTTCGTTGCGCGGGCTTGGCGGTGCCGGTTTTCCGACCGGGCGCAAGTGGTGCTCGGTGCTGGGCGAGCCCGGTCCGCGGCTGATGGCGGTCAATGGCGACGAGGGCGAACCCGGCACGTTCAAGGACCGCTACTACCTCGAAGCCGACCCGCACCGCTTTCTCGAGGGTACGCTGATCGGCGCGCATGTGGTCGAAGCGGCCGACGTCTACATCTATCTGCGCGACGAATATCCGGCGGCGCGCGAAATT
Organism: Bradyrhizobium sp. LTSPM299; assembly: GCF_000938235.1. Taxonomy (NCBI): domain Bacteria; kingdom Pseudomonadati; phylum Pseudomonadota; class Alphaproteobacteria; order Hyphomicrobiales; family Nitrobacteraceae; genus Bradyrhizobium; species Bradyrhizobium sp. LTSPM299. The sequence continues at coordinate 70,407 of NZ_JYMU01000091.1, forward strand.
CTGGAGCGCGAGATTGCAAAGCTGCCGCCCGGGGGACCTGCGCTGCACATGCGCCGGGGTGCGGGCGCCTACATTTGCGGCGAGGAATCCTCGCTGCTGGAGAGCCTGGAAGGCAAGCGCGGGCTGCCCCGGCACAAACCTCCGTTTCCGTTCCAGGTCGGTCTGTTCGGCCAGCCGACCTTGATCAACAACATCGAGACCTTGTGGTGGGTGCGCGACATCGTCGAGAAGGGCGCCGACTGGTGGAAGGGCCACGGCCGCCACGAGCGTCGCGGCCTGCGCAGCTACTCCGTATCGGGCCGCGTCAGGACTCCCGGCATGAAGCTCGCGCCTGCGGGGATCACCGTGCGTGAGCTGATCGACGAATTCTGCGGCGGCATGGCCGATGGACATACGTTCCACGCCTACCTGCCGGGCGGCGCGTCCGGCGGCATCCTGCCGGCCGCGATGGACGACATCCCGCTCGATTTCGGCACGCTGGAAAAATACGGCTGCTTCATCGGCTCGGCCGCGGTCATCATCCTCTCCGAGCATGACAGCGTGAAAGGCGCCGCGCTGAACCTGATGCGGTTCTTCGAGGATGAAAGCTGCGGCCAGTGCACGCCCTGCCGGGTCGGCACCCAGAAGGCGGCGCTGCTGATGGAACGGCCGGTCTGGAACCGCGAACTGCTCGAGGAATTGAGCCAGGCGATGCGCGATGCCTCGATCTGCGGGCTCGGCCAGGCGGCCTCCAATCCGCTGACGTCAGTCATCAAATATTTCCCGGACGAGTTCCTGCCAAAGGAAGCTGCGGAATGACCAGGATCAATTTCGAACTCGACGGCAAGCAGGTCGAAGCCAATGCGGGCGAAACCATCTGGCAGGTCGCCAAGCGACAGGGCACCGAAATTCCGCATCTGTGCTATTCGCCCGAGCCGGATTATCGGCCCGACGGCAATTGCCGCGCCTGCATGGTCGAGATCGAAGGCGAGCGCGTGCTGGCCGCCTCCTGCAAGCGCACGCCAAGCGTCGGCATGAAGGTGAAATCGGCGAGCGCGCGCGCCGTCGCCGCGCAGAAGATGGTGATGGAGCTTCTGGTCGCCGATCAGCCGGCGCGCGAGACCTCGCACGATCCGGAATCGAAGTTCTGGCACTGGGCGGAGAAGACCGGTGTCACCGAGAGCCGCTTTCCGGCCGCCGAGCGCTGGCACGGCGATGCCAGCCACCCGGCGATGCGCGTCAATCTCGATGCCTGCATCCAGTGCGGGCTGTGCGTGCGCGCCTGCCGCGAGGTGCAGGTCAACGACGTCATCGGCATGGCTTATCGCAATCACGGCTCCAAGATCGTGTTCGACTTCGACGACCCGATGGGCGAGTCCACCTGCGTGGCCTGCGGCGAATGCGTGCAGGCCTGTCCGACCGGCGCGCTGATGCCGGCGGTCATGCTCGACGACAAGCAGACCCGCGTCATCTATCCCGACCGCAAGGTGGATTCGCTCTGCCCGTATTGCGGCGTCGGCTGCCAGGTTACCTATCAGGTCAAGGACGAGAAGGTGATCTACGCCGAGGGCAAAGACGGTCCGGCGAACCACAACCGCCTCTGCGTCAAGGGTCGCTTCGGCTTCGACTACATCCATCACCCCAACCGTTTGACCAAGCCGCTGGTGCGGCTGCCGAACGTTCCGAAGAACGCCTACGATCAGGTCGATCCCGCAAATCCCTTTACGCACTTCCGTGAGGCGTCATGGGAAGAGGCGCTCGATATCGCCGCCAATGGCCTGAACAAGATCCGCGACGAGAAGGGCGGCAAGGCGCTCGCCGGTTTCGGCTCCGCCAAGGGATCGAACGAAGAGGCCTATCTGTTCCAGAAGCTGGTGCGCACCGGCTTCGGCTCGAACAATGTCGACCATTGCACGCGGCTCTGCCACGCCTCGTCGGTTGCAGCGCTGTTCGAAGGCTTGAGCTCGGGCGCGGTGTCGGCGCCGTTTGCCGCCGCCGCCGATGCCGAGGTGATCTGGGTGATAGGCGCCAACCCGACCGTCAATCATCCGGTCGCCGCGACCTTCATCAAGAATGCCGCCAAGCGCGGCGCGAAGCTGTTCGTGATGGATCCGCGCCGGCAATCGTTGTCGCGCCACGCCACCGGGCATCTCCAGTTCAAGCCGGGCTCCGACGTCGCGATGCTGAACGCGATGATCAACACCATTATTGCGGAAGGGTTGACCGACGAGCAGTACATCGCGGGCTACACCGAAGGCTATGAGGACCTCAAGGCCAAGATCGTGGAGTTCACGCCGGAGAAGATGGCGCCGATCTGCGGCATTCCGGCCGAGACGTTGCGCGAAGTGGCCCGTACTTACGCGCGCGCGAAGTCCTCGATCATCTTCTGGGGCATGGGCATCAGCCAGCATGTCCACGGCACCGACAATGCGCGCTGCCTGATCGCGCTCGCCCTGATCACCGGCCAGGTCGGCCGCCTCGGTACCGGGCTGCATCCGCTGCGCGGCCAGAACAACGTGCAGGGCGCGTCCGACGCCGGGCTGATTCCGATGTTCCTGCCGGACTATCAGCCGGTCGGCCGCGACGACCTGCGCGGCGCCTTCGAGAAGCTCTGGGGGCAGGAGCTCGATCCGGTGCGCGGGCTCACCGTGGTCGAGATCATGAACGCGATCCATGCCGGCCAGATTCACGGCATGTATGTCGAGGGCGAGAATCCGGCGATGTCGGATCCCGATTTGCAGCACGCGCGCGATGCGCTCGCCAAATTGGATCATCTGGTGGTGCAGGATCTCTTCGTCACCGAGACCGCGTTCCACGCCGACGTTATCCTGCCGGCGTCGGCCTTTGCGGAGAAGTCCGGCTCCTTCACCAACACCGATCGCCGTGTGCAATTGGCGCGCGAGGTGATCAAGCCGCCGGGCGACGCCCGGCAGGATCTCTGGATCATCCAGGAGATCGGCAAGCGCATGGGCCTGCCCTGGAACTACGCGGGTCCCGGCGAAGTCTTCACCGAGATGGCGCTACTGATGCCGTCGCTGAAGAACATTACCTGGGAGCGGCTGGTGCGCGAGGGTGCGGTGACCTATCCGGTCGACGACCCGGACAAGCCCGGCAACGAGATCATCTTCACCACAGGTTTTCCGACCGAGAGCGGCCGCGGCAAGATCGTGCCGGCCAAGGTGATTCCGCCGGACGAATTACCCGACGACGAATATCCGATGGTGCTGTCGACCGGGCGCGTGCTCGAGCACTGGCACACCGGCTCGATGACGCGCCGCGCGCATGTGCTCGACCAGATCGAGCCGGAGGCGGTCGCCTTCATGTCGCCCAAGGACATGCGGAGGAAGCAGCTCGCGCCCGGCGATTTCATCCGGCTGGAAACCCGGCGCGGTGCCGTCGAGGTCAAGGTGCGCGCCGACCGCGACGTGCCGGAGAACATGGTGTTCATGCCGTTCTGCTACGCCGAGGCCGCCGCCAATCTGCTCACCAATCCGGCGCTCGATCCGTTCGGCAAGATTCCCGAATTCAAGTTCTGCGCGGTGCGGGCCGAACGCGCCGAGATCAGGAGCGCAGCGGAATGAATCGCGATGGTCTGCAAGCGAGGCAGGCCTCCCCCGGTCACGCCGCCGCGCGCATCTAATCCGAAAGGGGTAGATGAGGGTCCTCCTTGCGAGGGAATGGTATTCGCGCGCCCGTAAGCGCTACCGTGACCGATGTGGGTAGGCCAAGGAGTAGGCCAAATCACCATGCGGCAGGTGATTGTGGACCGGTCGGGAAATCCAAAAATCGTTGTCCTCAGCGACGAGGCGAACGCTTGCGGCATCGCTGGCGGCTCGAACAATGCGCAACTCGCCTGGAGGCCGACGCCGCAATCGTCAGCATGGGTGCGGGCCGCGCTCCCATGCATCATCGCAACGCTGCTCGCGTCGACATCGGCATCGGTAGCTCTCGAAAACGCTCCAGGCGGGGGCAGATCGGTCCAGCTCGCGCAAGCAATGCGCAGCGAACCGAAAGGACCGCCGCAGGCCCTAGAGCAGGAGCACCAGAGAGCGGAGATGCTGGCGCGCGAACTCGCCGTCATTAGGCACGATCTCGAGAGTCTGCAGACGCGGCTGAAGCAAGTCGCGGAGCAAGGCGCTGCGGAACAGCGTACGTCGTTGCAGCAGGAGCGCGAGCGGATCGCGCGGTTGGAGCAGGAACTCGCCCTCGCGCGGAGCACGATGCCTGTCGCCGGTCAGACCGCGCAGGCCAGGCGGGTCGAGACGGACGCGGCAAAGCCGGTCGCAGCAGAAACGGTGGCCGTCGCCAACGCGCGCGGGGGCTCTCCGGGGAATCCGGAGGATACCCAGGACATGACAAGGTTGGTGGCCCGCGCGAGCGTGTTGCTTGGGCAGGGCGATATCGGCTCGGCGCGGATCGTGCTCGAGCGCGCCGCCGAGAGCGGCAATGCTCAGGCGAGCTTCATGCTCGCGGAAACCTACGACCCGCTGATTCTGTCCCAATGGGGAACGTATGGGACGCGCGGCGATGCGACGAAGGCGCGCTCGCTCTACGCCAAGGCCGAGGCGGGCGGAATCAAGGAGGCGAAACAGCGGTTCGACGCGTTTCTCCGGTAGCACAGAAGGAGTTGATCGATGAACAAATGTCCTGGAACACGTCCGCTGCTTTGGCTCGCGGCATTGGTTCCGCTCTTGGCCGCTCAGCCGTCCCTGGTGGATGCGCGGACGACGTCCCGATACATGCGATGCGGCCGGTACGGCAGGAGCCGCCGCCCGACCCGCGAACGTCGATCAACGCCTGGACGGTCGGTCTGGCCGGAGGTCTCATCGAGGGCGCACCCATCCGTCTTGCCGCGGAAATGGCCCTTGTGGTCGATGACGGCGACAATCTGCATGTCCTGCCGGTCGTGACGCGGGGACCGACGGAAAACGTCAATTCACTGCTCTATCTGCGCGGCATCGACGCGGCGATCATCAATTCCGACGCGCTCGACGAGTACAAGACCCAGGTCCCGGATATCCAGCACAGGCTCGCCTACGTGCTCAACCTGTTCCCCTCCGAACTGCATGTCTTCGTCCGACCGGAGATTGCCAGCCTGAACGACCTCGCCGGCAAGAAGGTGAACTTCAATACAATGGGCCCCGCCGCAGCCTATTCGGGGCCGCTCATCTTCAGTCGTCTCGGTCTCGATGTCGAGAAGATGTTCATCCCGCATCAGGTCGCGCTGGAACAGATGCGCAAAGGCGAGATCGCGGCGGTCGTGTTCATTACGTCGAAGCCGGTCGATGCCTTCCTGCGCGGGCGCTGGGATCCGGGTTTCAAGTTTCTGCCGGTCCCATATGGAAGCAAGCTGGAGGACTACTATCTTCCGGCGGCTCTGGATGCGACCGATTATCCCAACCTGATCAAGCCGGGCGAACACGTGGCGACGATCGCCGTACCAACAGCGCTGGTCGCCTTCAACTGGCCGACCAACTCGAACCGGTTTGCGCGGGTCGCGCGCTTTGTCGAGTATCTGTTCTCGCGGATCGACAGGCTGCAGGCGTCCGGTTTCGATCCGAAATGGAAATCGATCAATCTCGCCGCGACCGTTCCCGGGCTTGCGCGCTTCCCAGCAGCGCAGGCATGGCTCGATGGCCACGCCGGCGCAAGCCAAGCATCGCAATGATAGAGCAATGATAGAGATCATCCTTCCGATCCCGATCGCACTCACGGTCGCAAGCGGGATTGCGCTGGCGCAGGGACCGAACGATCCGCTGCAGCAGCTGCATGCCTGCTCCGCGATGGAGCGCGCGGACCGGCTGGACTGCCTCGACAGGCTTTCCCACGCCGGCGCGCCTCCGGCGGTCTCTGCGCCGACGGAGGACCGCTGGATTGTCAGCCAGACGACGTCGCCGCTGGACTACACGCCGATTGCGACGGCCACGATTTCATCGCGCGAGGCTGCGGGCGGCCCGGCGATCCAGCTATCGATCCGGTGCCGCGCTGGACGCACCGAACTGGCGGTTGCGGGGCCTGCCATGCCTGGCCGCGGTGAACGGCTATGTCATTTCCTACCGCGTGAACGGCGGCGTCGCGGTGCAACTCGCAGGCATTGCGCCGGCATTCGGTGGCGGCGTCGCGTTCGCCGGCGATGCGGCCGGGTTGTTGCGATCGCTTCCGGGCGAGGGAGAACTCGACATCCGCCTCCAGCCGCGGACGGGAGTCGCCTGGGAAGCAACGTTCTCCCTGACCGGGCTGGAGAAAGTACGCACGAAAATAGCGGCGGCGTGCAGATGGCCACATGCCGTAGCAAAGCCCAACGAACGATGACGCGCGGACAACTTTCCTCAACAGGAGGCAGACCATGACCAAACTTTTGCATATTGCGAGGATAGCGACGATCGGCGCCATCACGCTTCTGGGCGCCGCGTCGCTGTCTGCGGCGCAGGACGCCGTGCGACCGCTGGTCCTGACGCCGACGTCCCACGCCGCTGCGCCGAAGGCGAACGCGGCAAACAGGCCTGCCACGACGCTCGCCGCCGTGCAGGTGCACAAGAAAACCGCCACGCGCCTGGTGCAGCCGCCTGTAGGAAAAAAGCCGCATCACCTGGTGCTGCAGGTGAACACCAACGATCCCGCGGCGATGAATCTCGCGCTCAACAACGCAACGAACGTCGCGCAATATTACAAGGAACTCGGCGAGACGGTGGAAATCGAGGTGGTGACGTTCGGGCCCGGCCTGCACATGCTGCGCCAAGACACCTCGCCGGTGAAGGGCCGCATCGAGCAGATGGCGTTGAGCACGCCGGAAGTCTCGTTCAAGGCCTGCGGCAATACCCAGGAGAACATGCACAAGGCCGAGAACAAGGACATTCCGATCATTCCGCAGGCGCAAGTGGTCAAGTCGGGTGTCGTCCACGTCATGGAGCTTGAGGAGCAGGGCTGGACCTACGTCAAGCCGTGAGCCGGCGCCGGGCTGGTGCAATTTGGGTAGCAACCATTGCTATCGGGCATAGGTACCGAGGTCGAACCTGCGGGTCACAGCGACGGCCTCGAGGAAGGCTTCGTCGTGGCTCGCGACCAGCAGCGCGCCGTCATAGGCGCGCAATCCGGTCTCGATGGCTTCCATCGAAGAGATGTCCAGATGGTTGGTTGGCTCGTCAAGGATCAGGAGCGGCGGTGGCAGTGCGCCGCCCAGAACACAGGCGAGGCCGGCGCGAAGCAGTTGCCCGCCGCTGAGACTGGAGACGGTCTGAAGGGCGGCATCCGCGCGGAACATGAACCGCGCCAGCGCCGCGCGGCACGCATTCTCGCCTGCATCAGCATTGATGCGCCGGAAATTGTCGAGGATGGAGGCTGAGGCATCCAGCAGGCCAACCGCCTGATCGAACATGGCAAAGCGGGTCATGACCTGGACCGTGCCGCGTGAGGGCTGCAGTTCGCCGCTGATCAGCCTCAGCAACGTGGTCTTGCCGGCGCCGTTGGGCCCAATGATCGCAACGCGCTCCGGGCCTGACATGGAGAAAGTGACGTCGCGGATCGGCTCCTGCATTGGGTAGCCGACATCTGCGGCCTCGATCTTCAGGACTACCTTACCCGCCGGCAGATGCGTCGACGGCAGTTGGACCGAGAAAGGTTGAAGGACCTCGATGCGTTGCCGCGCGCTGTCGGCAAGTTCGAGCGCCTGTGTCCGCCTGCGCTCGGCCAGGCGCGCGTTCTCGCCGCTGGTATCTTCGCTGCGGTCCTTGCGCAGGCCGGCCGCGATGCGCGGCATGCCGCCGTTTGCGCGTTGTCTCTGGCCGGCGCCGTCCTTGCGTGCCTTCTTTTCCGACGCTTCCGTTGCCTTGCGGCCGATCTCGGCCACGCGCTTTTCGGCATCCGCCAAATCGTGCCTTGCTGCCGCAAGCTCGGTCGCCTTGCGCGCGCGGTACGCGCTCCAATTGCCGCCGTAGCGCCTGGCTTCCAGCGAGGTCAGCTCGACGATCGCTTCCATGGTTTCCAGAAGTTCGCGGTCGTGGCTGACAATGATGGCACCCTGCCGCCAGTCGGCGAGCAGGTCGATCACGGCCTTGCGTCCCTCGCGGTCGAGATTGTTGGTCGGCTCATCGAGCAGCAGAAAGTCAGGCTGCGCGAAGGTGAGGGCGGCGATGCGCGCCCGGGTCGTCTGCCCACCGGACAGCGTCGTCAGCGGCGCTTCGAGAACGTCGTCCAGTCCGACGCGGTCGAGCGCTAACCCGATACGCGTGTCGAGCGTCCAGTCGACATCCGCAAGCTCGTCCGCGGTCGCGATGCCCTGTTCGGCACGGCGCAGGACGGCAAGTGCGTGGCGTGCGCCGAACAGATCGACGACGCACTGATCCGGCTTCACGTGCAGCGTCTGATGCAGCAATCCGAGACGTCCCTGAACCGAGACCGTGCCGGACTGCGGTGCGCGCTGCCCTGCGATCAAGGCAAGCAGCGTCGTCTTGCCGACACCGTTGCGGCCGACAAGGCCGGTCCGCCCGGGTCCGAAACGCAGGTCGATGTTGGAGAGAAGGACCCGTCCGTCAGGCGTGGACAGGGTCAGATTGGAGAGCGTGATCGATGCTGGCATGGCGATGGATATCCCGGTGGGCAAGGCTGGTGGGCGCTGCTGTCGGGATGAAATCCATGGCTGTCGGCATCCTCTCGGGATTGATGAACTGAAATAATTTAGTCGTGTGGGATGTCAGGATCAAGGCCAGAAGCGGCCCCTCACGCGGCCGCCGCGACCGTCCACCGGTCCGGCTCCGCCGTCTGTCCGATCAAAGCGAGCCCATAGGCGATCGATTCGAACTGGTCGGCCGAGGTCAGCTTCGTCTTTCCAAAACGCTCGTTGAACAGGCGCTGCACGGCCGGCACGAATGACGTGCCGCCGGTCAAAAACACCTTCTCGACATCGCCTGCGGTGATGCCGGCCTTGGCCAGCGCTTCGTCGACCGTCGCGCCGAGCCGTTCGACATCGTCGGCGATCCAGCTTTCGAAATCCTTGCGAGTGACGGTGGCGCCGATATCGATGCCTTCGCGTGCAAAGCGGAACGCGACGCTGTCGCGGGTCGACAGCGCGACCTTGGTGTCTGATACCGCGCGATACAGCGCGAAGCCGAGATCGAGGTCGACGATGGTGATGAAATCATGCAGCGGGTTCGGATCGAGCGCGCTACGTGTGAGCTGCCGCAGGTCGCGCAAATCGGCGCTGCCCTTCAACATCGCGAGCTGATGCCAGCGCGCCAGGCTTGAGTAATAGTGATTGGGGATCGGCAGCAGCTTGTCGAACGAGCGGTAGTTGGTGCCCTTGCCGAGCCGCGGCGAGACGATGTGGTCGACGATGCGATAATCGAAGGTGTCGCCGGCGATGCCGATGCCGGCATGGCTGAGCGGTTCGGCGCGCAGCGCGCCGTTCGCGCGCGAGAACCGCATGATGGAGAAGTCGCTGGTGCCGCCGCCGAAATCGGCGACCAGCACGGTGGCGTCGCGCTCAAGGCTGCGCGCGAAGGAGAAGGCGGCCCCGACCGGCTCATAGACATAGCGCGCGTGTCCCGCGCCGAGCCGCTCGAACGCGGCTCGGTAGCGCTGCATGGCAAGCTCGTCGTTGGGATTGCCGCCGGCGAAGCGCACCGGGCGGCCGACCGTGACGCTGCGGGCCCCGAGATCGAAGCCGTCGCCGGCATGGCGCGTCAGCGTCCGCAGGAACGCCGCCAGCAAATCCTCGAACGTGTAGCGCTGCCGGAAAATCTGCGTCGTGGTGAAGGCCGAACTCGCCGCGAACGTCTTGAACGACTGGATGAAGCGGTGAATGCTGCGTCCCTCGAGGAACTGCTCGATCGCCCATGGGCCGCCCTCGGCGCGCGGATGCAACCCGCTGCCCGGCCGATCTTCCCAGAAACAGATCGCCGAGACATAGACATTATGCGTCCGGCCGCCATGCTCGAACCTGATGGCCTCGACACGGCCGTCGCTGTCGGCCAGCGCAACCACCGTGTTGCTGGTGCCGAAATCGACGCCGATCGAGACGGCGGGCGGGGCGCTCGACATGTCAAACTCTGATTGCGATGTGAAAGGGGGCGGACGTTTAGCGGCTTTGGCCGCGCTTGCCAACCCGTCGGGACGCCGCAGAGTTCACGATTCTGCGCGTTCCGTCGATCCAGGGCGTGGACTCATAAACTGTTGACGTCGGCTTTTGCGGGCCCAGAAAAGCCTTTAGCGCGGTGCGACGTCATGTCCGGTGTTGGTGAAAAGCCGGCAGCGGCTCATCGACTGTCAAGGTGGAGCGTTTGACCCAAACCGGAAGTCGGCCCCAAAAGCGCGATGAGATCAGGTTGAATCGTCATCGCGCTTTAGCTTTTTTGTTTGAGCGTGATCTTTTCGGAAAACCGCTTCACACTTTTCCGGATCATGCCCTGACACAGCGGCGGCTCGATATGCCTTGGTGCGTAGCTCATCATGCGCTCGCCAACGCACTGATCAACTCTGGAAATCCGAAGGAGGGCTTGACCGCCCTCCTATGCGGCCACGCGGCGGGACCCGCGCGATCCCAATGGGCCTGAGCGGTTGGACAGAGTCCGCTCTGGCCCACTGTACAACCGGGACCACAAAGCCTCGGCCGCGCGCGCTCGGCGACCGGTGGAACTAGTGCTGCTGTCTTGATCGCTTGAGATCGGCGAATGTGAGCTTTCCGGCAAGTTGCAGGCTGCTGCAAGTCCAGCGGGCTTTATTTGCGTACTCGCCCAAGAACATTCTGGTCTCGAGGCAGTCCACGTAGGATTTGTAGGTGAGGTTGTCTCTGCACGTTATCGAGAAGGGTCCAAGTCCAGTTGTCCCTCCAGCCGACTCGCTACACCCAACCCAAGGTAGGCCACCGTGTGGAAGGCTTGACTCGCAACCACCGTTGCAATTGCTGGCGACCTTCTCCAGCGCGGCAATCCTGGCCAATGGTGGACCTGATCCACCCGTGGGCGTGCCGTCGTCGACCGATGACGTCTGGCGGACCGACGATCTGCGGTGAGACACCACCGTGTGTGCCACCCGCTCCGGCCTGCTTGGCTTTGCCACCTGCTTCGGCGCATCGACCGTGATGGAGGGAAGCGAGCCGGCAGGGCCTGTCTCGATTTGCGATGCGGCCGGGCCGCATAGCAAGACAGTTGACAGGATAGCGACGGCGGAAGGCGCGACAAAGCTTGACGACGATCTCATGACCATGTCCTTTCGAGGACGGACGTTCCGTCCCATTGCATCACCACACACGTACAGGTAGCCGAAATTTCCGAATTTGGCCACCGAAGCCTTGCAATGTCTGATTTTGGCGTGCGCCGTGCAAAGGCGGCGCTTTCCAGTGGGTGCAAGCCCCACCCGGCAACCGCTCCAGCCGGAAGCAATCGGAGCAGTCATGGAGGTAACGAAGTGGCTGAAGCCTTCGATTAGCGTGTCACGAATTGGTGACAGTGCGAGTGTGCAGGCCGCAACGCGAGTGAACGTCGAGCAAGCCTCGAAAAGGAAGATGTGTAGGCCGATCCGACTGCCATATCGGGGAAGGCTGAAATGGCTGGATGAGTTGAGCGAAGATTACGACCAGTTGCTACACCGGGGTAGTGACGGCGGCATGTACACAAGGAAAGCGTACGCAACACGGGAAGC
>NZ_JYMU01000092.1:0-3017 GCF_000938235.1 Bradyrhizobium sp. LTSPM299
ACTCACTCGATTGTCCCCCCGAGGATGCCGGCCTGACTGCGACGGAAGCGCTCCGGTATCCCGCTGCCCAGCTTTTCATGGAGCGGGCCGCGGCGAGCGGCTACGACGTCGCCTTGAGCGATATCGATGCGCCGATCGTCGCCCGGAGCTGCCGCCGGCTCGACGGAGTGGCACTTGCGATTGAGCTCGCGGCCAGTCGCGTTGGCTCCCTTGGGATTCGTGGAACCGCGGAACTGCTCGACAACCGCTTCGGCTTGCTCTGGCAGGGCCGCCGCACCGCCCTACCGCGGCACGAGACCCTGAACGCGATGCTCGATTGGAGTTACAGCCTGCTTTCGGATCGCGAGAAGCTGGTCCTGTGCCGGCTGTCAGTCTTTGTCGGGGCCTTCACGCGTCAGGCCGCCGGCTCCGTTGCGTCGGAGACGGAGGCAGACGAGGCGAATGTGATCGACACGGTCACGAGCCTGGTTGCAAAGTTTTTGATATCCACGAACGTCATCAACGAAACGACCTACTATCGGTTACTCGACACCACGCGCGCCTACGCTGCTGCCAAACTCGCAGAGCGTGGCGAAGCGGATCGGATCGCCCGACGCCACGCGATCTTTTATTCCAGGTTTCTCGAACACGACGAGATCATCCAGTCATTGTTTGGCGAATATGATCTTTCCGGATACGCCCCGCATATCGGCAATGTGCGGGCAGCGCTCGGATGGGCGCTGTCAGACCATGGCGATGTCGTCGTCGGCATCGGACTCGCCACCTGGGCGGCGCCCTTGTTCATCGGACTGTGGCTGCTCGGGGAATGCAGGGGTTGGTGTGAACGGGCGCTGGCCACTCTCGACGACGCCAGCCGAGGCACCAGACAGGAGATGATCCTTCAGGAAGCCTTGGCGCTGTCGTCGATGCTCTCCAGGGATCAGGCTCGTGCCGAACTCGAGCGTGGACTTGCGCTTGCGGAAGCTCTTGAGGATAGGCCGCGCCAGCTGCGCCTTCTCGTCGGTCTGAACCACTTTCTTGGCCGACTTGGTGACATTCGAGGCGCCCTGGCGGTCGCGAAACAGGGCGGCGTCATCGCGCAGGCCGCCAAGCACCCGGCGGGCACCGTCTGGGCAGAGTGTTGGGTGGGCAATGCTCACCACTTTCTGGGCAACCAGGCCGCGGCACAACTCCATTGTGAGCGCAGCAGGGCACTCGCGGTCGAACTTGGTACCTTCAACGCCAACTTCTTCGTCTTTGATTTTCGCAGCATCGCGACGATCTTCTTTGCCCGCGCCTTGTGGCTGCGTGGATTCTCCGATCAAGCGCTCAAATTCGTGCGAAGGGCCATCGACGAAGCGGCGAGCCGAGATCACGCAGTTCCGACTTGCATCTCGCTGGTTTATGCCTCGACCTTGTTACTGTGGACCGGTGATTTGCCAGGAACCAGCGACCTCATCGAGCAGTTGATCGTACACGCCGGACGACACTCGCTTGCACCGTACCGTGCTCTCGGCATCGCGCTGAAAGGCGAACTTGCTATCGCCCGTGATGAGCCGGAAGCCGGTCTCGATTTGCTACGGAGCGCGCTGGAGATCCTGCGCGCTCCACGGTTCAATCTCCTGATCACGGACTTCATCGGCGCGTTGGCGGAGGGCCTGCGCAAGACCGGGCAATTCGAGGAGGCGATTTTGACGATCAATGGAGCCATTGCGCGCTCGACAAATAGTGGAGTGGAATTTAACTTGTCCGAACTGCTCCGGATCAAATCGCAGATTCTCGTAGCACAACATGACCGTGAATCAGCCATGAACTGCCTGACAGAAGCGCTTACTGTCGCGCGCGCGCAATCTGCACTCGCTTGGGAGCTGAGATCAGCGATGGCCCTGGCACGCTTGCTCGCCGAAGACGGCCAGCGCGATCAGGCCCGGCATACGCTCGCCCTCGTCTACGACCGCTTCACCGAAGGATTCGAAACCGCAGATATGAAGCTGGCGCGCACGCTGCTTGAGGATTTGCATAGCCTTTAGCCGTTGGCGGTTCCTCGTGGCTTCGTCGCATTGAAGCGATGCTGGTTGCGCGCTAAAATGCACGAGAGCATTCGGCACAAGGAAGCATCGGTGCTTCCAGGTGACCCCTCCGCCCTATGAGTGTCCGGTTGCCGATGCACGAGCGCGGATAACGCCTATGAGTGATCACCGCAACCCTGAACCCAAGGACGTTCTCTCTTTTGGCCCGTTCAGCCTGTTTGTGGCCGAGAGGTTGCTCAGGAAGGCCGACAAGCCGATACCGCTCGGTGGCCGCGCGCTCGACATCCTGATCGCACTCGCGGAGCGGCCAGGGGAAGTTGTCACTCACAAGGAACTTATCTCGACGGCGTGGCCGGATGTGACGGTGGAGGAAGCCAACCTCCGCTTTCAAATGGCTGCCCTTCGGAAGGCACTTGGCGACGGACGAGACGGTGCTCGCTACATATCCAATATTGCCGGCAGGGGCTATTGCTTTGTTGCGCCAGTCACACGCTCGGGCGCCGAGCAACTGGTTCCGGTCACCGGGATCGCTACCTCAGAGCGAGTTCAAAAACTGCCGCCGCAACTAGCGCGAATGGTCGGTCGTGATGACACCGTTAGAGCGTTGACGCAGCAACTTCAGGAGTGGCGCTTCGTCAGCATCGTCGGCCCTGGCGGTATCGGCAAAACGACCGTGGCAATCTCGATCGCTCATACGCTGAGTGATGGATTCCATGACGCGGTCTTCTTTATCGATCTGGCTGCGCTGACCGATCCCGAACTGGTGCCGACAGCGATCGCGTCGGCGCTCGGGTTCGCGGTGCAAACCCAGGATCCGGTCGTTGGTCTGCTGGCCTTTATCGGCGACAGGAGGATCCTGCTCGTGCTCGACAATTGCGAGCACGTGATCGGCGTTGCGGCAGCACTGGCCGAACGCATCGTCAGCGAGGCGCCACAAGCGCACATCCTGGCGACCAGCCGCGAAGCGCTCCGGGTGGAAGGTGAACATGTCCACCTATTGTACTCACT
>NZ_JYMU01000093.1:0-95959 GCF_000938235.1 Bradyrhizobium sp. LTSPM299
GGGGTAGTGACGGCGGCATGTACACAAGGAAAGCGTACGCAACACGGGAAGCCCCAAGGCGAGGTCAGCGACGACCAACCGAACGCCCGCGAGGGACAGGTCGGGCGCCATGGGGTGGCGGAGAGGTTCGTATTACCGCTGAGACCGGGTAACTCCGGTGGAGGGAAGGGACCTCAGTTCAAGACAGACGCAACAAGTGGTGAGGGATTTGGAGATTGGGCAACCTATCAACTCCGAAAATTGTTCAGAAACTGCAGAAGGCGTTGCACGCGAAAGCGAAGGCAGAAGCCGGCTATCGCTTCTACGCGCTGTACGACAAGATCAGCCGTGATGACATTTTGGCACACGCCTCGCGCAGTGTCGCTCAAACAAGGGCGCACCGGGGGTAGACGGTCAGGACTTCACGGACATTGAGACGTATGGCGTCGAGCGGTGGCTTGGCGAACTGGCGCTTGCGCTCCGGGAGGAGAGCTACCAACCGGATCCTATCAGAAGAGTGTTTATCCCGAAGGCCAACGGCAAACTCAGGCCATTGGGCATCTCGACCGTGCGGGATCGGGTCTGCATGACGGCAGCGATGCTGGTGCTGGAACCGATCTTCGAAGCCGACCTTCCACCAGAGCAGTATGCCTACCGTCCCGGGCGCAATGCCCAACAGGCGGTGGTCGAGGTGGAGGCGCAGCTGTTCCGCGGCCATCCGGAAGTCGTTGACGCTGACCTCGCGGACTACTTCGGGAGCATCCCGCATGCCGAACTTCTAAAGTCGGTAGCGCGCCGGATTGTTGATCGGCGCGTGCTGCATCTGATCAAGATGTGGCTGGAATGCCCCGTAGAAGAAACCGATGATCGAGGAAGGAAGACACGCACGACCGAAGCCCGGGACAACCGGCGCGGCATTCCGCAGGGTTCACCCATCTCACCATTGCTGGCGAATCTCTACATGCGCCGGTTTGTGTTGGGATGGAAGATGCTCGGGCTGGAGCAAAGCCTCGGCTCTCGCATCGTGACCTATGCCGACGACCTCGTGATCTTGTGCCGGAGAGGCAAAGCCGAAGAAGCCTTGCAGCAACTACGCAAGATCATGGGCAAGCTGAAGCTCACGGTCAACGAGGAGAAGACACGAATCTGCAAGGCTCCGGAAGAGGAGTTCGACTTCCTGGGATACTCGTTCGGACGGATGTATTCGGCGAGAACCGGCCAGGCGCGCCTGGGTTATCGGCCATCGAAGAAGAGCATCAAGCGCATGGTTGAGAAAATCCACGCACTGACGGACCGAACGGGGACATGGCAAGAAACCACAAAGCTGGTGGGTGAGGTGAACCGCACGCTGCGCGGATGGGCGAATTACTTCAAGGTAGGCACCGTCAGCAAGGCGTATCGGGCACTCGACAGCTATACAGCGATGCGGTTGCGCCGGTGGTTGCAGTTCAAGCACAAAACCAGGCGTCGAAAGGGCGGGACCTATCCACTCTCGCATCTTTACGGGCACTTTGGGCTCGTACGTCTGAGCAGGCTTGGACACGACGTGCCGTGGGTGAAGGCGTGAGGTCTTGCCCGAGAGCCGGATGCGGTAGCGCCGCACGTCCGGTTGGATGAGCGAGGTGTGAAAACGGGGCCATGGTCGAACCAGTAAGGCACCGCCGAACGAAAGGGGCGGAAACAGATATGTTCGAACCTAAAGCTACCGCGTCACACTTCGACTCTACCCTTTTCGGACCTGACGAGCCAAGCCAGCAATGTCGGCTTAGCGGGGTAAAGCAGACATAGCGCACCGCCTGCCGAAGTCATTTTCTCCGCCGAGCCAGCCCACGAAAAGCTCCAAGATGTGGAGCGCGCGACAACAATCTGCACCGAATGTGGAGCGCTCAACGGGACGGGCACGCAAATCGCGCCACATTGGCGTAGACTTGCTGCATGAAATATCTCTTCCGGAAAGTTCCCATACAGCAACACGAAACCACCATCAGCCTCGCTGACAAAGCGCGGCGAACAGCTCGCCACCAAGCGCGTCACCGCTCAGGACGCTTTGGGCGAGGCGATCAAGAACCGCCAGCAGGCGCTCCTGTCGGGCGACCTCGACGATCAGCGGGCACTCGACAAAATGCAGGCTGCCGTCGTGGCGGCAACGTCCGACCTGGCAGGCATCGACGACGCGCTCGCCATCCTGACGCACCAGAAGGCAGAAGCCGAGCGCCAACTCGCCACTGAGCGCGAGCGCACCGAGCGTACTGCTGCGGCGGACAAGCTGGGCAAGCAGGTCGCTGCCATCGAAGCGGCGCTGCCGGGTTACCTTGAGCAGTCGCGCGCGCTTGCCGAAGCGCTGTCCAAGATCGGCCACTGGCATTTCGAGAGCGACCAGATGGCGGGCTTCCTGCAGAACACCATCGGCCAGATCGAAATTGCCGCCAACTTCGCGCTTGCGGAGCTGAAGGCGATGCCCAGCGCGATCCGTCAGGGGCAGTAGGCGAATGGGAAGAACCCTACGCCCAACTAAACTTAATCCCGATACGACGGATCAGCGCGATCGAGTTTGCGCAGCAGCGCAGGCCAGGCGAGTTCGCCGTTGCGTGCGGCGCGGCCGGGCTTGGGCGGCATCCGCTCATAGGTGTCTTCGAGGACATTTTTCGGCGGATAGACCAGCTTGGTGTTGCAGGACAGTGCCATCACCTGGGTCTGGCAGGCGCGTTCGAGGCGGAACAGCACGTTGAAGGCGGCCGGTACGGTTTGGCCGACAACCAGCAGACCGTGGTTGCGCAGGATCATCGCCTCGTTGTCGCCGAGGTCGCGGACCAGTCGCTCGCGCTCGTCGACATTGTCGGCGATGCCTTCGAAGTCGTGATAGGCGATGTGCAGGAAGCGCATCGAGGTCTGCGCGATCGGCAGCAGGCCGCATTCCATCGCGGAGACCGCCATGCCGGCCGGCGTGTGGGTGTGTGCGACGCAGTCGATGTCGTGCTTGGCCATGTGGATGGCGCTGTGAATGACGAAGCCGGCGACATTGACGTCATAGTCGGAGGCGTTGAACAGCGTGTTGCCCTGAACGTCGACCTTGATCAGGCTGGAGGCGTCGATCTCTTCGTAAAGCATGCCGTAGGGATTGATCAGGAACTGGTCCGTGGTGCCGGGCACGCGGCAGGAGATGTGGTTGGCGATCATCTCCGTCATGCCGTAGATCGCGGTGAGGCGATAGCAGGCGGCGAGGTCGACGCGGGTCTGCCACTCCTCGGCGCTCACCTGGTCGCGAACCGATTTGACGACTTTGATCGCGGGGGAGCTGACGGGTGGATTCATGGCATTCTCTCCTAAAGGCAGTGCGGGCCGGTGCCGGTTGGTTGGCAGCGAAGATAGCAGAATTCGCATGGCGGCAAGGCGCGCCTCGTCTGCTTATTTGCAGGTCTGGCGGGCAAAATCCGAATGCGCCGTTGGCGTGCGGCGCCTTCGATGTCAGGATATGGGAAAAGAGCCGAGGGCCTACGAATGAGCGATCGCAAGATACGTATCGCCGTCCTGCATTTCTCCCACGAAACCGTCTCGTTCCTGTCGAACGAGACCACGCTCGACGATTTCATATATCCGGGCTCGCCGGCCAAGGGCGAGGCGCTGCTGCGCTTCGATCCCAGGAACTATATGGGTGGCTTCGTGAAGGCGGTGCGGGAGTTTCCTGAAGTCGAGCTGGTCGGCATCGAATCCCCGCTATGGCCGAAGACCGGCACCGGATCGGGCTGGATCACGCAAGAGGCCTATCGGACCTTCACCGGCAAGATGATCGCCGGGCTGAAGGAGGAGGGGCCGTTCGATGGCGTCTATCTGTGCCTGCACGGCGCCATGGCCGTGCGCGACGTTCTGCGTCCCGAGGCTGATCTGGCGCGGCAGGTCCGCGAGATCGTCGGTCGAAGCGCCTTCATCGCCGCGACCTTCGACCTTCATGGCAACGAAGACGAGGCCTTCCTCGAACAGGCGGATATGGCGTTCGCAGTCAAATATTTTCCCCACTACGATGCCTATCTGCAGGGCGAGCGGGCTGCGCGCACGCTGGTGCGGGCGATCCGCGGCGACTACATGCCGGCACACATAACCATCAAGGTCCCCGTAATCTCGCCGACCGTGCTGCAATGGACCGGGGCGCGTCCGTGGATGGACCTCGTGCAGCGGGCGCTGGTGTGGGAAGCCCGCGAGGTGGATGTTTATGCCAACATCTTCTTCGGCTTCCCGTTTGCTGACGTGCCCGATGTCGGCATGACGGTGCAGGTCTTGACCAACGACAATCCAGAGCTCGCCGAGCAGGTTGCGCGCGACCTTGCCGCCACGATCTGGCGGCTGCGCGAGGCCCTGCTGCAATCGACGAAGCTTCACAGCATTGCCGATGGCGTTGCGCTGGCGAAGCAGGCCATTGCTGAGGGCAACACGCCGGCGGTGCTGGCGGATCACAGCGACCGTTCGGGATCGGCGACCTGGCTGTTGCGCGAGATCATCGCACAGGACCTCGCAAACACGCTGATCGCCACCGTTGCGGACGCGACGGCGACCGCGAGCCTGAAGGCGGCCGGGGCCAAGGCCGGCGATGCCTTCGACATGGAGGTCGGCGGAATGGTTGACGAGTCGGCCGGAGAGCCGGTGCGCATCCAGGGCACGATTACAGCTGTGGTCGAGGGCTACGGCCAGTTCTGGGTCTGCGTGCGCTTCGGCCGCAACAATGTGCTGATCCTCTCCACCTATCTTGTGCAAATCATGGACCCGCTCTCGCTGAAGGCGCTGGTGCCTGACATCAGCGCCTTCGACGTGATGGCGATCAAGTCGCGGGTTCACTTCCGGCGCGGGTTTGACGACAACGGCTTTGCCAAGACCATCCTCCTGGTCGAGCCGGAACAGCCCTTCCTCGGCACGACGCGTCTCGACAAGCTGCCTTACGAGAACGTCGACCTGACCAAATTCTATCCGCACGGCAATCCGGCATTCTCGGCGGAACAGTCATGACTGACGGCCGCTACCGCCTGATCGGATCGACCGCATCGCCCTACGCGATCAAGCTGCGCGCCCTGATGCGCTACCGGCGGATTCCCCACGACTGGGTGATCATGACCAAGGCGTTGCGCGCGGCGACTGCGCATCTGAAGCCGATGCTGATCCCGGTGCTGCAATATCCTGATGGCAGCTATCGCGGCGAAACCACGGCGCTCGCCTACGACCTTGAGGCGCGGCACCGGGGACGCTCGGTGATCCCGGACGACAAGGCGGTGGCATTCGTCTGCGATCTGCTGGAAGATCTGGCGGACGAATGGGCGGTGAAGCCGCTGTTCCTCTATCGCTGGTGGGATCCTGAAGACCAGGCCTTCGTCTCGCGCTGGGCCGCCGAGGAATGGTCAACCTCGGAGGCCGAGGCCGGTAGCCCGCAGGAGGCCGAGGAATTCCGGCAGCGGCAGATCTCGCGCATGGTCATTCTCGGCGCCACCGCCGAGAACAGGCCGCTGCTCGAGGAGAGCTACCGCCGTATCCTGGCAGCCTTCGAGCCGCATGTCGGTATGACGAACTATCTGTTCGGCAGCCGGCCGTCGCTGGCGGACTTTGCCTGGTTCGGCCAGCTCAGCGAAATGGCGACCGACCCGACGCCGATGCGGATCATGCGAGAGCGGGCGCCCTTCACCGATCATTGGGTGCGCCGGCTCGATGATGCATCCGGTGTCGAGGGCGCCTGGTCTCTGCGTGAGCAGGCGCTTGGCGGGTTCACCGAGGCGCTGCTGCGGATCGCCGGCGAGCTCTATTTGCCGTTCCTCGCCGCCAATGCGGATGCTTTCGCGAAAGGGCTCGACCGGCTGGAGATCAATGTGTGGGGGCTGCCTTATGCGCTGGCGCCGTTCAAATACCAGGTCAAATGCCTGCAGCAGATCCGCGAGAAATTTGCCGCGCTTGATGGCGACGATCGCTCGGCGTTGAAGCCGGTGCTCGAACGCACCGGGTGCTGGGCCGTTTTGGCGGGGAGGTGATCACTTGGCCGTTCGGAAAGTCTTGGTGGACGCTTTCAATTGCAACCATAGGATGTTAGTATGGGGCGTTACCCCGATGAATGCGATGTTTTCCTTTCCTGAATGTGCTTCGGCGAGACTGCATTTTTTAAACGTAACCGACCTGTGCGGATCCATTTGAGATACTGCCCCGTCCATTTTGCCGCGGGAGATATCGATGAGCGACAGCGATAAACTAAATCGGCGCGATTTCATCGTGACGACGGCGGGCGCCACCAGCGCGCTGGCTGCCGGCACGTCGATTGCTGCGGCAGACCAGGCCGATCCGCTCGATCCAGGCTTCGACCAGCAGGACCCTCTCAAGCACTACTGGACCAGGCCGCTCGGTGAAATCGTTCACGTCGACTACAGTCAGGATGCAAAGGAGCTGGAACGGCCGGAGAGCCAGGAGCGCCACCGCATCTACAGCTATCTCTTGATGAAGCTGATCCTGCGCTTCTGGAACGGCAACAAGAACGGCCCGACCGGCAGCTATCCGCAGCGAGCAAGGCAAATCGATCCGTCCGCACCAAACCGCTATCGCGGCGATCTCAATGAGCGCGACGACCGCAGCCACACCAGCTGGGATCGCTATCTCGGCCACAACATCGCCTGCGTCGCGGTCGACGGCCTCGGCCACATCATCGATTTCGACTTCAACCACAATGCGTTCTTCCGCAGCTCGGCGGAGCATGCGGAAGCGCGGCTGGTGCGGCGGCTGTTCAGCCTGACTGACATCTTCGACGACTGGAAGACCGGGCCGCATGTCGAGGCCAAGCCGCATGCCGCGCTGCTGAGCGAGGTGACGTTGTACACGTCGCTGGAATCCTGTGCGCAGTGCTCCGGCGTGATGTCGCTCGCCGGCGTGAAGCAGATCGTCTACATGCAGAACGACTTCACGGCCTACAAGATCGGTAACATCATGTATAATCTGGCGAACCGCACGCCGATCAAGGACAAGGACGGTAACGTCACCGGGAGCTTCGCCGGAGCTCCGGTGCCGATCCCGGCATCGAAGGTCGGAATCGCGGAGTTCGACCGGCTGAACCAGGGCAATCTGGGTTTCATCAAGACAATGAACGATGGCAACGAGCCGTTCTTTCGTTCGGCCAGCTTCACCGATCGCGATCCGTCGATCACCTCGTTCCTGTGCACCGACGATGCCTATGACATCTTCAAGGCCGGTGCGGCCAATCTCGATAGTCTTCAGCCCCAGTTTGGCGGCTACCGGTTTCCAATCCAGGACCCGCTGCCCGACGATCCGGCCAAGCGGGCGTTGACCAACGACGAATGCCTGTCGGAAGCGCGCAAGTTTTTCGAGTATGTCGACATCGAGGGCTATCGCGGATCGCCCCACAAGCTCTGAGTTTACTTGCGATACCTGCTTCCCAGCGCGACCGCGATCGTC
The DNA here is from genome assembly GCF_000938235.1 of Bradyrhizobium sp. LTSPM299. Taxonomy (NCBI): domain Bacteria; kingdom Pseudomonadati; phylum Pseudomonadota; class Alphaproteobacteria; order Hyphomicrobiales; family Nitrobacteraceae; genus Bradyrhizobium; species Bradyrhizobium sp. LTSPM299. The sequence goes on from NZ_JYMU01000093.1 coordinate 7,408, forward strand.
TCCGGCTTCTCGATCCGTTCGATCAGCATGTCGATCCGATCGCCGCCCCAGAACAGCTCGCCGTTGAACACCATGCTCGGCACTCCGAACACGCCGAGCGTCTCGGCTTCCTCGATGATTCGGTCATGCTCCGCGCGGGCCGGCCCGTGCACATAGGCCTCGAAGTTGCCGGCCGAGCCGCCGATGGCGGAGATCACGCCGGAAATCTCCGACAGCTCGTCGATTTCCAGGTCGTGGTTCCAGAACCGCCGGAAGACCGTATCGTGATAGGGCCGAAACAGTCCGTGACGCTGGGCGAACAGCATTCCTGCACTGGAATAGAACGCGTCATAGATCCGGCGCGGGCCCTTCATGACGAGCCCTTGCGCGTTGGCGAAGCGCCGCGCGTCCATGTAGAGGTAGCGCACCTTGCGCCAGAAGTGCGGCGTGCGCTCTTCGACGGTGCCCATGAACTCGGGAATGCGCAAGGTGTAGGGAAGCCATTCAAGATCGACGCCGTATTTGTCCTCGAGCTCGAACAGACGCTTGTTGGCAACGTAGGCGTAGGGGCTCTTGTAGTCGGTGTAAATTCGCACCCGTGGCTTTTCCATCGTCGATCCTCACGTCGGTCCTCACTTGGATCCTCACCTGGCTCGGACAATTGTTTCCGATCCGAAGCGGTGACGCAATGCGACGCGGCGATCGAGAGGGGGGCCAAACGAATGGGCCCCGGTGCATTCAAGCATCGCGGGGCCCTGCAACTTCGTTTTAGCGAAGCATGTCTGGGATATGCCAGTATCATCTCGGGATCGATCAGCGCTTGGCCTTCGCGCTCTCGTCCTGCGGATATGCTTGGATTGTCGGCAGCGCAATGCGGCTAGCAGCTGCTGTTCGCCTCGATTGCGCCGATACCTTGCTGCTGAGCAAGGTCGCTGGCTTGCGCCGGTGGCGTCATGCTCCTCTCCAAGGGTGGGCCGACGGACATCCGTCCGCTTCTGCTGCGTGCCGGCCGACTATAGAATCAGCCGTCAATTCCTGCGACGCGGGGAGCAAGCGCTCCGGCACCCCAACAGGTGCAGTGTCGAAATGCTGCGGCAGATATCGCCGCCTGTCAAGTTAAGGAGAGGCCGATTCAGGTCAGCGTCCCTGTCACGCTCTGGTCTGGCGGTACTGATTGAAATCCGGATCGTGAGTCATGTTCCAGTAGTCGACGAACCGCCACGGCATTGCCGAGAACACCCGGCCGCGGCTGTTGCGGTAGTAGGTCGTCATGCCCGGATGCGTCCAGATCAGCTGCTCATGCTCGGCATCGATCTCGCGGATATATTGATCATGCGCGTCGTGATGCACGTCGATCGCTGCAATGTTGTTCTCGATCATCTCGACCAGACAGGCCGAGATGTAGCGGCTCTGGCATTCCGACTGGAAGATCACGCTGCCGCCATGTGCAGGCCCCGAGTTCGGCCCGAGCATCAGGAACAGGTTGGGGAAGTCCGGCACGGTGAGACCGAGATAGGCCGTCGGGTTGTCCTTGCCCCAGGCTTGCCTGAGGTTCTTGCCGTCACGTCCGGTGATGTTGAGACGTGCCGCCATCTCGGAGACCTTGAAGCCGGTCGAGATCACGATGATGTCGTGCGGGCGCAGCCTGCCATCCGTGGTGACAATCCCTTCCGGCGTGAAATGGTCGATGGCGTCGGTGACCAACTCGACATTCGGCCTGGTCAGCGTCCTGAACCAGCTGTTGTCGAGCAGGATGCGCTTGCCATAGGGCGGATAGGTCGGCACGCATTTCTCGATCAGGTCCGGCCGATCCTTCAATTCGGAGAGGATGAAATCGGTCAACTCCTGGCGGTGGCGGTCGTTGCCCTTGTTGACGGCTCGCTCGGGATGTGGCCAGGCCGGATCCTTGCGCAGGAACGGCAACAGCCCGTCGCCGTAACGCCAGAACATGTTGAAGCGGTACCACTGCACATAGAATGGCAGATGGGCGAGCAGCCATTGCGCGCCCTCGGTGATCGGATCGGAATAGCCCTTCACCGGCCGCGCCCACTGCGCGGTGCGCTGGTAGACGGTGACCGAGGCGACGCGACCGGCGATCGAGGGCACCAGCTGCATTGCGGTCGCGCCGGTGCCGATCACGGCCACATGTTTGCCGTCGAGCTTGATGTCGTCGGACCACATCGCCGAATGGACCTTCAAGCCGCCGAAATCCTCATCTCCCTCGAAGTGGGCCGGCGAGGGGTCATTGAGCTGGCCGATGGCGCTGACCAGCGCGGTCGATTCGAACGTCGCTTCGCCATCCTTCGTCTTGAGCGTGGAAATCCAGCGCCGCTTGCTCTCATCCCAGCGGGCGGCGACGAGTTCGGTGTTGAGGCGGACATGCTTGCGGATGTCGTGTTCGCGCACGACCTTGAGCAGATAGTCCAACAGCTCCTGACGCTGCGCGAAATAACGCGTCCACGGATTGCGTGCGCCAAAGGAGAAGGAATAAGAGTGGTTCGGCGTATCGACGCCGCAGCCGGGATAGCGGTTGACATGCCAGGTGCCGCCGATCTCGTCCTGCTTCTCGACGATCGTGTAGGGGATGCCGAGCCGCCCAAGCGTAACGCCAAGCGCGATTGCGCAAACACCGGCGCCAACGATCAGGACATGCTGCTGTGCCAGCTTCTCATCGGAGGGGCGCGTCTGCCAGCGGGCGTCGCGGGGAACAAAGCCCATCTCCTCGCGCATCAGCGGCGCATATTCCGGCGTGACGTTCTCGCCGAGGGTTGCGCGCATCATCCGCAGCATCATTTCGTTGCCGGGATCGGTGATGACGGGCGTCGGCTCGCCATGCGCGAACAGGTTCAGCACCGCGGCGCGGATCCCGTCCTGGATCTCCTTTGGCACGCCGGCTTCAGGATCGGGGATCAGGCGGATGTCGCGTTTCGGCTTGTAGGGAGGCTCCAGCCATTTCTCGTCGCCGGTCATGTGCACCAGCACCATCAGCAGCACGCGGATATCGCCCTCGGCGATGGCGGAGGACAGATCGAGGGTCTTGCGCGGGAGCTCGATGTTCATGGTGTTACCTCAACTCGCTGGTGCTTCCGGCAGGCCGCCATAGGCGGCCCAGGTCGTGCCGACGATGTAGCCGGCGTCGACCGGCAAATTGATGCCGGTCACGCCGCTGCTCTTGGGCGAGAGCAACCAGGCGATCGCCTGCGCCACTTCCATGGGTTCGACCAACCGGTTCATCGCGGTCGGTCGCGCCAGCAGGTCCTTGTTCAGGGCGCCCGATGCGATGCCGGCTTCGAGCGCTGCGGTACGGGTGAAACCCGGCGACACCGCATTGACGCGGACGCCGGCACGGCCCCATTCGGCGGCGAGCGTCTGCGTGATCTGGATGACGCCGGCTTTGGCCGCGGTATAGGCGTGGATCGGACCCGACGTCATGCCGGCCACCGAGGCGACGTTGACGATCGCGCCGTGGCGGCGCTTCGCCATTCCAATGCCGACGCTGCGGGCGACCAGAAAGGTGCCGCGCAGATCGATATTGACCTCGCGGTCCCATTGCTCCATCCGCACCCGTTCGATCGAATGCATCTTGCCGAACACGCCGGCCGCATTGACGAGGCCCGTGATCGGGCCGTGCGCTGCCTCGATATCGGCAACACCGACGATGACAGCGCTCTCGCTCGCGACGTCGAATGTATCAGGCCAAAGGATCGCATTGGTGCCGACCAGCGGTTCGGGCGCAATGTCGACGATGACGACGCGATGCCCCTGATCAGCGAGCAAGGTCGCGGTCGCCGCACCGATGCCGCGGCTGCCGCCGGTGACGAGGATGGTGCCGTCAGCGCTCATGATTTTCTTTCTTTATCGCCAGTGGTGAACAGGCCGTGCGTGACCAGCTTCCGATAGGCCGAGACGACGTAGTCGGGTACTGCCGTGACGCCGTGTTCGGAATAGGAATAGCGGCGGCTGAGATAGCCGCGCGCGCCCATCAACACCTGAACGATGGCCTCGAATTCCTGGTCGCTGAAAGCGTTGGTGGCTCCCGCAGTCCGCGCGCGCTGGAGGATCCGGACATAGGCGCTCGAGATGTTATCGAAATGCTTCTGGTAGCCGACCGGCGCAAAGAACTCGGCCTCGTTGAGGATGCGCAGGAACTCCGGTACCTCACGGATGAAGTCGAAGAAGGCGCTGAAACGTTCGATCTCCTCCCGCGCCGCGCTGGCCGTTCCGGTGCGATCGCGGATAAACCGGACCATGTCGAGCCCGATCTTTGGCAACAGCTGGTCGAGCAGTTCCTGGCGGTTCTCGAAGTGATTGTAGAACGTGCCCTGCGCGACGCCCGCCGCTTCCGTGATGCGGGCGACGGAAGCTTCGGCGTAGCCGTATTTGCCGACGATCTTGGTCGCGGCGTCAAAGATCTTCTGCTTGGTCCAGGCGTTGCGCTCGACCCGGTTGAGCTTGGCCACCTTGGCGGATATCGCTTGCGTCATGCAGTGGCCTCGAGTTCGGCGCGGAGAACACGTTTGAGCACCTTGCCGGATGGATTGCGCGGCAGGCTGTCGCGGATGATCAATTGCTTCGGGATCTTGAAGCCGGCGAGGCGGATGCGGCAATGATCGGTGAGGGTGGAGAGGTCGAGCGTCGCATCGTCGGCCAACACGACGACCGCAACGGGCTTTTCGCCCCAGCGGTCGTCAGGCAGGCCGATCACGGCGACCTCGCGTACGCCGGGCATGTCGTAAATGACGCGCTCGACCTCGGAGGAGGCGATGTTCTCGCCGCCCGAGATGATCATGTCCTTCTTGCGGTCGGTCAGATACAGGAAGCCATCATCATCGAGATAGCCGATATCGCCGGTGCGGAACCAGTCGCCGAAGAAAGCGGATGCCGTCTTCTCCGGATCCTTCCAGTAGCCCTGCGTCACCTTCGGACCACGGAGACATATCTCGCCGTTCTGGCCGGCGGGCAGGCGCTTGCCGACATCATCGCGTATCTCGATCTCGACATGGGCAATGGCGCGGCCGGTCGAGCCGATCTTCTCGATCTCGCAGCCCGGCTCCATGAAGGTGTCGCCGCCGCAGCTTTCGGTGAGGCCGTAGGCATCAATGTAGCGCGCGTTCCTGAAGAGGTCCGAGAAGGCGCGGATCCGGGCCTCCGGCGTCTTCTCGCCGCCACCGATCGCCCATTTCAGGTTGGAGACGTCGTAGCGCGCGCTGTTCGGGCAGGTGAGGAGGGCCGTGGTCATGACAGGCGCAAACCAGGCGGCGTTCAGCTTGTCCCGTTCGATCGCGGCGAGCGCGGGCTCGGGCTCGAAGGTCCGATGAATGCACAGCATGCCACCGTGCCAGAGCACGGCGATACCCGGCAGGTCGAGCGCGCCGACGTGATAGAGCGGACCGACGACGAGCAGTCGTGTGTCGGCATTCAATCCGAGCACCAACGTTTGGTCGGCCGACTTCCAGTAGATGTTCTCGTAGGTGAGCATTACGCCTTTGGGACGATCGGTCGTGCCAGACGTGTACATCAGCCGCATCAGATCGTGGGGCTGACGCACATGCATCGGCGCCGGTGCGATATCGGGCGCTAGGTTCGTGACGCTGGATTGCGCGACCTCGTCGAGCAGTACGACGGTCGCATCACCGGCTGCGATCGCCGCAAATTCCTCGTCGGCGATCAGAAGGAGAGCGTCGGAATTGCCGACGATGTAAGCGACCTCATCGGCGGACAGACGATAATTGATCGGCAGGAATACCGCGCCGATATGGCTCGTCGCGAACACCAGTTCGAGAAAGGCCGTGCTGTTCTTCATCAGGACGGCGACGACATCGTCAGGGCCGATGCCGCGTGCGGTAAGCCAGCCGCCGACCCGCCTGATCCGCTGATCGAAGTCAGCGTAGGAGATATCTTCGCCGCGATATTTCAGCGCACAGCGGTCCGGAGTCCGCCTGGCATGAAACGCGATGAAGCTGGAAAGATTGATCATTTACCGCTCAAGGGCCGGTTTCCGGCGCCGTTTCTCCCTAGATGAATGATGACTCGTAATTCATATTTGGCTTGACGTCACCCCCCTTGCTCTGAAAACATCGTGGATACGGAGACGGGACGATCTCCAACTGGGATTTGGGAACGCCAACCCGACAGGGAGGGGAAAATGACGAGAACCCGTAAACCGGGCGTAAGTCGGCGCGCGACTCTCGCGCTGATGGGGGCCGGTGCGATGACTTTCGCTGCGCCATGGGCTGCGCGCGCGCAAGCCAAGACCATCAAGATCGGCATGCCGACCATTCTGTCGGGCCGCGTCGCGCAACTCGGAACCTCGTCGCGCAACGCCGTGATGCTGGAGGTCGAGAAGGTCAATGCCGGCGGCGGCCTTGCCGGCCGTCAGATCGAGATGGTGATCCGCGATTCCAAGGGGCAGCCGCAGGAGGCGGCCCGTATCGCGCGCGAACTCGTCAACACCGACGGCTGCGAGATGCTGCTTGATGGCGAGGCGTCATCGGGATCGTTTGCGGTTCACGAGGTGGCGCGCGATCTCGGCGTGCTCTGCATCCACACCTGCTCCGAAGCCTCGTCGCTGACCGCCGATCCCAAGCAGCACATTCCCAACGCGTTCCGCTGCGTCCGGCAGGGCATTCACGACTCGATCGTCGGCGCCAGCTATGCGGCGAAGATCGCCAAGGCGAAGGGCCTGAAGAAGTGGGCGACCTGTTCGCCGGACTATGCCTATGGCCGCGACACCACCGGCGAGTTCACGCTGTATCTGAAGAAGTTCGCGCCAGATGTCGAAATCATCAGCGAGTCCTGGCCAAAGCTGTTCCAGCCCGACTATACCGAGGTGGTGACCAAGATCCTGCAGGCGAAGCCGCAGGCGCTCTATTCATGCCTGTGGGGCGGTGATCTCACCTCCTATATCGACCAGGCCAACATCTACGCGATGTTCAATCAGATGGAGGTGTTCGCGGTCAACATGGCCGACTACACCGCGCTCACCGTGGTGAAGAACCTCCCGAAGGGCATCCACTCCGGCGACCGCTACATCAAGACATTTCCGGCGACACCGGAGAATGCGGCCTGGGGCGATGCCTACAAGGCGAAGTACAACGAATATCCCACCAATTGGTCCTGGCAGAACGCCACGGCGGTCATGTTCCTCAGCGAGGCCGTCAAGAAGGCCAATTCGACCGACGGCAAGAAGGTTGCGGAGGCGTTGACCGGATTGACCATCAAGTGCCCGTTCGGTGCCGATGGCACCGTCACCATGCGCGCCGACGACCATACGCTGGTTGGCTACGCGATCGGGTGGGGCACCACGATCTCGCAGGAGCCTTACGTGCCTGACGTGCAGGCCGGTGACTGGAAGACCATCTTCGAACTCGAAGCCGAGTGGAAGAAGAGCAAGGGTTACACCTGATCCGCATGGACGGCGGAGGCCGCGATCAGCTGTCTCCGCCGGCCATCTGACGTTTGTCGCGCGCCGAAATTGCGGCGCGCCGTAATGGATGATTGCCCGTGGACCTCGACGCGCTCGCCGGCTGTCTCACCAGTCCCGCCTGCCTGGTGACGCAAACCACCAGCGGCTTGATCATCGGGATGTTGCTGTTCCTCGTCGCCGTCGGGCTGACCCTGATCTTTGGCGTGCTCAAGGTCGTCAATTTCAGCCACGGCGCCTTCTACATGTTCGGTGCCTATTTCGCGATGACCGCCTATCAGCTCACGGACAGCTTTGCCCTGGCGATGCTGTGCGGCGCAGCGGGCACTGCGATCCTTGGCCTGGTCTTCGAGCGCGCGTTCATGAGCCGAGTCTACGGCGCCGACGTCCTGATGCAGCTTCTCGTTTGCTACGCGTTCGTGCTGATCTTCGACGATGTGGTGCGCATGATCTGGGGGCCGGAATTCAGGTCGATGGGTATGCCGGCCGCGTTCCAGGTGCCGCCGCTGTTCATCGCGGGTGGCGTGGTGCCACCATACTATCTGCTGCTGATCGGCGTGGCGCTGGCCGTTGCGCTTGTTCTTGGACTGGGACTGGCGCGCACGAGGATCGGCAAGGTGATCCGTGCGGCCGCGCATAATCCAGGGATGGTCTCCGCCCTCGGCATCAACACCGGTCTGATCTATGGCGGCGTATTTGCGCTCGGCGGCATGCTGGCGGGGCTGGCCGGAGCGCTAGCTGCTCCAGTGCGTTCACTGACGCCGGGTATGGGGTTCTCGGTCCTGATCGAGTCCTTCATCGTCACCGTGATCGGCGGCATGGGCTCGATCCTGGGCGCGCTGATCGGAGCGCTCCTGATTGGCCTGATACGTTCATTCGGCTCACTCGGCTTTCCGCTGTTCACCGAGGGGCTGATGTATCTCTTCATGGTGATCGTGCTGGTGGCGCGTCCGACCGGCCTGTTCGGCAAGGAGGTCGCATGACCGAATTGCAGGCCGGCGAGGGCGCGCAGACCCTCAAGGTGCCCCGTATCGACGCCAGGCCGCAGCGCTATCGCGATGTCCTGATCGCGCTCGCCGCCTTTGTCGTGCTGGCACTTCTGCCTGCGTTCTTCGGCAGCAAGCAATTGCTCGATTTCATCATCCGTTGTGCGGCATATGGCCTGTTTGCGACGTCGCTCAACCTGCTGGTCGGCTATACCGGGATGATCTCGTTCGGCCATGGCATGTTCTTCGGCCTTGGCGCCTACGGCTTTGGCCTGATGATGCAGAAGACCGGTGTGCCGGTCCCGGTGGCCTTCGCTGCCACGCTGGCCATCACCTGCGTCATTGCGGCGATCATCGGCGCGATCTGCGTGCGGTTGAAGGACATCTACTTCGCCTTCGTCACGCTGGCGTTCCAGATGCTGATCCACTCGACCATCCTGTCGTGGCAGTCGCTAACCGGTGGCGACCAGGGATTGCGCGGCGGCATTCCGCGGCCGCCGTTTCTCGGCATCGACCTGTCGAACCATCTGCATCTCTACATCGCGAGCTGTGCGCTGCTGGTGATCGGGCTGTTGCTGATGCGCCAGGTCGCGCAGTCGCCGTTCGGCTATACGCTGCGGATGATCCGCGACAATGCCACGCGGGCGAGCTTCATCGGCATCGATGTCTGGCGCGCCAAGCTCGTGATCTTCGTGCTTGCGGCGCTGTTCGCATCGACCGGCGGCATGATCATGGCGCTGTTCGTGTCCGGCGCCTATCCCGAGTTCGCCTACTGGACGATCTCGGGCGATGCCATCTTCATCAACATGCTCGGCGGCGTCACCACGTTTCTTGGGCCGATGGTCGGCACCATGCTGTTCCTGATCCTGAACGATACCGTCACGCGCCTGACCGAGTACCACGGCATCGTGCTCGGCATCGTGATCCTGTTCTTTGCCATCGGTCTGCGGAAGGGCCTGATGGATTTCGTCGTCGAATGGGTCGTCCAACGTCGCGAAAAAGCCGGGGAGCGCACGCTATGAGCAAAGGACGTATCAGCGTCGTCACCGGCGGCGCGAGCGGTATCGGGGCGGCCTGCGTGCGCGAGTTGGCCGCATCGGGCGATCGGGTCGTGGTCGTCGACCGCGACATGGCCAGGGCGGAAGCCGTGGCCGCCGAGTTCGGCGGCAGGGCTTATGCCGCCGACGTCGGCGATGAAACTGGTGTCGAGGCCTGCGCTGCTGCGATCGAGCGCGAATGCGGCCCTGTGGATGTGCTGGTCAACAGCGCCGGGATCATCCAGGTGCCGGTACGACCGCACGATCTGCCGATGTCCTCCTGGGATGACGTCGTGCGCGTCGATCAGCGCGGCACCTATGTTGCCTGCGTCGCCTTTGCCCGGCAGATGATCGCGCGCAAGCACGGCAGCATCGTCAATATCGCCTCGATCGCCGGCATGCGGTCGATGCCGCTGCACGCCTATGCGCCGGCCAAAGCCGCGGTGATCGCCATCACCGAATGCCTGGCGGCCGAGTGGGGTCCATCAGGTATCCGCGTCAATGCCGTGTCGCCCGGGTACACGCTGACGCCGGCGTTGAAGAATGCCATTGATCGCGGCGAGCGGGATGTCTCCGCATTGGCCGCAAACGCTGCGTTGCGCCGCCTGGTCGACCCTGCCGAGATCGGCCGCGTGGTTGCGTTCCTGGCCTCCGACGCGGCGTCCGCCATGACCGGCGCCAATGTGCCGGTGGATTGCGGCTGGCTCGTCGCCACATCGTGGAACAGCTATGGCGGGTTGCGGGAGGCGAACGGCTAGTCATGCTGGAGATCCGCGCCCTCTCGAAATCCTTTGGCGGCGTCAAGGCGACCGACAACGTGTCGCTTGATTTTGCCGACGGTTCGCTGACCGCCGTGATCGGTCCGAACGGGGCCGGCAAGAGCACGTTCTTCAACCTGATCACGGGGGCGTTGAAGCCGGACGCCGGCGAGATCTTGCTCAACGGCGTCGACATGGCGGGCCGGACGCCGCCGGAGATCGTGCGCCATGGCATCGGCCGCGCCTTCCAGGTCGCGAGCATCTTCCCGTCGCTGACCGTGGAGGAGACGATGCTGGCCGCGGTCTGCGCCGATCAGCGCCGCGCCAGCGTATTGCATCGCCGCTTTCCGCTGGCTGAGACGCGCGACCGCGCCGAGCATGCCATGGAGCTGCTGGGCCTTGCCAACAAGCGCAGCAGGACTGCGGCGACATTGTCGCACGGCGACCAGAAGTTGCTCGACATTGCGTTGGCGCTGGTGCTCGAGCCCAAGGTGTTGCTGCTGGATGAGCCGACGGCCGGCATGGGCACCGAAGAGCGCTGGCGCATGATCGACAAGGTGCAAGAGCTCTGGGAGACGCAGAAGATAACCGTCGTGTTCATCGAGCATGACATGGATATCGTGTTCAAGATCGCGCCGCAGATCGTCGTTCTTTGTTATGGCCGGATCCTGGCGACCGGTACGCCGGAGGCGATCCGCAAGAACGATGCCGTCATCGAAGCCTATCTCGGCAGCGAAGACCATGCGGGAGCCGTCACATGAGCACGCAGCCGGTGGTGCAGGTCGAGGACCTCGACGTCTACTATGGCACCAGCCAGATCCTGTTCGGCGTCGGCCTGTCGGTGCGGCAGGGCGAGACCATGGCGCTGCTCGGCCGCAACGGTGCCGGCAAGTCGACGACCATGAAGGCGATCATGGGTCTGGCGCCCGCGCGCCGCGGCAGGGTGACCTTGCGGGGCAGCGCCGTGTCCGGGATGAAGCCGCATCATATCGCGCGGGCCGGGCTCGGCTTCGTGCCTGAGGACCGGCAGATCTTCCCCGAGCACACCGTCGAGGACAATCTCGTCATCGGCCAGAAGAAGGGGCCGAACGGCGAGGACGAATGGTCGATCCGCCGCGTCTACGATGTATTTCCGCTGCTGGAGCCGCTACAGCAGCGGATCGCCGGACGGCTGTCGGGCGGCGAGCAGCAGATGCTGGCGATCGCCCGCACCCTGATGGGCAATCCGGCGTTGCTCCTGCTGGATGAACCTAGCGAGGGACTGGCGCCGATCATCGTGCAGCGCATCGGTGAGCTGTTGCGGCAGCTCCGCCGCACCGGGGCTACCATATTGATCGCCGAGCAGAACATGCATTTTTGCCTTGGCCTTGCGAGCCACGCGACGGTTATCGACAAGGGACAGATCGTCTACACATCCTCCATCGAAGAGCTGAAAGCCAACGACAACATCCGGCAGCGCTATCTGGCGCTGTAGGGCTCTTCGAAAGCTGTGGGAGGACGAATGGCGGGCAAGTTAACGCCGACGCACGAGGCGCCGTATCGGGGCCTGAAGGTGCTCGATTTCGGGCAAGGCATTGCCTCGCCCTATTGCGCGATGCTGCTCGGGGTCTATGGAGCCGAGGTCATCAAGGTCGAGCCGCCCGAAGGCGACTGGTCGCGCTATCTCGGGACGACCTACGGCAATCACACGACCCTGTCGGCTGTCTATAACCGCGGCAAGCGCAGCCTGTGTCTTGACATGAAGCACAAGGACGGGATTGCGATCGCCCAGCGGCTGGCCAAAGAGGCCGATGTTCTGATTGAGGGATTCCGGCCCGGTGTCGCCGAACGGCTCGGGCTTGGTTACGACAGCCTGTCGCGCGACAATCCGGGTCTGGTCTATTTGTCTGTCAGCGGCTTCGGGCAGAGCGGGCCGTATTCAAAGCGACCCGGCTCGGATTCCGTCGCGCAGGCCTTTTCCGGGCTGGTCTCGATCAATGTCGGCACCGATGGCGTTCCACACCGGGTCGGCACCACAATTTCCGATATCGTGACCGGCGTGTATGCGTTCCAGGCCATTGCCACGACACTGTTCGCGAGGGCGACGGTCGGCACCGGCCGCTGGATCGACGTCAATCTCTGCCAGGCGACGTCGGCCTTGCTCGGGCACAAGGTCGCCGAGTTCATTCTCGAAGGCGGTGCGCCGCGCGCGCTCAACGTGCCGGCCGGCACCTACCAGACCCAGGATGGCTGGATGATGGTGACGCTGGTGAACGAGCCGCAGTACAAGCGTCTATGTGCTGCGATCGGCCGCGACGACCTCGCTAGCGATCCACGCTTCGCCGATTTCGCCCGGCGTGCCGATTCGGCCGATGCCTTGATCACTCAGCTGCGCGAAGTCTTCCTCGCCCAGCCGACCGACGCCTGGCTGACGCGGCTGCATGCCGCCGACATCATCGCGGAACGGATACTCAATCCCGGCGAATGGCTGCGTAACGCTCATGTCGAGGCGACCAAGGCGGCCGTCCGTCAGGATACGCCCGGTGTCGGAGCGGTCTATGCGCCACGCACGCCGGGGATCGCGAGCCTGTCCGAGGATCACCTCTGTCCGGCGCCGGACGTTGGACAGGACAGCCGGGCCGTGCTCGCCGAGGCCGGGTTTGGTCCCGCCGAGATCGATGAGTTGCTACAGTCCGGCGCTGTGCGGCAGGCCAAGGGATAGCGGGGAGAATATCATGAGCACAGACCTTATTCGTTACGCGGTCGCCGACCACATCGCGGAGATCACGCTGGATCGTGCCCCGGTCAACGCGCTCAGCATACCCTTGATCGACGCCCTGCTGGCGGCGCTGGCGAAAGCCCGCGACGACGATGCGGTGCGCGCGGTCGTCATCCACAGCGCTCACAAGGTGTTTTGCGCCGGCCTTGATCTCGACATCGTCAGGGGCAAGCCCGCGATCGAGACCAAGACATTCCTCGAGCGTCTCTATTTCGCGCTGAACGACACCCAATATCGCATGGGCAAGCCGACCATTGCGGCGGTCGACGGCGCGGTTCGGGCCGGCGGCATGACGATCGCGATTTCCTGCGACATGATCATCGCGGGCGATGCCTCCACCTTTGGCTACCCCGAGATCGATGTCGGGCTGATCCCGGCGATCCACTTCGTGCAGCTGCCCCGGCTGGTCGGGAAACACCAGGCATTCGGGCCGCTGTTCCTCGGCGAGTCCTTTGATGCGGCGACGGCCTTCCGCATGGGCTTGCTCAGCGAGGTCGTGCCGAAGGGTACGGCGCTCGACCGGGCCCGCGAGATCGCGCGGAAGTTGGCTACGAAGTCGTCCATCGTGATGAAGATCGGCCGCGATGCCTTCATGCGCGCGGTCGATGCCGATTTCCGTAGGTCGGTCGAGAACGCGGCCGAAAGCTTCGTGGTGGTCGCGTCGACGGAAGACTGTCAGGAAGGACTCAATGCATTCGTTGAGAAACGGACGCCCAACTACAAGGGACGATAATGGCTGGATTGTATTTTGACGAGTTCGAGGTCGGGCGGGAATTCCATCACGAGTTCAGCCGGACCGTGACCGAGATGGACAACACCATGTTCAGCCTGCTGACCATGAACCCGCAGCCGCTGCATCTCGACGCGCATTTTTCCGAGAAGACCGAGTTTGGCCAGCGGCTGTTCAACAGCCTCTACACGCTCGGCATCATGATCGGCATGAGCGTGTACGACACGACGCTCGGAACCACGGTCGGCAATCTCGGCATGACCGACGTCAAGTTCCCAAAGCCCGTCTTCCATGGCGATACGCTGAAGGCGCATACCAAGATCATCAGTAAGCGCGCCAGCAAGTCGCGGCCGACCCAGGGGCTGGTCGAGTTCGAGCACACCATGACCAATCAGCGCGGCGAGGTGGTCGCAAGCTGCCGCCGCACCGGCCTGATGCACTGCAAACCGAAGGCGTAAGGCGATGCGATCGTTCCTGTTCGTTCCCGGTGACAGCACCCGGAAATACGAAAGCGCGAAGAAGACCGCGGCCGATGCACTGATCCTCGACCTCGAGGATTCCATTGCGCCGGACCAGAAGGTGGTTGCGCGCGGTATCACGCGGCAAATGCTCAACGAGCGAAGCCCGACCCAGAAACTCTACATCCGCGTCAACGCTCTCGACACGGATATGACGCTCGGTGACCTGGCCGCCGTGATGCCAGGAAAGCCTGATGGCATCGTCCTGCCGAAATGTGCCGGTGCCGCCGACGTCAACAAGCTCGCGCTCTATCTCGATGCGTTTGAAGCTGCCTTCGGGATCGAGCATGGAACCACGCGGATCGTGACTGTCGCGACCGAGACAGCGCGGGCGGTGCTCAAGATCCTCGATTTCGAGAACATGAGTCCGCGGCTGTGGGGCATGATGTGGGGTGCGGAAGATCTCGCAGCTTCCTTGGGCGCCACGCGCAACCGCACCGATGGCCGCTACCATTCGCCGTTCATTCTGGCCCGCGATCTCTGCCTGCTTGGCGCAACAGCCGCGGGCGTCGTGGCGATCGATACCATCGCGACCGACATCAACGATCTCGATGCGTTGAAAGCCGAGGCGATCACCGCACGCCAGGACGGGTTTCAGGCCAAGGTCGTGATCCATCCCAAGCACGTCGATATCGTCAACGCGGCGTTCATGCCGACGGATGAGGAGGTCGCGTGGGCGCAACGCGTTGTGGCCGTGTTTGCGGGCAATCCGTCCGGCGTCGCCAAGATGGACGGCAAGATGCTGGACAAGCCGCATCTTCGCGCGGCCGAGAAGATTTTGGCGGCGCGCGGACGGTAGTCAGTTCTCGGGCATGACCAACGCGCCATCGGCGACGAGGGAGACAATCTCTGCCTCGGCAAGCCCGGCCTCGCGCAGGACCTCTTCGCCGTGTTCGCCCAGCCGCGGCGGGTAGCTCCGGATCGACGGCGGCGTCTTGCTCCAGGTCGCGGCGGGGCCGGCGACCCGTAGCGTTCCTTCCGTCGGGTGCTCCAGCGACTGTATCAGGCCGACGGCTGCCAGATGCGGATCGTCGATCAGGCTGTCCAGATCATGCAGCGGCGCGTGCGGAATGTCCGCTTCCGCGAAGAAGCTCATCCATTCGGCGGTCGTGCGGGTCTTCATCATCTGCGAGAACCAGTCGTAGACGAAATCGTAGTTTCGGGTTCGCGCCGAAATGCTGTTGAGGCGCGGATCGCGGTCGGCTCCGTTCGCAAGCCCGATCTTGGTGAAGAACGCGTTCCATTGCTTGTCGGAATAAACCAGGGCGCAGATATAGCCGTTGCTGGTCTGGTAGGGGCGTCGGTCGGGCGACAGCAGCCGGGAATAGCCCGGCGGTCCGATCGGCGGCTCGAAGCTGCGGCCGGCCATGTGATCGCCGAGCACGAATTGCGCCATGGTTTCGAACATCGGGATCTCGATGGCCTGGCCTTCGCCGGTCCGCTCGCGGTGAAACAGCGCCGCGAGGATGGCGTGGACCGCGTTCAGGCCGACAATGCGGTCGGCCATTGTCGCCGGCGAGTAGCGCGGCTCACCGGTGATCGTGCCCGTTAGCGCGGGCAGGGCGGTCAGCCCCTGGATCAGGTCGTCATAGGCCGGACGGCCGGCATAGGGGCCGGTTTCGCCGAAGCCGTGCAGGCTGGCGTAAATGAGCTTTGAGTTGACGGCGAGCAGGTCGTCGGCCCCGAGCTTCAACCGCGCCATCGCCGCGGGACGGACATTGTGGACGAACACGTCGGCGCTTGAGGCGAGCCGCAGCAACGCCGTGCGCCCGCCCGCCTTCTTCAGGTCCAGCACGATCGAACGCTTGTTGCGGTTGCCCTGCAGGTACATCGCGCCCATCGCCGGATGGCGCATCGGGGCCGCATGGCGCATGACGTCGCCGTCGGGGCTTTCGACCTTGATCACGTCGGCGCCGTAGTCGCCAAGGATCATGGTCGCATAGGGTCCCATCATCACACTGGTAAGGTCGATGATCCTGACGCCGGCAAGCGGACCTGCCGGCGGGGATGGCGTCTCTTTGGTCGGCGTTCCGCTCAATGGGTTGCGGCCAACGCTTCGGTGAAGGCTTTGAAGACCTCGGTGCCGGGTTTGCCTCGCTTGTCGACGTCCTTCACCCAATCCAGTGCGACGGACTTGAAGGCGGTGTCGAACACGGTCTTGTCGTCGGCGCCGAAGGTGATGACCTTCATGCCCTGCGATTTGATCTTGTCGGTCGCGGCCTTCTCGCCGTCTTCGAAGCGCTTGCAAGCCTCACGCGTGGTCTGCTCGCCGGCCTCGACCAGGGCCTTGCGGACGTTCTCCGGCAGCGATTTGAATTTTGCCTCGCCCATCGAATAGGTGAATATCGCGGTGCCGAAGTTCAGCCCCTCGGTGCCGGATTTCAGGATCTTGCCGAAGTCGTAGGACGCCGAGCTCTGGTAGGAGAAGATCAGCCCGTCGAGCGTGCCGCGCGTCAAGGACTCATAGATTTCGGGAGCTGCCATCCGCACCGGTACGCCGCCGATCGAACGCATCATCAAATCCATGGCGCCACCGGTGGTGCGGATCTTCAGCCCTTCGAGATCCTTTGCGGTCTTGATCTCCCGGCTGGTCGCCAGCTGGACCTGATAGGCCGGCAGCGCCAGCGTCACCAGCGGGCGAAGCTGATTGGGAGCGAATTCCTTGGTCTCCAGGACGCCGCCATTGTGCGAAATCTTGTAGAAGGCGAGCGATCCCTGGCATTCGCTGTCAAAAATACCGGGCAACTCGGCGACGGCCGTCAGCGGAAATTTGTCCGACGAGTAAGACGGCACGATGTAGGAGACGTCAGCGACGCCGAGCGCGGTGAGCTGAGCCATATCCTTGGCCTTGCCGAGCTGCTCCGACGGGAAGTGCTGGAACGTGACCTGGCCGTTGGTCAGTTTTGTCACCAGCTCAGAAAACGGCCTGCCGACGAGTTCGTGGATGACGTGACCGGACGGCAGGCTGTCGGCGAGGCGGAGCGTGATCTTCTCTTGCGCCAGGACCGATGACGCGGATGTCGCCAGCAACGCTGCGCCAACGCCGGCGGGTATGAGCAATTGGGAATAGAACTTCATTATTAATCTCCCAGCAGATGGCCGTCTCGACCGACGGCTTCTTCAACGTTGCATATGGTTCGGCAGCCAGAGGATGATGTCCGGAAATGCCACGAAAATTGCGATTGCGAACAGGTGCGCGATAAAATGCGGGAATGTGCCGTGGAAGACTTCACCAACGGGACGCCCGGCATAGCGCGCCACGATGAAGCAGTTCAGCCCAATCGGCGGCGTGATCATCCCAACCTCCGCGGTGACGATCTTGATGACGCCGAACCAGATCGGATCGAAGCCGAGCGACTTGATCAGCGGCAGCACGATCGGAACCGTCAGCACCAGGATCGCAATCTGATCCATGAACGAGCCGAGCACGATGTAGCCGCACAGGATCAGCGCGATGATAACCCAGCGCGAGACGTCGAGGGCGCCGACCCAGCTGACAATGTTCTGCGTGACCTGGGTGAGCGTGAAGAAGTAGCCGAAAATATGCGCGCACATGATGATCAACACGATCATGCAGGTGCCCTGTGCCGCGTGCCGTAGCGTCACATAGAGTGACGTCATGTTGATCTTGCGCTTCCAGCAGGCGAGGCAGAACGCACCGAAAGCGCCGAAAGCTGACGCTTCCGTCGGAGTCGCGATCCCGAGATAGATGGTGCCGGTCACGATCGTGAACAGGATCACCATCGGGCTGACCTGCCACAACAGGCTGAAGCGCTCAGACCATGACACCGCCGATACCGTCGGCGCGCGCGAGGGATCCAGCCATACCAGGAGATAGATCGTCGACATGATGATGATAGTGACGAAGATCGCCGGGATGATGCCGCTGATCAGCAGCTTTCCGATATTCACCTCGGCAAGCAGGCCGAAGATGACAAGCGCCACCGAGGTCGGCAGCAGCATGGCGAGCGTGCCCGAGATTGCAACGACGCCGGCGGCCATTTTCGGCTCGTAGCCCTGGCGGATCATCGCGGGCAGGCTGGTCGAGGCGAGCGTTGCGGCCGATGCGGTGCTGGTGCCGCAGATCGAGCCGAACCCGGCGCCGGCTAGCGCAGTCGCCATGCCGAGACCGCCGGGGATACGTCCGACCCAGGCCGCCGCCGTCTTGAATAGATCGTCGGCGACGCCAGACAGCAGCACCAGGTCGGCCATCAAGAGGAACATCGGGATCGTGATCAATTCATAGGAGGTGACGGCCGACAGCGGCGTCGTCTGCAGCACGCCGAGCAGGATCGGCAGGCCGCCGGTCAGATAGAGGCCGAGCCCGCCGGAGAACGCCATTGCAAACGCCACCGGCGTTCCGATCGCAAGCAGGACAAACAGCAGCGCAAGGACAAACGTGGGGATCATTCGAAACCTCCGGCGGCCTTCTCCGAATGACCCGAGATCGCCGGCAGCGGCAGCAGGTTCTCGCCCGTCAAAAGGCTCGCGGTGTTGGCAATGAGATGAACGGCGAGCCGCAGTGCCAGAATCCCAGCCCCGATCGGGACGAACGCCGCGGACGCCCAGGTCGGCCAGGGAATCGCGCCGGCCATCACGTCGCCAGATACGTAATTGTCGAGCGCCCGCTGATAGCCGAGCCAGGTGATCGGAATGAAGATGGCGAGGCCGACAAGGTTGGAGATGATGACGCAGACGCGCTGAATGATCGCCGAGAAGCGCGGCAGCAGGATATCGACGCTGATATGCCCATTCACCGCGTAAGTGCCGGACAAGGAGAGGAAGAAGACGCCGGCCATGATGTAAAGCGAGATCAGGTCGTAAGCCCAGGAGAACGGCCGGTTGAAGACGTAACGCATCACGACATCGGAGAAGACGATGATCATGATCGCGAACATGAATGCGGCGGCGACAGCCGAGGTCACCTTCTCGATGGCGGTCAAAGCCTTCAGGCTTGCCTTGATCACATTTGGCTCCGTCGCGTTACTTGGCGGGTACAGCGGCGACGGCAGCGCTGAATTCTTTCAGGGCGTCGCTGCCATGCTTGCCGCGGGCATCGAGTCCGTCGGCCCACGCCTTGCCGACGCCCTTGGTCAAATCCGTGAGCTTGGCGACCGCATCGGGCTGCAAGGTCTCGAAGTGGACGCCTGCGGTCTCCATCGACTTCATGGTCTCGCTATCCGCTTTCTGAATCTCCTTGCAGGCAGAGGGCAGGATATCCTCGGCCGCATCGACCATCGCCTTCTGGATCTCGGGCGAAAGCTTCTTCCACGCGCTCTCGCTGATCGAGTAGGCGACCACGAAGCTTGCGAAGCCGAAGCCGTCGGTGGAATATTTCACGAGCTTGTCTGCGCCATAGGCGACGACACTCTCGAGCGGAAACAGCAGGCCATCCATCGTGCCGCGCGACAATGATTCATAGGCGTCGGGCGCTGCCATGCGCACCGGCACCGCACCGATGGCGCGCAAGGTGAGATCCTGCGCGCCGCCGGTCGAGCGGAGCTTCAATCCATTGAGATCTGCGACGTCCTTCACCGGGTGCTTCACGGTCAGGATGCGATAGGGCGGCAGGCTCACCGCGAGCAACAGGCGGATGCCGTTTGCGGTATAATCTTGCTCCGCAATCACGCCACTCCGCGCGGCCTTCCAGTAGGCCAGCGTGCCCTGGCAGGAGTGCTCGAACGCGCCCGGCAGCATCGCAACTTCGGAGACCGGCATCTTGTCGGACACATAGGCGGGCGCGACGTAGCCGATATCGGCCACGCCGGTCTGCGTCAGCTTCAGCATGTCGGCAGCCTTGCCGAGTTGCTGCGCCGGATAATGTTCGAACGTCACTGCATTATTGGTGCGCTTCTGGACCTGCTCCATCCAGGGCTCGAGCACGAGCTTGACGAGGTAGTGGCCCTTCGGAAAGGAGTCGGCCACGCGGAGCTTGATCGGATCTGCTGCCGCTAGGTTGACCGATGCGATGAGGAAGCCGTAACCGACCAGCGCCCGCCGAACCCCGCCCATATTTCCTCTCCCGGAAATCTCTTATTGTTCCAAGTAGCTGCGCATAAACGAATTTGCGCGTCAAGCATGGCTCGGCTGAGCATGGCTGACGCGACAACCCGAAGGCGCGGGGGGCCATGCGCATCTAACCAGTGCCTACGAATTGACTCCGATCGGGGATCGGCGGCAAATGCCTCAAACCAATATTGCCGAGAGGAAATCACCATGGCTGACGCGCTGATCATCGATGCATGCAGGACGCCGCGAGGCATCGGCAAGGCCGGCAAGGGAGCGCTTTCGGGTATCCATCCGCAGCAGCTCGGCGCCACAGTGTTGCGGGCGCTGGCCGAGCGGACCGGCATCAACACCGCCGACGTCGATGACATCATCTGGGGCACCAGCTCGCAGCGCGGTCCGCAGAGCGGCGACCTCGGGCGGATGTCGGCGCTCGATGCCGGCTATGACGTGCGCGCCAGCGGCGTCACGCTCGATCGCTTCTGCGGTTCCGGCATCACCAGCGTCAACATGGCCGCCAACGCCATCATGGCGGGCTCCGAGGACCTCGTGATCGCCGGCGGCACGGAAATGATGTCGATGGAAGGCCGCCGCGGCGAAGGTCCGTTCATGATGGACAACGGAAATCTTCGTCTGCGCGCCCGCCATCCACAGTCGCATCAGGGCGTCTGTGCCGACGCGGTGGCGACGCTGGAAGGGATTAGCCGGCAGGACGTCGATGAACTCGGCCTTGAAAGCCAGAAGCGTGCGGCGGCGGCGATCAAGGGCGGCCATTTCGACAAGAGCCTGATTCCGGTTCATCGCGAGGACGGTTCGCTGGCGCTCGAGCGAGAGGAGTATCCGCGGCCGCAGACGACGCTGGAAGGTCTCGCGGCGCTGAAGGCGGCATTCCCCGCTATTGCCGACTACGCGCTCGACGACAAGGGTACGACCTACCGCAAGCTGATCCTGGACAAATATCCCGATCTCGACATCAATTTTGTCCACCACGCGGGCAATTCCTCAGGCGTGGTTGATGGCTCCGCTGCGATCCTGCTGGCGTCACCGGATTACGCCCGCAAGCACGGTTTGAAGCCGCGTGCCCGCGTGGTCGCGATGGCCAATATGGGTGACTCGCCGACGCTGATGCTGAACGCGCCGGTGCCGGCCGCGCGCAAAGTGCTTGCCAAGGCCGGGCTCACGCTCGACGATATCGACCTGTTCGAGATCAACGAGGCGTTTGCGGTAGTCGCCGAGAAATTCATCCGCGACCTCAAGCTCGATCGCGACAAGGTCAACGTCAATGGCGGCTCGATCGCACTCGGTCATCCGATCGGCGCGACCGGCTCGATCCTGATTGGAACGGTGCTGGACGAGCTGGAGCGGCGCGACCTCAAACGCGGCCTGGTCACGATGTGTGCCGCCGGCGGCATGGCGCCGGCGATCATCATCGAGCGGCTCTGAGCTCGTCTCTTTGTTTGAGCATGATCTTTCCGGAAAACCGGTTTCCACTTTTCCGGATCATGCTCTAGACGGCGGGAAATCGCAGCTCGAAGGCGACACCCCTGTCGGGCTGCAGAAGTCCGATAGAGCCGCCGTGGGTCACCATGACGGCTTGCGCGATCGCGAGCCCCATGCCGGTGCCGCCGGTATCGCGTCGGGTGGTGAGGAAGGCGTCGAAGATCTTGTCGCGATTGGCATCGGAGATCGGGTCGCCGTCATTGTTCACCGTCATCCTGATGGTGGCGGCTTCATCAGCCGCTTCGATCTGGACGGCTTGCGCGATCGCAAGCCCCATCAGGACCCTGCTCCGACGGCTGATTTGTAGTCCTGACGCTTCGACCAGGAGACGTAATAGGCAACGCCGGTCATGGCCACGATGCCGGCGACGCTGACGACGATCTGCATCGCCAGCGAGTTCGGGCCGGTAATCAGTAGGAAGTGCGCAGCAAAGGAGAGGAACACGCCTGAGCAGAACACAGCCAGCCACTCCTCGCCGCACTTGATGATCGGCTGTAGCGCGTAAGATCGCAGGCCTTTCCACCCCTGCGGCAGCAACAGGGTGAACAGAAACGTCAACGCCAGAAAATGCAGGATACGGTAAGGCGCGACGTTCTCCTTGTCGGTTGGCAGGAATGCGTCGGCGAATGAGCCCGGGATCATATCGGCAAGTGCCGGGATGCTGCTGCCGCAGGTCAGCATCAGGGCGAACAGCAGATACAGCAACGCCACGGCGCGTAGCGCTGGAATGGCCTGCATCGCGCGGGTCACGCGTTTGTATCGTTTGCCCATAAGTGCGAACCAGCTGCCCATCACGAACAGCAACTGCCAGCAGAAGGGGTTGAAGTACCAGCGCCCGTCCGGATATGACGCCAGATTCCAGTCGAGCACACGTGCCGCGGTATAGAGCGCCACCGATGCAGCGAGCGTCATGTTCGGCACGCGCAGCAACCCGAACAGAATGACGGGCAGGAACGCCATCAAGCCAATGAAGAGTTGCAGGACGTCGAGATTGAGCGGCTTGGCCTGCAGGAACAGGCCGTAGATCAGCGTCCGGATCGGGTGATCGATAAATCCCGTGATGTTGAACTCGCTGAAGATCTCGGGTGCTGCGGTTCGGCCCGCGACGTAGCTGATCAGGTCAACATAGACCACGAACAGCACGATATAGGCCGCATAGAGCTGCCACACGCGCTTGAAGATGCGGGTGGCCGCCACCAGGAACCCGCGTTCCAGTGTCATTCTGGCGTAGATGAGCGTTGCCGCGTAACCGCCGACGAACACGAACAGGTCGGTCGCGCCGCTAAAGCCGAAGTTGCGCAAAGTCAGCGCGCTGACCGCGTCGTGGGGGATGTGGTCCAGGAACAAAAACCAGTTAGCGATGCCAAGCAGCAGTGCGATCCGCAGATCGCCACCGCGTGCCACGATTTCGGCGTGTGTTGTCGGGTTCATTTGAAAGCAGGAGTCTGTCGGTCCGAGAAACGAATCGCTAATCTAGCGCGAACTTCCGCTCAGTCCGAACGGACTTTGCGTGGGTCATATCTAGTCTGCTTCCAATTCGGACGTAATGGCCCAACCGTGGTGAGGATCACATTTTCGAAACCACCGCGTGATCGCGCCTGCCTTCAGGCAGGCTCGTGTTTGCGCAGATCGCGGGCGTGATCGAAGGCGCCGGCCTGCAAGTCGTCGCCGGCCGAGCCGACTTCTGGCAGGCCGTGGCCTCGGCGAAGATGTCGCCCGTGATGTCCTCAACCGAAGGCTCCGCAACCTCGTGGATGAAGCTGATATTGGTATACTCTCCCGACGCGACCCGCGCGACGACCTCGCGCCGTGTCATCTCGGGATCGACGATCGCTTCACGGCCGCGGCGACCGTAGTCGATCATTACGACGAAATACTGCATGTTCGAAAGTTCGATGTGGACGGTCAGCGGCGATCATTCCGGATATTCCGAATTATGTCAAGCATAATTTCAGATAATCGGAAAATATCCGCTGACGTGACCGATTCGGGTTCATCTCGTCCGAATCGGCCCGCCCGTCCCGGTGGGACTGCTATTTCTCGGAAGACCGCCCGCCTGTCCGGGCGGCCTTGCGGTTCTTCGACGCCGTCTTGCCGCGCAACCTTTCGATCTGACCGCGCGGCAGCGTAACGTAAATCTCGCCGATCCATTCGAGCTTTACACCATTGATCGGCTTGGCGTTGAAACTCTTGAGATTGACCAGGCCTGAAGAGCTGCCACGCTCGACTGTCTTCAGATAGCGCTCGCCGCTCTTCAGGCGCACCACGGCTTCCTCGCCGTAAAAGCTCGACAGCGGATAGCGCTGCTCGCGAAACACAATAATGACGTCGCCATTCTCGTATTTCGGCAGCATCGAATCGCCCGACACCTCGAAGGCGATGGTCTCTTCCGACATGGCAAACGGAAGTTCGACGTCACCAAGGCCTTCGGGCGGCACCTGCTCGAGGTCCGGCTCGATCGAGGCGCCGGCACCGACCCGGCCCATGATGGGCACCGAGTTCAGCTCCAGGTATTCCATGATTGGGGCGATCTCCGATGCCTTAATCAACCGTATTCCCGACAGGATTTCGGATACCGCCCCGGCCCGTACCCCCATCGCCTGGGCAAGTCCGCCCTTGGATTTGCCCGTCTTTTCCAGGGCCCGTTCGATCATAGCCACGTCAAGCATCATGATTCATCCTCCTCGAATCCGACTCCTTCATAGCAGTTACGATAATCGGAAATCAAGCTTGACTTTTCCTTCGGAATATCGTAAGTGAAGTGCGGCGCCGGCGGAATGACAGAAAAACAGAGAATCTGGAATGGAAATGACGAACTGGCTGCCAGAACATTCGGCGGCGGTGCGGGATCTTCGGGTCCACGGCATGTCCTATTCGAAGATTGCTGACACGATCAACGCAAAGTTCAACACGGCCTATGCGAGATACGCGGCCCTGAGCCGGGGGCAGCGGATGGGGCTGGGGAGCCTCGATCGGCCCGCGCCGTCCCTGCCGGGGGGCGCGGACCGGCCCCAACCGTCCTCGCCGGAGCGCCCCAGCTTTCAATCCCTTCGGGAGGTTCGTGCCGGGCCGACGGCTGACGTGTTTTGCTGGCCGAAAGCCTTCTCGGAAGCCGTGGAATTGCCCAAGCTTCGCTGCGCCGAGGTGGTGCGCGCCATCTTTCGCTGGTCGAACTCGGGCCCGCGGACTGCCGGTATCCCTATGGCGGCGACAGCGAGGGCGAGGTGGTCACCTATTGTGGGCATCCGCGCCAGTCTGGGTCGAGCTATTGCACGCCCCATTTCGAGCTGAGCCGCAACCCGAAGCTGCTGGCGAGCCCGGTGCTGAGCATCGACTGGCTTCGCGCTATCGGCGCGATCTGAGGCGCTTCACCTGCTGACCATTGGACTTCGGTTCCCGATCGCAATCGCGCGGAAGCACCTGTCCGCGCGCCCTCCATCAGGCCACCAAGGAGACCATCAATGCCGCGAGCTAGACGCCGAAGACCGCATGATCCAGCCAGGGCGCACGATCGCCGGTCCCAGGATCTGCTCTATAACGCCGAGGTGGCGACGGTCGAGGTCGACGATCCTCTCGGGCTGGAGCCGGGGGAGAAAATCGTCGTACTACGCTCGATCCGAAACGATCCGCTTGGGCGGCTGCATGCGCACCGCCAGATCGACGACGCTCAGTATCGTGGCGGGCGTGCCTTCCAAGGCGACTGGGAAAGGGCCGAGCGCGGGCCGCGCGCGGTGGATACCACACGCGAATATGTCGATGGAGGTCGGCGGCGTGAGCCGATCACGGAGGGCCAACGTCAGGCGAGCCTGAGGTTGAATCGCGCACAGCATGAGCTTGGTGCGGACGGTGCCATGCTCGTGCACGACGTCCTGATCCTCGGCATGACCATGGAGCAAGTTGGGCGGAGGCGCGGACCGCCCACGCAGCGTTCTAAGGACTATTTTGCGCGGCGCTTCAGAGAATGCTTGGACCGACTGGCGCTCCTGTATGGATTTGCCACGTCGCATCCGGTTCCGGTGAAGGACCACCGGCGCTGACAATGAAGCAATGAGTTCACACGTCCATTCGCCGCGCCGTCATTTAGTCCGGCGCGGCGAATGTGTTGCAGTATTGCACCTGTAACTCTGTGGCCTGCCTCACACTTCTGATTACTATCGTGCAAGCCATTGGTTTGCTGTCCGCCCGTATCCTGCCCAAGACGGTCGACAGCGGCGCGGGCTCTCATGTAACCTCCCACTCGTGCTGAGGATCCCGTCTGCAGTTGAGCACAGTGTGATAGCCCGAAAATCACCTAAGCAATAAAGGGCGCACTCCATTCTACGATCGATTGAATGGAGGATCCGCTGTGAGAGCTGATCTGATCAATTCACCCAAGGAGAACTGACTGATGAAGCACACTGGAAATTGCTTTTGCGGCGCCGTCGAACTGCAGGTCACAGGGGATCCGGAAGCGATGGGCTACTGCCATTGCCGTTCGTGCCGTTCCTGGTCCGGGGGTCCCGTAAATGCGTTCAGCCTTTGGAAGCCCGAAGCGGTGGAGGTGACAAAGGGCGCGCAGCATATCGCGGCATTCGAGAAGACAGCGATGAGCCAGCGCAAATATTGCACCAAATGCGGTGGTCATCTGATGACCAACCATCCGACGCTCGGGCTTGTCGATGTCTTCACGGCGACGATCCCGACGCTGACCTTCACCCCTGGCGTCCACGTCAACTATGCCGAGGCGGTCCTGCCGATACGCGATGGTTTGCCGAAGCTGAAGGATTTTCCGGCTGAGTTCGGTGGCTCCGGCGAGATGATCGCCGAGTAGCCGACGATTCTCCACCAACGAAGGTCGCGTGGCGACAAGGCGTCGCCACGCGATAATCTTGTTTCCTCGCCGTCCGACATCCGGTCAAGCTGGGATCCGACGTGTTTCCGTGCAACTGAACGGCGTGGCTGCGCCGGATCCTATCGATCCGCTCGCAGTGGGGACCCGTTTGGCCGGTGACAGCCATGTCAGGCGGAAGTCCGGCCCTGCAAAATCCGGATTTGGTCTTGGTGATGCGCATCCGCTAAAAGGCGACTGCGCCGCCCAGAACGGCGACCGTCGAATTTCGCCTGACACAATAAGCAGAGGAAGCTCCCATCATGAGCGCCAGACCAGAATTGCCGGAGCGCACGCCGCGTGGAGAGGGCGTCCCGACGGCGCTCGATGGTCTCTTGGTGGTCGATTTTACCCGTGTCGTCGCAGGCCCGGCCTGTACGCAAACGCTCGCCGATTTCGGGGCCGACGTCATCAAGATCGAAAATCCGGACGGCGGTGATGACACGCGTGCCTACGAGCACGCCGAAATTGGCGGCGAAAGCGCCGCGTTCCTGAGCTTGAATCGAAACAAGCGCGGCATAGCGCTCGATTTCAACAATCCGGCTGCGCTCGACGTGGCGCGCGAGTTGATCGCGAAAGCCGATGTGGTTGTCGAGAATTTCTCCGGCGGCGTGATGAGGAAATTCGGCCTCGACTACGCGGCGGTCGCGCCGAGCAACCCGCGCCTGATCTATTGTTCGATCTCGGCCTACGGCCGCAGAGGCGATTTTGCATTGCGTCCCGGTTTCGACCCGATCACGCAAGCCGAAAGCGGTTTCATGTCGCTCAACGGCTTTCCGGATGGCGAGCCGGTGCGCACCGGTCCACCGATAGTCGATATGGCAACGGGCATGTCGGCGTGTAACGCCATCCTGCTGGCGTTGATTGCGCGTGATCGGCTTGGCCGCGGTCAGCAGGTCGAGGTCGCGCTGATCGACACGGCGGTGGCGATGACCGGATTTTATGGCATGGCCTATCTGATCAATGGCAACAATCCGGGCCGTTTCGGCAACTCGCCAAACGGGTCGCCGACCGTGGGCGTCTACCGGGCGTCCGATGGACCGCTCTACATGGCTTGCGCCAATGATCGCCTGTATCGCCGGCTTGTGACCGACGTGCTGGAGCGGCCCGATCTCGTCACCGACCCCGAATTCGCTCACCGCAAGGCACGGAGTGCCAACAAGGAGAAGCTGCGCTCCATTATTGCCTCTGTATTTGCGAGCGCCACACTCGAGTACTGGATGGCGAAGATGAAGAAGGCCAATATTCCGGTCGGTTATCTGCGCACGGTCGAAGAGGGATTCAATGCACCCGAGGTGCGCGATCGCGATCGACTCAGCAAGATCCCTCATCCCACCGCCGGCTCGGTTCCAAACATCGAGTCGCCGGTCAATATGAGTTTTACGCCGACGGTCGATCCCGTTGCCGCTCCGTTGCTTGGCCAGCACACCAAAGACGTGTTGCGCAAGATGCTCGGCTACGACGACCGGCGTATCGCGGCGTTGGCCGAGGCGGGCGCTTTCGGTAAGGCTGCAACGACCGGCTAGCGCTGCCGGGTGGACCGCCGTTCATCGCAGGGCAACCATTATCGAGCGGAGAATCATCCGCCGTTAATTCGCGCGCGCGCCGCTCCGACGTTACGGGTCGGGCGGCGCGTGCCAACGATATCTGAGCCGAAATAGGGCCGTTTCGGCACTCAGTTCGGCTTGCTGCGCAGGTTGTTCCTTGGCATACTTTCAACTTCTTCGGGCTCCGCCCGATCGATTTCGAGGCGTGCCATCCGGAGTATCAAGGTTGCGGTCGTCAGGCCGAGACGTTCGGCCTCCTGGGCTGCAGTATCGACCTTCTGGGCCAAGCCTTCACGTTTACCTGGGTATGCCATTCGTGATCCTCATTTACGGTGCGAGATGAAAAATCCCACTTATGTTGCAGAGCTGCAGAAGAAGCTCGGAGCTCCGTCGAGCGAAACAATGGAAAGCCTGCGACTGTTGAAGGCCTTCCTTCGGCTTGCGCCCGACCAGCGCGGCGAAGTGATCGAACTGGTCGAACGTTTGGCGGCTCAACCGCCGGATGATCCCTCATTGTCATGAAGGGCTTCGGGTTCCCCCTGGTTATCAATTGCTCATTGGCTTGGCAGGCGGCTGCATCGCGATCACGTAGACTGCGCCACCTTCGAGCGCCTCCGATTGATGGCGGGTGCCGGCTGGCAACAGGATGGTGTCGCCGGCGCTGACGATGCGTTCCCCGCTATCCCAGATGAAATTCAGACGGCCGCTGAGGATCATCAGAATTTCGTCCACCGGATGGGTGTGGAAGTGATGCACCTTGCCGGCGGCGTCGTGCTGCAATTCCACGGATCCCTGCGCGGGAAGCAGGTTCAGAATCGCCGGATCGATGGCGAATTCGGTCTTCGTGCCTGCGATGATCCGGGTCATGCTGCCTGCTCCTTGTTCTCGATGGATGGCGTCTTGTTCTGCGCGAGCTTGGCGAAGGGGCAGCCTCCGCCGGAGTTATTGTCGTCGTCCAGGAAGTACTGCAAATATTCGCGCCCATCGGCCGCGCCATAGCGGCCCAGCAGAGGCGAGGGGCTCGCGCTGTCGTAGGGGATGAGACGCTTGCGGACCTCGGCGAAAGCGGCGTTGGCCGCCTTCTCGGTCCCGAGGATCTTCTCGAACACCCAACGTGGCTGGAAGGTGAGCATGAAGGCACTGGATCTGCGGCTCTGCCGCATCACATGCGCAGGCGTCGTGCACACCACGAAGATCGGCTCGCCCGCGAACGAGAACTCCCACATCGGATGGTCGATCTGCTCGGGAATTTCAGCCGGCCATGGATTCTTGTCCAGGTGCGCGAGCTGGTCGAGCGTCAGCCACAGCTTGCGATAATAGGCATCGAGGGTTTGCACCGGCCGGGGCCGCGTGAATACGATCAACGAGGTGTTGGTGCCAAACGAGCGCGACTGCGACACATATTGTGCGAGCTGTTCGCCGAGCACCGCAACATCGTACGGATCAAGGAAGAGGTAGCGCAGCTGATCCTGGCGATGTCCCGCCACTCCGAATACGCAAGGAAACGGCCTTGCCTCGCTGCTCATCTGTGCTTCGAATTCGGAGAACATCACGCTTTGCCAGCTGCTCACCGGATAGTTCGACGCGACTTCGTCTCTTCTTAAAAACAAGCGCTCCATAATATCCCCTTCGCTCTCAATGAGACTAACGAGCAATCAACTTGCTTCTCATCAGCAACGGCCCGGCAATGCCGGGCAACGACATGAGCAGTAGAATGGCGATCAAGACGCTGTAGCCGGCATCACTGATCACAGCCGAGTTGTGCACGGCGTCCGTCCCCGGGACCTGGCTGGCGGCGAGCATGGCGAAGCCGATGACGGGTTGCGAAGCGCCGGCGAAGATTCCGGCGGCGGTGGTGTTTACCGAAGCGCCGACTCCGATCAGGTCAGCGGTGTAAAGTTTCTTGACGCATTTCAGCACCAGCGGAACGGTGCCTCCGGCGACGAGACCCAACGCCGTGAACACGACGGTGACGTAGACGAAGCCGAGGGCGTGCGCGACCGGGGGCAGCAGCAGCGCGATCAGAACCATGCGTAGCAGACAGATGCGGACCAGCGCGCTGTCGAGCGCCGCGGCGGCGCGATCGGCGACGTGCCCAAGGAAGATCGAGCCAACCGCGTTGCCGATCATGAACGCGAGCAGGGGCGTGCCTGCGGTCGTCGGTGAAATGTTGAAGAGATGCGCCACCATCGGAATTCCCCACACGCCGGATAGCGTCGTGACGACTGCGAAGTGCGACGCAAACGTCATCGCGCAACCCCAGTTCGCGACGTGTGCCAATGATTGCCGTGCAGCCATGGCGACGCCCTTCAGCGTCTTGCTGCTGTGCGAGACCGGATCGGGCTTGAGCGCGAGCTTGGCGAAAGCGAGGTTGGCGAGGCCGATGCAGGCAATGAACAGGAAGCACGCCCGCCAGCCAAAGCCCGAGACCGCGGCTGCGAGCGGCGTGGTCGCGATCACGCCTCCGACGTAGCCGGAGACCTGCGAAATGCCCGACATCACGCCGAACCGCTCGTCAGAAAAGCTTTGCGCGACGAGTTTCAGGAGTGCGGTGAAGACCAGCGCGTCGCCGCAGGCGACCACCAGACGGGCCGCAAAAACGTCAAGGAGATTCGGCGCGAGTGCGAATGCCGCGCTGCCGAGCGACGAGGCGATCATGCTGGCCAGCACGACGCGCTTGACGCCGTAACGGTCGACCAGGAGACCCGCCGGAATCTGCATCAAGGTGTAGCCCCAGAAATAGCTGGATGCGAGCATCGCAACACCGGCCGCGTCGGTGTTGAAGTCGTGCATGAAGCTCAGGCTCACCGATTGCGGTGATACGCGCTGCAGGAACGCGATCGCGTACGCGATGGCCACCGCCGTCCATGCCAGGTAGGCACGATCGGTCAGACGTGACGTGGGGGCATATACCGCTTGTTGTCCAAACGTCGACATCACACCCTCGCGTAGCCAACCGAGAAAAGGGCATCTGCTGAATTCGGGATCTTGCGCGACATCGCCGCATCGACAAGCGAAGCGGCACCGTGATAGGTCTGCCGATGGTGCTTAATGTGGCCGTAGGCGCCGCGCATGATCATGTCGGGTACCTCGAGCGGCTTGCCCGGATAGAGCGACGCGCACATTTCGACACAGGCCGCCTGCAATCTGGGGTCTTGTGCGTCGTCGAGCAGTGACGGCGTGACCTTCTTGCAGATCTTGGCGTTGGCGGCCCAAACGATGGGATTGCGGGTCCGCCAGCCGTAGAGCACGCTGCCCTCGGCTCTCTCGGCCGCGCCCGAGCATTTCAGGACTTCAGTGGTAAAGAAGCCGTAAAGACCGCGGCCCTGATGGGCCGGCAGCACCTCGGTGCCGCTACGATAAATCGCAAGTCCGGCCGACATATGCAGCACGCGGTAGACCGAGAAGGCCACGAGACCCCCGCTGTCATAGACCAGGACGAGGCTGTATTTCCTGTCAAACGGCGAGGAGGCGGACGTCCAGTGCGGTTCGGTGGCTTGCCAGTTGACGGCAATGATGCCGTTCATGGCGTCCATCAGGGGCTGGCGGTCGGCAGCTTGAATCTGGGAAGCGTCGGGGAAGCTATAGATCGCGTAATCTGTCCAAGGCGAGTTGATCGCCTGATATCGGCTGCCCAGATGTCGCGACATGGCAGAACTCCAGTATTCCACCGCGAGCTATACAGGGGAGCCTCGAATGGCTTAAAGGACAATATGCCCTCGAAAACTGCCAAACCGACCCGACTCGAGCCTCTGGACAAGATCCCCACGCGACGGATCGCCATCGTCGCCTTTCCGGGCGTGACCTTGCTCGATATCTCAGGTCCTGCGCAGGTGTTCGCGGAACTTGAGGCGATCGAGCTGTCCGGGCCAGGCTATTCGCTGTCGTATCTCTCGACCGCGGGTGGGCTGGTGCCGACCGATGTCGGCATGATGATCGACACCGTCTCGATCGATAGTGTTGCACCCGTCGAGGTCGACACGCTGGTAATCCCAGGCGGGCCGGGCATCTGGAAGATCCGTCATGACGACAAGCTGATGAAGTGGATGACGCAGGCGTTGCCGAAGGCGCGCCGTGTCGCGTCAGTATGCCTCGGAGCGTTTGCGCTTGCCTGGACCGGCATTCTCGACGGCAAGCGTGCCGCGACCCACTGGCGCTATTGTCCGCGACTGCAAGACAGCTTCCCCAGGATCCGCGTCGAGCCCAACGCGATCTTCGTCAAGGACGGGCGGGTCTGGTCGTCAGCCGGTGTCAGCGCGGGCATCGACCTGGCGCTTGCCATGATCGAGGAGGATTTCGGCCACACCACCGCGCTCGATGTCGCGCGCAGGCTTGTCGTGTTCCTGAAGCGGCCGGGCGGCCAGAGCCAGTTTTCGACGGTCCTTGCGGCGCAGGCATCGGATGTTGAGGGGCGCTTCAGTGCGCTGCATGCGTGGATCATCGAGAACATTGCCAGCGACCTCAAGGTGGAGACGCTCGCGGAAAAGGCCGGGATGACGCCGCGCACGTTCGCCCGCACCTATGTCAGTCGTACCGGAATGACGCCCGCGAGCGGCGTCGAGGCGCTACGCGTGGAAACGGCGCGGTTGCTGCTTGAGAGCCGACAGATCGGCGGTGTGGTCGAGGTGGCGAAGCGCGCAGGCTTCGGGGATGACGAACGGATGCGTCGAGCTTTCCTGCGGCACCTCGGTGTCTCCCCGACAGAATACCGAAACCGGTTTTCGGGCAGGTAGAGCGGGGTCCGCTGCACGGCACGGGTTGCGAAATCCCGGCACTGATGCCGATCTATCCCGCCAGCGAATGGCAGACCATCGAAGGCGGATTCATCGGGTCGAGGCGGTAGCTTTTCCGGTTTGTCTGCGGCTAATGTGCCGGCCAAATCGGGAGAGAAACACCATGAATGACGGGACCTCCATTCAACCGGCGCGCAATGTCGAACTCGGCGCCAGCGGCGAGGAGTACCAGAATCTGCACGAATTCGTGCGGAAGGCCCGCGCCAGGCTGAACCAGAATGCCTGGGACTATATCGTCGGTGCCTCCGAGACCGAGACCACGATGCGCCGCAACAGAATGGCGCTGGACGAAATTGCTTTCCGGCCGCGGGTGCTGCGCAACGTGGCTCGTGTCGATCCTTCGGTCGAAGTGTTCGGGCGCAAACTGCGGATTCCCGTGATGATCGCCCCGGTCGGTGCGCTCGAGATCTTCGATCCCGGCGCCGGTGGCGCTGTCGCGCGTGGCGCGGGCCGGTTCGGTGCGGCGCATATGCTGAGTTCGGTCTCGGAGCCGGGGCTGGAAGATACCGCGAAGGCCGCGCCCGACGCGCTGCGTATCTATCAGCTCTATGTGCGCGGCGACGACGCCTTCGTCGAGGATGTGGTCAGCCGTACCATCGCCAACGGCTATGCTGCGTTCTGCCTCACCGTCGACACCGCCCATTACAGCCGGCGCGAGCGCGACATTGCCAAGCGCTACGTCCGCGAAAGCCGCATCCGCGCCACCGGCGGTGATTTCCAGAAGGGTCTGGAATGGCGGACCGTGAAGTTGATCAAGGACAAGTTCAAGATTCCACTCGTCATCAAGGGGATCGCCACCGCGGAAGATGCCAAGATCGCCGTCGATCATGGGGTCGACTGGATTTATGTGTCGAACCATGGCGGGCGGCAGCTCGACCACGGCCGTGGTTCGATGCACGTATTGCCCGAGATCGTCCAGGCCGTCGCCGGCCGGGCCAAGGTCATGGTCGACGGCTCGTTCTACCGTGGCACCGACATCGTCAAGGCGATCATTTCGGGAGCCGATCTCGTCGGCATCGGCCGGCTGCACTGCTGGGCGCTTGCCGCCGCGGGCGAGGCGGGCATTGTGCGCATGCTTGAATTGCTGGAGGACGAGGTGATCCGTTGCCTCGGGCTGCTCGGCGTCACCAGCTTTGCCGAGCTGGACAAGTCCTATCTGCACCCGGCGATGCCAACCAATCCGCCGACCGTGTTCAGCGCATTCCCGCTTCTGGACATCGAGGCGTACCGCTACTGAATAGCTACGCGGCCCGTGTAAATCGCTCGGCAGGGGGGATCGCGGCCATCGCGAGCCTCGCTCGCGCTCGCCGGATCATTCTGTGATGTTCATGAAGACGCCGCGGCAACGACAAAGTCTGAGCGAAATGCCGCAATAGTCGAAACGGATGGCAGATAACCCATTCGCTGAATTTTCCCTCGAGAGAGCTATTGGATTGCGCTGGACGCTGCGGGACATCCAGGCCGGCCGACTCAAATTGTCACCGCCCAGCGACGAGGATTTGCAGGTTCTCGCCGCGCTTGGTCTGATCGAATTAGGCGACGATGAGCCGGTGCTGACGCCCGCGGGAGCCGCGGTGCCGAGCGGCTAGCTGGGGCCGCATACGGCGATCTAGCGAACCTTCAGGAAGCTCTCGCCGGAATTGCAGGGCGCGCACTGATAGGTCAGCACGTCATAAACGTGGTCGCGCGGCTCGATCACCGCGAGCCGCATCTGCGCACCGCACTTCATGCACGGCATTTCTATGCTGGTCTTGAACCGGGTGCAGGTCGGTGTCGGACGGAAAGTGTGCAGCATCGTATCCCCATGTCCCAACAGAGACGCAAACGCCACCAACTGAAGCCCGAATCACTATGCCACAGTGCTGACATGATTGGAATCCGGGCGGTAGCGGGGTCTGCAGGCTCCTGTTTGGGTAAATTTTCCTAGAGGGGCGAGGGCGAGCGACGGCCACGGTTGTTGGCGATCCGGCGCTGACGCGAGCGCAATCTATGCTAACGTTGCGGAAAGCAAATATCAGGGGGGCAATCATGATCGAGCCGAAGCTTGAAGTTCCTGCCGAACTCCGCGACCTCGCGGAAAAGACCATCGACCAGGCCGAGAAGGCCTTCGGCATGTTCTTCGATGCCGCCAGCAAGTCGATGACGGCGATGCCCGGCACTGGAACCGAGATGTCCAAACAGGCGCTGTCCTTCACCGAACAGAACATGAAGGCGGCGTTCGAGCATGCGCGAAAGCTGGTGCATGCGACCGATCTGCAGGAGGCGATGCGGATCCAGTCGGAGTTCCTGCGCAGCCAGTTCACCAATGCCGGCGAACATATGCGGCAGATCACCGGAAGCGTGATGACAGCCACCAAGGACGCGACCAAGGGGAAATTCTAGCGGGAGAGCTTCCGGCCGTCTCAGCGATTAACGTCGGCGGGCAACGGCAAAGCCGAGCAGGAACGCAACGAACAGGCTGGCGAGCGGCGCTTCGCGCGTGACCGCGCTCACTGTGGCAAGGGCTCCGCCCGGCCGGCGCGAGGCGGCAATTGCGCCGCTGAGCCGATCGACGGCGGTTCGAAGTCCGTCCGACACTTCGGTGATCGTGCGCGACACATCGGTCGCCGCATCTATGGCGCGCTCGCCGAGGCTGGGTCGCAGCGGGGATTCGGGTATTTCCAAAGTCATATGATGTCCCGCCGGTTCACCGAAAGACGAAGGTGGCCGTCACCCTGGCTATCCGTGCTGCGCTTACGGTTGAACAGCGGGTCCGACGACCTTCGCTATCCGCAACAGGCGCCGTTTTGGAACGGCGGGTGACGGCCACACTCTGAAAATGCCGTAGCTGAGGATTAGTTCCGTGGACATACCTCGTTTTCAGTGCGGTGGAACCGGAAACTTCTGAGCAAGTCGGGGCTTAACTCAGCGCACACAATTACAGCGCAGGCCTCCGCCATGATGAATGTTAGCACGATGAAGGACAGAAAGCGGCACGGCGGCACGCCACTTGTGGTAGCCGCGGTAGTCGCGATCCTCGGTGTATCGGGCATGTTGATCGTCGACCATGGTCCGTGGAACAAGCCAAAGGTGCGGACGGCCGAGACCGCCAACTACTCGACGACCGGCGAGGCTGCACGCGCTGTCGGTGCAACGGTGAAGCAGACTGAACCCACGTCGCCCATTGAGCCCGTCCCGCCTGGCCCAAAGCCGGTTCGTCCGGCGAACCCGAGTCAACCGCAGTAGGAGCCGTGCATCGTCACCGCATCCTGTTGGCCAAATGCCGCTGCGGCGCGTTCAGGCCCGACCCGCGCCGGAGCCGCATGGGAGCGCGCCAAGTTGTGGTCATGCGGCTCCCGTTCGGGAAGCCGGGAAAGCCGTAAAACAGAATTTGACTCGTCGGGCAACTCAGCGGCATCTCGTCGGGCAACTCAACGGCATAAAGCCATCATCGCGAATGTCGAGCGAGAGGTGGTCAGCGCATGCTGACGAACATGCCCCAGGCCGCGGCTAGCCCGGCAGCGACCAACACCAGGAACGGGCTGTCGCAGAACAAGCCGCCATACGTGCACATGGTGGCGCCGAGCGAACCGACCTGATGATGGCCTGCAGCATAGAACAGGCCCGACAAGACCGCGAGCACGGCAGCAACGAAATACATCGACGCCTCCTTGCGATGCGAATACGGCGCAGGCCAGTCCGACCAACGCCAGCCAAAACTGTCCTGATGCCGATCCAGGCGCCGCACTGGCCGCCGGCTTGACGCGTCGGGCAACTCAGCTGCACACTAACATCATCGCAGCAAACATACGGGCCGCCGGCCGAAACAAGGGTTGCGATTCCGCGTTTTGCGCAGATTTTCGATGAATGCAGTTTCTCTCCGTCGAAGCCGGCGGGGCGCATTTTACCGATTTGGTTTAGTTTACAAAAATGTTTGACACGTCCGGCAACTCACCAGCATAATTCCATCATAGCCAGATTGTTGAAGCCCGCGCGGAGAAATCCGCGGCGGGCTTTTTCTTTGCCGTTTCACCGATCGGACGGCGGCCGCACGTCACGACGTCACATCCTCCACGCCTGCCGCCTGAGTGTCGTCAGCGCGCCGCCGTCCGAACCTCTTGATTCAGACATAGATTGGCCGGTGCACGCGAAAGCGCCGGCCCAGCGGCGCGGCTTGACGCCTGGCTAGGTTCGCCGTGCGTTTGGAGGACCGCAGTTCTCGAGGCATGATATTGTGCGCAAGGCATATGCGAGGGTGCCTTGATCCTCGGTGAACCGTCGATAGACTGCGTTGCGGGTTCGACCAGATGCCGATTGCCCGAGGGACGAAAGGGAAACGTCGATGGCTGCGGACGGTCGCAGGCCTGATGCTAGCACGCCGCCAGGGTCAGAGTCTGACCGCAGCGCGATCATGGTCGCACGGGCAAGGGAGCTCATTCCGATGTTGCGCGAACGGGCCCCCAAGACCGAGGAACTGCGGCGATTGCCGCCGGAAACTGAGCGTGAGCTTCATGACAGGGGACTGTTTCGGATACTGCAGCCCAGGCGCGTCGGCGGAAGCGAACTCGACTATGTTGCCCTGGTCGACTGTGCTGACGCCCTCGGTCAAGGCGATGCTTCCGTCGCCTGGAATTTTGCCAATCTGGCCAGCCATCACTGGATGCTCGGCATGTTCGCGCCTGAAGCGCAGGACACGGTCTGGAATGAGAATCCAGGCACCCTGATAGCATCATCGTTCGTATTTCCAGCCGGCCGAGCCAGAAGGGCCGAGGGTGGGTACCTGCTGAATGGTCATTGGCCGTTCTCGTCCGGCGTGGAGTCGTGCGAATGGAACATGCTCGCCAGCATCATTGAAACTGACGATGAAGCTGACGGGATCGAGTATCGGCTGTTCCTGCTAAACAGGCGCGACTACAGGATCAACGACACTTGGAACGCGACCGGATTGGGGGGAACGGGATCGAACGACGTTCAAGTGACGGATGTATTTGTCCCCCAGCATATGACGATCGCTGTCAGCGATCTGGCGGGCGGTCCAACTCCGGGAAGCGCCGTCAACCCGAACGCGCTCTACGCGCTTCCGGTATTTTCGCTGTTTCCATACGTATTGTCGGGGGTCGGGCTTGGCAATGCGCAAGCCTGTTTGGACGACTACGTCGAGATCGCACGACATCGTGCTTCGACGTATAACAGGGCCAAGCTCGGTGACATGCAGACCACACAGATCAAGATCGCCGAAGCATCAGCCAAGATAGATGCGGCGCGCCTCATCATGCGAACCAACTGCATCGAGGTATTAGCCGATGTCCGGCATGGTCATGTTCCGAATATCGCGGCGAAGACGAAACTGCGGCGTGACGGTGCCTTCTCGGTCAACCTGTGTACCGATGCAGTGTCTCTTCTGTTTACGGCGAGCGGAGCCCGCAGCCTGTTTACCTCTGGAGCCCTGCAACGGCAGTTCCGTGACGCACATGCGGTGAATTCGCACCTCGCATTCAACTTCGACGCGGCGGGGACCAACTACGGGCGGGTCGCGCTAGGGCTGCCATCCGAGAATCTGACGCTCTGAGGTCGGTGGATGTCTGACGCACCTAAACATCCCGCAGATCCGGCCAACGAGCTCGCAAGCGATAATTCGTCGATTGATCCCCGTGATTTCCGAAACGCGCTTGGTACGTTTGCGACCGGTGTCACCATTGTCACGGCGATGTCGGCCGAAGGAAAGCCATACGGAGTGACGTGCAACTCCTTCGCGTCGGTGTCTCTCAATCCGCCACTCGTGCTGTGGAGCCTCGGCATGTTTTCGCAAGGGCTCACGGTTTTCCAGAATGCCAGCCATTTCACGGTGAACGTCCTTGGTGCTTCGCAGCATGTATTGGCATCGCAATTCGCAAGGTCGTCCGGAGACAAGTTCGCCGGTGTGAGCTGGGCACCTGGCCTCGGAAATGCTCCCGTGCTTGCCGACGTGGTCGCCAGCTTTCAGTGCCGGGCCGCCAACCGCTATTATGGTGGTGACCACGTTATTTTCCTCGGTGCAGTGGAAGCCTACGCCTACAACCGGCAAGAGCCTCTGTTGTTCGCGCAAGGTGGTTTTGGCCGATTTCTTGCTGGTGATGGTGACAAGGCATCATGAACCGAAGAACGCCGGCGAAACGGACAGTGGCCAAGCAACGGCGACTATCGGCCGATGACCGCCGCAACGAATTTGTGACCAAGGCGACCGAACTTTTCGCGGAAGAAGGGTTTGGCGGCGGCACCAGAGCACTTGCGCGCAAACTCGGTGTGACCCAGCCGCTGCTTTACCGATACTTTCCGAGCAAGGACGACCTCATCAAGGAGGTCTACCGTAAGGTATATCTCGGACCGCTCGAGACCGGTTGGGAAACCTCGCTATCCGATCGGTCCCGTCCGCTCCGCGAGCGGCTGCAGGAGTTTTATCAAGCCTATACGGACACGATCTTCACCCGCAAATGGCTTCGAATCTATCTCTATTCGGGTCTAAAAGGCCTCGACATCAATCGTTGGTACGTCGGCATGGTCAAGGACAAGATCCTGACCCGCATCGTAAAGGAATGTCGCCACGAGGCGGGGCTTGTGGTGCAGACCAGACCAAGTGCGGCCGAGTTGGAACTGGCCTGGGTGTTTCACGGCGGCATCTTTTACTACGGCGTGCGGAAGTACATCTATGAAGCGCCTGTTCTCGAGGATAAGACGCAGATGATAAGCGATGCGCTGAACATCTTTCTGGCGGGATTTGAAAAGATAGCCGAAAGCTCGACCGATCGCTCGCCGGCGCCGATCAAGGTCATTGGTTGAGTCGCGTTACTTCGTCATCTCGCCACGATACCAATCTCCAATCTCACTCGCCGTCATCAGTGCTACGCCGTCATGGCCGATGACATAATCGAGCAGGGCCTCCAGGTACTTGATCCGATGGGGTACCCCCGTGATGTAGGGGTGTACCGAGATCGCCATGATCCGGGCGTTTTCCGCTCCTTCAAGATAGAGCCGGTCGAACTGATCGGTGCAACGCTTCAAGAACTCTTCCGATGGAAGGTGCTGCAGAGCGTGAATGACGATGTCATTGGTTTCGACGGAATAAGGAATCGTCGTTATGGTTCCATGCGGTGTTGCGATGTCTTGCGGAAGGTCATCGATCACCCAGTCCGCCAAATATTCGATCCCGTTGAGGCGCAAGAGGTCGAGGGTTTCTTCCGTCTCGGTCAGGCCTGGGCTTTCCCACGATCGCGGCGGCTTCCCCGCAAATTTCGCGATCGTGTCGACCGAGCGCTTGATCGCATCGGCCTGGTTTTCGACCTTGTGCATCGGTCCCTGAATGAACCCGTGTCCCATGAATTCGAAACCTGCCTCCAGCGCCGCGGCGGCCACGCGCGGATAGGAACTGCAGACATTGGCATTTATGGCCAGCGTTACGGGTATCTTCCGATCGGTGAGCGCCTTGAACTGTCGCCAGAAGCCGGCGCGCATCCCGTATTCATGCCATGACCAGTTTGGGACGTCCGGTAACAGCGGCTGGCCCATCGGTGGACTAAGAACGGTACGTGGCATGGCATTCTCGATACGCCACTCCTCGACGTTGAGGATGACCCATACCGCGAGCTTCTTGCCGGCAGGTAATGTGAGTTTCGGTCGATCGACCTGAGCTAGATAGGGAATGCGATCAGTGAGGGCCACGTCAGGAACTCCTTGATCACGCCGATGATCCGACAGCGGCGGCATTGACCCGCGGCAAAACCTTCTCGGCCATCAGGATCATCGATTGACGGCCGAGTTCGCGATCCTTCCAGTCTTTGCCTGCATAAAGCAGTGTTCCGAAAGTGCCGACTTCCTCCTGGAACGACAGCAACTGGTCGGCCACGCTTTCGGCCGTGCCGTAGATGATGAGCTCGTCACAGATCGACTCCAGCGTGATCTCCGAGTCTGGCTGTTCCCGCCGTGTCTTGAACAGCTCGAGTCGACCGCTGCGTTTCAGCTTCGTGAACAGCTGGTGATAGTAGTACACGTAAGGTCCGTCAGGGGCTGTAGCGTAAGCCTTCGCCGTCGCCTCGTCCTTGGCAACGAACACGCTTTTGGCGACCCGCCAATTGGCGGCGTCAACCGTACGATTCATGCGCTCGCAGCCTTCGACATATTTCGGCCAGTGGCTCTTCACCCAGGTTGGCATCAGGAAGTTTGCCGAGATCGGGTCCCAGCCGCGTGCTGCTGCTTCCGTGACGCCCTTTGAGAACGGGGCGACTGCGGTCACGACGATTGGCGGGTGCGGGATTTGCAAGGGGCGGGCTATAAATCCTTGCCCGATGTCTTCGATCAAGGTCTTCCTGACCGAGATGTTCCAATATTTGCCCTGCAGCTCATAGGGCGGCTTACCGGCCCAGATATCAAGCACCTGATTGATTGCCTCGAGGAACATCGCGTTACGATCCGCGTCGAGATTGCCGAAGATCTCTGCGTCAGAGAGCAATCCGCCGGGGCTGATGCCAAGGATGAAACGGCCATCGAGCATATGGTCAAGCATCGCGACAGATGCGGCGACCGCAGCTGGATGCGTGTTCGGCATGTTGATCGTGCCGGTTCCAAGCTTGATCTGCCGGGTGGCAGCTGCAATCCAGGCGATGAAAGCAATGCTGGAGGTGATGTTTTCGGCCTTGTCGGTGACGTGCTCGCCGACATAGGCCTCGCTGAAGCCGAGCTCGTCGGCGAGCAGGAACGCTTCACGATCCTCCCGGAGCGACTGCCGCCAATCCTTGTCGATAGGATGGATCGGCATCGTAAAGAACCCGAGCTTCATGATCTGCTGCTCCCCGCGGGCAGACTTTTCTGTCGGCGAGGAACGTGCGTCCTTCGCGACCCGATGACAAGCCCCGGCCGAGCAAATAATCACTCGATAAACAAGCTTGACCTTTGGAAAGGCGCGTCTTCTAATCCGGAAAAGCGGAGATTGGTCCGGGGAGGCCACGCCCATATGAAAGCTGCGGCTTTCGCCTACGCCCGCGCGACCAGCGTCGTGAATGCGCTGGAATTGCTTGCCATACATGGCGACAAGGCGAAGGTGCTGTCGGGCGGTCAGAGCCTGATGCCGGCAATGAATCTCCGGCTCGTATCGCCAGACATTCTGATCGATATCTGCGACCTCGCCGAATTGCGCGGCATCGCGGTGAATGGAAACATGCTCGTCATTGGCGCATTGACCCGCCACGTTGACCTGCAGAGGTCGGCTGACGTTGCGACCTGCGCGCCGTTGTTGCGGGATGCCATTGCCCATGTCGCACATCCCGCAATTCGCAATCGTGGCACGATTGGCGGAAGCCTGGCCCATGCCGATCCGGCGTCGGAGCTGCCGGCTTGTATGGTCACGCTTGACGCAACCATTGTCGTCCGAGGTCCGGGTGGCGAGCGCCGGATCGCGGCAGCCGAGTTTTTCAAGGGCATATACGAGACGGCGCTATTGCCACATGAGTTGCTCGTCGCGATTGAGTTGCCGGTTGCTCCTGCAGGCTCGACCTGCTTCTTCCAGGAGTTTGCTCGGCGGCACGGTGACTACGCCATCGTCGGTCTTGCAGCTCAGGCGGTCGTCAAGGATGGCACGTTCGCAAATCTTCGGCTTGGCTTCTTTGCGGTCGGCGATCGGCCGCTGCTCGCCGCGGTTGCCGGCAAGCTGATCGACGTGTTCGTTACCCCTGCTTCATTGGCCCAAGTCGCGGCCGCGCTGGTTGAAGAGCTCGATCCGCACGAGGATCAGCAGGGGTCTCCGGCCATGCGTCGACACCTTGCGAAGGTCTTGCTGTTGCGCTGCGTGGCGGCCCTGCTTGCGCGCCCCGAACTGGACACGGGAGCCGCCGGGTGATTGCACCGATGTCGGTCTCCCTCCTGGTGAACGGCGAACCCGTCAATGCCGTGGTATTGCCTCGGCTCAATCTTGCCGATTTCCTCCGGGAGGATCTAGAGCTCACCGGAACGCATGTCGGCTGCGAGCACGGGGTCTGCGGCGCTTGCACGGTCCGCATCAACGGCGAGATCGTTCGTTCGTGTCTGACGCTGGCGGTGCAAGCGCACGGCGCGTCCGTCGAGACAATCGAAGGCCTTTCCGACAGCGGCGAGATTGCCGATCTTCAGGCGGCATTTCGCGAGCGCAACGCGTTGCAGTGCGGCTATTGCACGCCCGGAATGCTGATGACGGCGCAGGATTTG
This sequence comes from Bradyrhizobium sp. LTSPM299, assembly GCF_000938235.1. NCBI lineage: Bacteria > Pseudomonadati > Pseudomonadota > Alphaproteobacteria > Hyphomicrobiales > Nitrobacteraceae > Bradyrhizobium > Bradyrhizobium sp. LTSPM299. The sequence goes on from NZ_JYMU01000093.1 coordinate 50,498, forward strand.
CTGAAACAATCGCCCACGCCTGATCGCGAGGCGATCCGGGAGCATCTTTCCGGCAACTACTGTCGGTGCACTGGCTATCAGGCCATCATCGACGCCGTGGAGGCGACAGCCATGGCGCGCGCAGGGCGATCGTCATGACCCCGACCCGTCCGGCCGCAGATGGGCTCTCGGTGCTTGATCGTCCGAATTCCTATATCGGCAAAACGGTGCCGCGGCCGAACCTCGACCGGCTGCTGCAGGGGCGCGGACAATATGTCAGCGATCTCGAGCTGCCGCGGATGGCCCATGTGGTTTTCCTGCGCTCGCCGTATGCTCATGCCAGGATCGCGGCGATCGATGCCGACGGGGCGAGGCGTATGCCGGGTGTGATCGCCGTAGTTACCGGTCGTGAGCTGGAGGTCGTCATCACGCCTTGGGTCGGCGTGCTCGCGCACTTGAAGGGATTGAAGTCGGCCCCGCAGAGTGCGATCGCGATTGACCGGGTTTGCTGGCAGGGCGAGGCCATTGCGGCGGTGGTAGCCACCAGCCGTGCGATCGCTGAAGACGCAATGGAGCAAATCGCGGTCGACTACGAGGAGCTCGAGGCGGTAACGGATATGCGCACCGCGCTCGATCCAACGACGCCAGTCATTCACGGATCGCTCGGCGACAACCTTGCTTTTGAGCGAACCCACAATGCGGGCGATGTCGATCGAGCATTTTTCGAATCCGATGCGGTGGTCGAAGCCGAATTTGTCTTCGGACGTCACACCGGCGTGACGCTTGAACCGCGAGCGGTTGTTGCCGACTGGAATGCCGCGGAGGCCCGACTCACGATCTATCAGGGCACTCAGGCGCCCCATATGGTGCAGAACATTGCAGCTCTGCATCTGGGATTGAAGGAAGCCCAGGTTCGCGTGGTCTGCAAGGATGTCGGCGGGTCCTTCGGTATCAAGGTCCACATTTATGCCGATGAGATGGCGACCTATGCGCTGTCCAAGCTGTTGCGACGACCTGTCAAATTCGTCGCCGACCGCGTCGAAAGCTTCAACACCGACATTCACGCCCGCGACCACCGCTGCAAGGGTCGGATCGGTGTCAAGCAGGACGGCACGATCACAGCCTTCGAGATCGACGATCTGACGGGGATCGGCCCTTATTCGATGTATCCCCGGACCAGTGCGATCGAGGCAAATCAGGTGGTCAATCTGGTCGGTGGGCCATATGTCACCCAGAACTATCGGGCAAGGACCCGGGTTGTTTTCCAGAACAAGAACGTCATGTGCCAGTACCGCGCGGTCGGCCATCCGATTGCCTGTTCGGTGACGGAGGGGCTGGTTGATCTGGCCGCCGCCAGGATCGGCATGGATCCGGTCGAAATCCGCCGCCGCAACCTGATCGCGGACGATGCTTATCCTTGCGTATCGCCCTCCGGCATGCGGTTCGAGCGGCTGTCGCATCACGCCTCATTGGCGAAGCTGCTCCGGATGATGAACTATGACGCTCTGCGCGCCGAGCAGGCGGCTTTGCGGGTCAGGAACATTCATCGGGGTATCGGCATCGCGAGCTTCATAGAAGTGACCAATCCGAGCGCCGCATTTTATGGCGTCGGCGGGGCAAAGATTTCGTCACAGGACGGCGTAGCGGTTCGGTTGGACGCGCAGGGCTCGGTGATCTGCCAGACCAGCATCACGGAGCAGGGGCAAGGGTCGGAATCGCTTACCGCTCAGATCGTAGGCAGTGTGCTTGGCGTTTCAATGGAACGTGTCCGCGTCATACTCGGGGACACGGACAACACGCCTTATGGCGGCGGCACATGGGCATCTCGTGGTGCTGGCATTGGCGGCGAAGCCGCGCTCCAGGCGGCCAAAGTCCTGCGCGGGAATATCCTGGATGTCGCTGCGGCGATCCTGCAATCCACGCCGGCCGAGCTCGATATCGTCAGCGATAGCATTGTCAACACGAGTGATGGCGCGCAGCGGATCGAACTGAGCGAGCTGGCGCGGATCGTTTATTTCCGACCGGATACACTGCCGCCGGGCATCCAGCCTGAATTGATGGCGACCCGGCATTTTGTCCCGCGCCAGTATCCCTTTGCCTTCACCAACGGCGTTCAGGCCTCATGGCTTGAGGTCGACACCCAGACCGGGTTCGTCAAGCTGCTGAAGCACTGGGTGGTCGAAGATTGCGGCACCATCATCAACCCGCAATTGGTCGACGAGCAGATCCGGGGTGGAGTAGTGCAGGGGCTTGGCGCGGCGCTGTTCGAGAAGTGTATCTATGACGAGCGCGGTCAACTGACCAACGCCAATATGGCTGATTACCTGGTTCCGATGTCGGGCGAGATGCCCGATATTGAGATCGGTCACGTCGTGACGCCGACACTGGAAACGGAGTTGGGAGCCAAAGGGGCGGGGGAGGCCGGCACGGCGGGGGCGGCGGCCGCGGTGGCCAATGCAGTTAATGACGCGCTCCGGCCCTTCGGTGCCATAATTACCGAGATTCCATTGACGCCTCAGGTTATCCTGACTGCTCTGAGGCGAATCTGAAGCGGGGACGCGACGGGTAAAAACAAGTGCAATCAAGCAAGAAAACAATTTTGGGGAGGAATCGTCATGACAAAGAAGGTCACCAGGGCCGGGTCGATATCGCGGCGTCGGCTGCTGACAACAGCGAGCGCTGGTGCCGTCCTCGCAGCTTCTTCCTTTCGCATCAACCTGGCTCAGGCTCAGGAAACGCCGATCAAGATCGGCTTCCCGGTTCCCCTGACCGGTCCTTATGGCGCTGAGGCACAGGACCAGGTCCGTGCGGCGCAGCTCGCCATAGCTCAGTTCAACGATGCGGGCGGTCTCAATGGCCGCAAGGCCGAGCTTGTCGTGCGCGACGACAAGCTGAATCCGGGTGAGGCGGCGACACGGACGCTCGAACTGGTCGAGAAGGAAAAGGTCAATTTTGTCGTCGGCAGTCTATCCGCGGCAGTCCAGCTTGCAATCAACAATGTCACCAAAGAGCGCGGCATCATCTTCAATTCGATCAGCCAGTCCGACGCCATCAACGAGGCGAGCGACTTCAGCAAGTACACATTCCACGAGGCCCTCAATCCGCACATGACGGCAGGCGCGGTCGGCCGCTACGCCTTTTCCAAGTTCGGCAAGAAGGTTGCGTTCTTGACCGCGGATTATGCCTATGGCCACGAGATGGTGCGCGGCTTCCTTGAGGTTGGCAAGGAGTTCAACATCGAAAACCTCGGCGACATCCGCCATCCGTTGGGAACGACGGATTTCTCGACCCTGCTGCCGCGTCTTCAAGCGCTGAAGCCCGACATTCTGTGCATCAGCAATTTCGGTCGGGATCAGCAAATCGTGCTCAAGCAGGCGACTGACTTCGGCGTCAAGAAGTCGATCCAGATCATTGCGCCGCTACTCTCGCATGCCAGTCGCGTCGCGGCGGGCGCACAGGCCTTCGAAGGCGTCGTCGGTGGTTGCTCGTTCTACTGGGGTATCGAGGATAAGTTCGCCTCGACCAAGGCGTTCAACGAAGCGTTCCGCAAAATGTATGATGGCAAACTGCCAACTGACTACGGCGCGCTCGGCTATGGTGGTGTCCGGACCATGCTGGAGGCGGTCAAGAGTGCCGGCACCGTCGAGACCGATAAGGTAATCGCAGCATTGGAGGCCTTGAAGTACGACTACTACAAGGGACCGCAATATTATCGCAAATGCGATCACCAGTCGGTGCAGTCGGTGCTTGTCATCAAGTCGAAGTCTACGGACATGAAGAACGACTCCGATGTGTTCGAGGTTATTTCGACCGAAGAACCCAGCGAGAAGAGCCTGCGTACCTGCGAAGCGTTAGGCCACAAGAGCTGAGCTTGCGAGGTGGCGCGCGCCGCGGTCGGTGCGCGCAAGTTGGGGGGGGCGGATGGCGGGCCTGAGCTTTGATCTGATTGCGCTGCAATTATTCGCCGGGCTGGCGCTCGGTGCGATTTACGTGCTGTTTGCGATCGGGCTCTCGCTGATCTTCGGGATGTTGACCGTCGTCAACTTTGCCCATGGGGCATTTTATATGGTCGGCGCCTATGTCGGGCTCTATTTGATCTCGCTCGGCGGCAATTTCTGGCTCTGCCTGGTGGCGGTGCCGCTCCTGGTCGGACTGTTCGGCCTTGCAGTCGAGCGCATCCTGATCCGGCCGCTTTACGGGCGTGGCATCGATTATCCGTTGCTGCTGACCTTCGGGCTGAGCTACGTGATGGTTGAATGTGTGCGCATCGCCTTTGGCAAGACCGGATATCCGTTCGATACCCCCGAGGTTCTGCAGGGGGCCGTCGATATCGGCGTCGGATATTTCCCCCTCTATCGCTTGTTCGTGATCGGTGCGACGGCTGTCGTGTTGCTGGCGCTCTGGCTGTTCCTGGAAAAAACCAGCTTCGGGCTCATCATCCGTGCCGGTGCGCGTGATCCGCAAATCGTCCGTGTCCTCGGGGTCGATGTATCGCGGGTCTGGCTGATCGTATTCGGAATCGGAACCGCAATTGCAGGCTTCGCGGGCCTATTGGCGGCCCCACTTCAAGGCGTCATTCCCGAGATGGGCGGCACTATCTTGGCCGAAGCCTTCGTTGTCACTGTGGTCGGGGGGATGGGCTCGATCGGCGGTGCGGTGCTGGCAGGTCTTTTGGTTGGCGTTGTCGTCAGCATGACGTCGCTGTTCGCGCCTGAAATGGCCAAGGTCTCGATCTTCGCCTTGATGGCGATCGTTCTGATCATTCGGCCCCAAGGCTTCTTCGGTCGTGCAGGACTGATGAGTTGAACCGGGTATGACCGAAGCGACCGGGTCCATCAAGCAACCTCGAGCCACGACGGTCGGCTGGTACGAGTTCGCGACGAGACATCGTGCCAGCATCGCGGCCGCGGTGATCCTGATCTTCCCTCTGGTGATGCCGTTCACGGCCTTGGCGGTGAATATCCTGATCTACGGACTGTATGCCCTGGGATTCAACCTTGTGTTCGGATATCTGGGGCTGCTGTCATTTGGTCATGCCGCGCTGTTCGGAACTGGGGCCTATCTTTGTGGCATCGCAATCGTGCATTTCGGCTGGCCATGGTACGCGGCAATCGCGACCGGCGTTCTCGGCGGCCTGTCGATGGCGCTGTTGATTGGTGTGCTTGCGATCCGGACCCGCGGCATCTACTTCGCCATGGTGACGATGGCGCTGTCGCAATGCGTCTACTATCTGTTCTATCAGGCCGTTGACTTGACCGGTGGCGAAAACGGCCTTCGCGGCATTAACGTCCGCGCGATCGATCTGTTCGGCTTGCGGGTCGACTTCATCAACCCGATGACCCGGTACTACGTCATTGCAGCTTTCGTGATTGCCGCATTTTTCGTGATGTCGCGTATCCTCGCCTCTCCATTTGGTGCGGTCATTGAGGCGGTGCGAGAAAACGAGATGCGCGCGCGCGCATCGGGCTACGACGTCACCCTGACCCGATTGCTGACCTTTGTTCTGTCAGGCGGATTCTGCGGTCTCGCGGGCGCGTTGCAGGCGCTTCATCTTTCGATCGTTCCAATCGAGATCTTGCACTATGAGACGTCGGGTCTGGTGGTGATGATCGCATTGCTGGGCGGCATGGGGACATTCTTCGGGCCGATGATCGGCGCGGCGGTGTTCCTCGTCCTGGAGAACCTGGTCTCGGTCTGGACTGTTCACTGGCAACTGATCGTCGGTGCCATTTTCGTTGCATGCGTGCTGTTCTTCCCCGCCGGCATCTGGGGTACGTTGATTGCACGGGGCAGGCGATGACTGCCATGGAAGCGCAATCGAGGGAGATCATCCTGCGTACCAAGGGCGTCGGCAAGACGTTCGGAAAGTTTGTCGCGCTCAACAATATCTCGGCCGAGTTCTCCAAGGGCGCGATCACTTCCATCATAGGTCCGAACGGCGCTGGAAAGAGCACCTATTTCAATCTGCTCTGCGGAGCCTTTCCGCCTTCGAGAGGCCGTGTTGAGTTCGAGGGCAAGGATGTCACCGGTCTGCCGCAACATCGCTTTGCCCATATGGGGATTGCGAAGTCGTTTCAGATTACCAGCGTGTTTCCGCAGCTCACGACACGCGAGAACATCCGGATCGGCCTGCAGGCACTGGTTTCGAGATACGACATCTGGCGTCCACGCGCCCGCCTGAGCGAACTGATCGAGCGGGCAGATGAGCTGCTGGCCCTCGTCGGGTTGTGGGAGTCCCGCGAGCGCGCAGCCAAGACGCTGGCGCATGGCGAGCAGCGGGCGCTGGAGATTGGCATGGCGCTGGCCAGTCAACCTCGCCTGCTGCTGCTGGATGAACCGACGGCAGGCATGAGCCCGGAGGAAACCCGGGCCATGATGGATCTGATCGTGAAGCTCGCAAGGGAGCGTACGGTCATCCTGGTCGAGCACAAAATGAAGCTGGTGCTTGGGATCAGCGACCGTATTCTCGTGCTGCATCACGGAGAGCTGCTTGCCGAGGGGACACCCCAGGAGGTTCGGCAAAATGAGGCTGTAAAGCGCGTCTATCTCGGCCAACGGGAGCACTGACTGGATGCTGCAGATCAGCCAGCTTAATGCCTGGTATGGCGCGAGCCACGCGCTGCAAGACATCAGTCTGGAGGTTGCCAGGGGTGAAATCGTCTGCCTGATCGGTCGCAACGGGGCCGGCAAGACGACCACGTTGAAGTCGATTATGGGTCTGATGGATCGAGCCGGCGGTTCGGTGATCTTCAAAGGCAAGGAGCTGCTGAATAAGCCGGCGCATACGCGTTTCGCGCTGGGGCTTGCCTATGTACCTGAAGAGCGGCGGATCGTGCAGGGATTGTCGGTGCGGGAGAATTTGCGGCTCGGCCTGGTTGCGTCGCCGGAGAAGAGGCGGGAAGCCGAGCTGATCGAGGAGATCGCTGGGATATTCCCACGATTGGCTGAGCGCCTGGATCAGGAGGCCGTCACGATGTCCGGCGGTGAGCAACAAATGCTGGCGATCGCGCGTGCGATGATCGCAAAGCCCGACCTGATCATGCTTGACGAGCCGTCCGAGGGCATCATGCCGGTGCTTGTCGACGAGATGTTCGCGCTGTTTCGCAACATGAAGGCGCAGGGGACGACGGTACTGCTGGTCGAGCAGAATGTCGAACTCGCGCTTGACATCGCCGACCGCGCCTATGTGCTGGATCAGGGGGCCGTCGTGCATCAGGCATCAGCCCAGGAGCTACTGGCCGACAGCGAGATCAAGGAGCGGTACTGCTCGGTGTGAGGCGGTCGGCCCGGATCGGCGTCACCTCGGCCTATCGGAGTACTCCTATTCTGCCGCGCTCGCGATCGCGTCAGCGTTTCGATTGGTGACGACGACCTTGATCGCGTCATCCACACGATCCCGCGCATATCTGAGCGCCGTCGGCAGATCGGCCAGCGGGAACGTATGCGTGTGGATCTTCGTCGCGTCGAAGCGCTTCTCCGCCATCAATGTCATTGCTCGGTGGGTCGCGCTGCGGCCCTCGCCACGGATGCCGTAGGCGTAGATGTTGTTCCTCACCAGATGCGCAATGTCCAACGTTGCGGCCGCGTGCGGAAAGGCGGCAAGGCAGATCTTGCCGCCGCGGTTGGTCATATGAATGGCCTGGTTGAGCGTCGCTTCGGTCCCGGCGCATTCGACGACGTAGTCTGCGCCGATCCCCCCGGTTAGTTGCCTCACAATTTGAACCGCGTCTTCATCGTTGATGTTGACGACGCGATCGGCCCCCAGTTCTTGCCCGATCGCCAGTCGCCTGTTGCGCGTTCCGGTCAAGATCACCGGGCTTGCCCCGAGCGCTTTGGCCACCGCGACCGCGAGCAGTCCGATCGGACCGGGGCCGATTACGACGACGCTCTCGCCCGCGACCAATCCCCCCAACTCCGTCAGTCCATACATGGACGTACCTGCTGTCACCACGAGCGTTGCCTCAGCGTCGCTCATGGTGTCGGGCACGCGCGCGAGCGTGTTGATGTGATTGACGGCATACCCAGCGAACCCACCGTCGGTCGTGAAGCCGTTGGCTCGATGTCCCTTTTCCGGTTTTCCATAGTTGAGGCATGACGTGTACATGCCCTGGCGGCAGCGTTTGCACTGGCCGCAGCCGGCGTGAATTTCAACGCTGACCCTTTCACCGATCCTGAACTCGTCAACGGCAGGGCCGAGTGCCGCGACCGTGCCCATATATTCATGGCCCGGCGTGAAATTCTTGTTGAAGGGGAGGCCACCCTGAATGCTCGCTGGTGAGCCGGAATGAATGATCTCCAGATCGGTCGCGCAGATCGCGACCGCGTCAATGCGGACCAACACCTCGGCGCGTGACGGGACCGGTGTCGGCTTTTCGCGAAGAATAAGTTTGTCCGGGTCGCCGAGAACCCAAGCCTGCATCTGATCCGGAATATGAAGATCGGGCGAGGTCGTGACGCCGGTGGGCTGGTACATACGCGCTTCCTCTTTTCGGCTTCCAGCCTAACGCAAAACGGCTCGCTGCTGTGAGCCTCCGATCGTGGCAGCCAATCCCCGCCACTTGCTGCACGGCAGCATATGCGTCGCAAAACCTTCATACGCGGCCTATACTTGGTCCGACGGTTGATGTTGAAGTCCTCCATGCATCCCCGTCGAACCGGAGCCTCCCATGAAGACCGCCCGCCTTGTCCTTGCCTTGCTGGCGCTGATGCTGATTGCGCCGTGGCAATCGGCCAGGGCGGCCGATGTCATCTGCTACAATTGCCCGCCTGAATGGGCCGACTGGGCTTCGATGCTCAAGGCTATCAAGGCCGACCTCAACTACGACATTCCGCATGACAACAAGAATTCCGGCCAGGCGCTCGCGCAAATCCTGGCGGAGAAGAGCAATCCGGTCGGCGATATCGGCTATTTCGGCGTTACCTTCGGAATGAAGGCCAAGGCGCAGGATGCGCTCGAGCCCTACAAGCCCGCCCACTGGGACCAGGTCCCCGCAGGTCTCAAGGACCCTGACGGCTACTGGACCACGATCCATTCCGGCACGCTCGGCCTGTTCGTGAACAAGGATGCGCTTGGCGGCAAGCCGGTGCCGGCCTGCTGGAAGGACCTGTTGAAGCCGGACTACAAGGGAATGGTCGGCTATCTCGACCCGTCGTCGGCGGCGGTTGGCTATGTCGGGGCCGTTGCGGTGAATCTCGCACTGGGGGGCTCACCCACCAACTTCGATCCCGCGATCAACTTCTTCAAGGAACTGCGCAAGAACGACCCGATCGTGCCGAAGCAGACGTCCTATGCCCGGGTGGTCTCGGGCGAAATGCCGATCCTGTTCGACTATGATTTCAACGCCTATCGCGCGAAATATTCGGAGAAGGGCAACTTCGAGTTTGTCATTCCCTGCGAGGGCTCGGTGGTGTTTCCCTATGTCGTCGGCCTCGTGAAGAACGCACCCGACAAGGAGAAGGCCAAGAAGGTGATAGATTATCTGCTGTCCGACAAGGGGCAGGCGATCTGGACCAATGCCTACCTGCGTCCGGCCCGCCCCATCGAGTTGCCGGCCGCCGTAAAGGGCAAATTCCTGCCCGATAGCGACTATGCCCGTGCCAAGAGCGTGGACTGGGGCGAGATGGAAAACGTGCAAAAAGCCTTCGTTGACCGCTATCTCGCAGAGGTCCGCTGAGGCAATATGGCTCCCCTCGCCGGGGCGCTATTCTCACAATGTCGCAAAAGTTATTCGTCTGGCTCTGTTTGCTGCCGCTTGCGGTCGTCACGACGGCGTTCTTCCTGCTGCCGATGGCACGACTGGTCGTCGTCGGTGCAGAGGGCGAGCATGGGCTCGCCGGTTACCTCGCCATTCTTGTTGAACCGCGCTATCGCGCCACGCTGATCAACACGGTTATCCTGGCGGCGGCAACCACGGTTGTCACGCTGATGGTGGCGACGATTGCCGGAATGTTCCTGCAGCGGCACCGCTTTCCCGGGCGGGCTGTCTTGATCGCGATGCTGACCTTTCCGTTGGCCTTTCCCGGGGTCGTTGTCGGCTTCATGATCATTCTGCTGGCCGGTCGGCAAGGGCTGCTCGGCGATCTGTCGGGCCGCCTGTTCGGTGAGAAGATCGTCCTGGCGTATTCGATCTATGGACTCTTCCTCGGCTATCTCTACTTCTCGATTCCGCGCGTGATCCTCACCATCATGGCGGCGGTGCAGAAGCTGGACGTCGGCCTCGAAGAGGCTGCACGTTCGCTTGGTGCCAGCCCGTGGGCGGTCCAGCGCGATGTCGTGCTGCCGGCGCTTGCACCGGCCTTCGTGGCGTCCGGTGCGATTGCCTTCGCAACGGCAATGGGCGCGTTCGGAACCGCCTTCACGCTGGCGACGAACATCGATGTGCTGCCGATGCTGATCTACACCGAGTTCACGCTGTCAGCGAATTTCGCGACATCGGCCGCATTGTCGGTTGGGCTCGGCTTGATCACCTGGCTGATCCTTGCGCTCGCCCGCTCGTTCAGCGGCAGCGCAGTCGCCGCGGCCGGGTGAAGCATGCGCGATCGCCTGATCTTCACCGGACAGCTCCTCTTTACTTTGCTCGTCGCGGCATTTCTGGTGGTGCCGGCGATGCTTTCGATTTCCGCCGGCGTCACCGTCAACTATTTCCGGGGCATTCAGTCCGGCGTAACCTTGCAATGGGTCGCGCAGGTCTGGGAGCTTTATGCCGGTACGATCCTGCTCTCGTTTGTGATTGCGTTTGCGACGCTTGCAGTCACGCTGATCGTCGGTGTTCCTGCAGCCTATGCGCTGCATGTGCGGGGCGGCCGGCTTGCGCGGATCGTCGAGGAGATCATCACGCTCCCGCTCGCGATCCCGGGCCTTGCAATCGCGCTGGCGCTGCTATTGACCTATGGGAGCTTCGGCAACTTCCGCCGCTCCTGGCTCTTCATTCTGGTCGGGCATGTGATCTTCACCATGCCGTTCATGGTCCGGTCGGTCATGGCTGTCTTTGCGACCTTGGACATCAAGACCCTTGATGAGGGGGCAGCCTCGCTTGGCGCCGCGCCATGGCGGCGGTTTTGCGATGTGATCGTCCCAAACGCCGTACCGGGAATCCTCGCCGGCGCCTTGATGGTGATCACGCTGTCGCTGGGCGAGTTCAACCTCACATGGATGCTGCATACGCCACTCACGAAGACGCTGCCGATTGGGCTTGCTGACAGTTACGCCTCGATGCGGCTGGAAGTGGCATCCGCCTATACCCTGATCTTCTTTGTGATGATCATTCCGCTCCTGGTCGCGATGCAACTGCTGGCCGACAGGGATCACAAGCGATGAGTACGGCTGGGCATGGTGCGGCAGTGCGGATCGAGGATTGCGGCAAAACCTTTGCCGACGGCACGCGCGCCCTCGATCCAGCCACCCTCGATATTGCGCGTGGCGAGACCCTGGTCCTGCTGGGGCCGTCTGGCTGCGGCAAGACCACAATGCTGCGCATCATCGCAGGCCTCGAGCTACCGGATCCCGGCGGCAAAGTTTTGTTCGACGGCAAGGACGTGACAGCCGTCGCGATAGAGCGACGCAATGTCGGGATGGTGTTTCAGTCCTATGCCCTGTTTCCCAACATGACTGTGGCGGACAACATCGGCTATGGCTTGAAGATCCGTGGTATCGCCAGGGAGGAACGCGCCGCGCGCGTTGCCGAACTGGTCGCTCTGACCAATATCACGGGATTGGAGAATCGCCGTATCGATCAGCTTTCCGGCGGCCAGCGCCAGCGCGTCGCATTGGCGCGTGCTGTGGCAATCCGGCCGGGCATATTGCTGCTGGATGAGCCGTTGACCGCCCTCGACGCGGCCTTGCGGGATCGACTGCGGGGCGAACTCAATCGGCTGCTGCGCGCGCTCGGAATCACGACGATCTATGTCACGCATGACCAGGCCGAGGCCATGGAATTGGGCGACCGCATCGTGGTGATGCGGAAGGGCGCGATCGCCCAGATCGGAACGCCGCGCGAGATCTACTTCGAGCCGAAGGATCGTTTCGTGGCGGAGTTCGTTGGAGCGGCAAACATTATTGAAGCTCCCGTGGACAAAGGAGAGTTGGTCCTGCCGGGTGGGCGATTGTCGATTGGAGTCGAATCGACGACGGCGAACGCCACCGTCATGACCCGCCCCGAAACCATCCGCGTGGTAGAGCCTGGAGCCGGATCGCTCGCCGGTATCATCGATTCCGTCAGCTTCATCGGTGATCGACAACGGCTGGTCGTGAGTGGTGCATCGAGCAAGTCGCTCAATGTGGACGCTCCCAACACAATTCAGGTGAAGGCGGGCGATCGGATTGGACTTTCGATCGCGCCCGAAGCCATTCGTCTGCTTCCGTCCGAAGATTGAGAAAATCGATGTTGTCGAAGCCCGTCCTGATCGCTCAGATCTCCGATCTTCACGTCAAACCCCCGGGAGCCCTGGCCTATGGCCGCGTCGATACTGCCAAGGCGCTCGAACGGTGCGTGGCGGCGCTGAACGCATTCGAGCCAGCACCAGATTTCGTGGTGATATCGGGTGACCTCGTCGATACGCCGACAGCCGAGGAATACGACTACCTCAAGCAATTGCTCGCGCCGCTCAAGCTTCCCTTTGCCGGAATTCCCGGTAATCACGACTCGCGTGAGTTGATGCGTGCCGCTTTCCCGGCTGCGCCTTATGTCCAGGCAACCGGCCCACTCGACCAGAAAATCGAGGTGCACGGACTTGATCTCCTGCTGCTGGATTCGAGCGTGCCCAGGAAACCCCATGGCACCCTAGAGGCGTCCACGCTGCAATGGCTCGACGCGACGCTGGCGGCGGCAGCAGATCGGCCGGCACTGCTCTTCCTGCATCACCCGCCATTCAAGGGTGGTATCTGGCACATGGATCAACAGGATCTGTTCAACGCAGATCAATTGGCCGAAATAGTCAGAAGTCACCCGCGCGCGAGGCTCATCGCGTGCGGGCACGTTCATCGCGCCATGCTGACGATCTTTGCCGGAGTTCCCGCCACGATATGTCCCGCGCCGAACCACGTCGTCGATCTCGACCTGGCGCAACTCCGAGGACCGTCCTTCAAGGTCGAACCGCCGGCGTTCCACATCCACGCCTGGTTTCCAGGCGAGAGCCTCGGGCGGGTTGTCACGCACCACGTTCCGATCGGCCAGTTCGATGGTCCGCATCCGTTCTTCGGTCCGGACGGCAAATTGCTATGAGATGATCGGGTGCGATCAACCCGCGGCGCTACGTCCGGGGCTGTTCACCTCGTTGCGCAGCATCGCCTGATGCATGTTACGAAGCTCGCGGACCGCTAGATCCAGGTCCGGCTCCGCATTCCGGATCACAGCGACAAACACTCCCATCAGCTCGGGATCGAGCTTTGCGCGAGTCATTCCATCGCGGCTCTTCTTCCGGTCCAGCGCACGCTGGATGGTTGCGGAGCGCGCGGTCTCCACGTCGCAGCCAATCATGTCGGCGATCTCGTGATAGGTCATCCAAATCTGCGGCATACTCTTTGCACTCCCCTTTTTGGGGAAAGACTGGCGGAAGTTGATGAATAGTGGGTTTCCTGCACCTGGTCGCCCGGGAGCACTGCATGCAAGGCTTTGTTCTTGGTTAAGCGTTGCTAAGCCGGGGAGGGGAGTGCTGCTTTCGGGTTGCCGGGATTTGCGGCTGGCGGGAGCTCTTGCGGGGAACCCTCCGTACTTCCGGTAGGCGATCAGGTCGCCAAATGCAGCGGTTTGATCGGAGAAAGGGGACATCAATCGATCGTCCTGCGACCACAGCGTGTGGCCATGGAATTAAACTACGATCACGTGTAGATTGGTTCTTCAGGCGATACATCACTCAAAGTTTCATAATTAGAATTAATTAATTTAAAATTGTATTTCGCGTACGCCCGGTACCGAATGGTGATGGCATCGGAGCTTTTGTTGCTGTAGGCCAGCGGCGGAGCTATAATCCCAGCTGCTCTCATTGATCGATGGCTCTGTCGGTGTCCACCGTGGTCGCGGGGCGATCTTACGCAACACAATTTTCTGGATGACGATGACCGGTGCGCCCATAGAAAGAACCGTCGGCGCGCCGCTGTTTTCGAGCAGCAAGCTGTCAGTGCTGCGCAAGCACCCCTATTTCGCCGATCTGGAGCCCGACGCTTTCGACCAGCTCTGCCGCTATGCCAAGCATATTACGCTGAAGCGTGGAACGACGATCTTCTCCAAGGGAGACCCAGGTACGAGCCTGATTGCGGTCATCTCCGGCACGGTCAAGATCAGTATCTCCTCGCCGGACGGTCGCAATGCGATCCTGAACCTGATCGAAGCGGGAGAGATATTTGGAGAGATCGCACTGCTCGATGGCTTGTCGCGGACGGCCGATGCCACTGCCAACAGTAATTGCGAGCTGTTCGTCATTGACCGGCGCGAATTCATCCCGTTTGTGCGCAGTCAGCCGACGCTGGCGATGAAGTTCATCGAACTGCTCTGTGCGAGATTGCGCTGGACCAGTGATCAGGTCGAGCAGGTCATCCTGCAGGACTTGCCCGGCCGTCTTGCCAGTGCGCTGCTGCGCCTGAGCGACAAGCACAAGAGCGCGCCACAGGGCCGTACCATCTCGATTACCCAGCAGGAGATCAGCGAGATGGTTGGCATGACGCGCGAGAGCATCAACAAGCAATTGCGCGTATGGGCGGCACGCGGCTGGGTCAGGCTCGAACATGGTGCGATCGTCGTGCTGAAGCCGGATGCGCTTCAGGAGTTGGTCGACGCCGGGTCGAACGACGGCGTATAGCCGCTTGGGCTGCATGACCAGCCAGCTACCTCACAAATCGGTGAACCGGACAAGCCTGTGAAGCCATTCACATTGGTTTGCTGTGCAATGCGGTAAGCGACGTTCGGGGATCTCATCCGCAATGTGGAGGAATCCATGCACGGCTCTTTCGACAAGCAACCGCAAGACGAGCAGAGCAACTACCATAGCTTCAGCATCAAGCTTGTCGCTCTGCCCGTGCTCGTCATCATTGCTTTGATCGGGATGTTGGTCAGTCACCCGGTGGCGGTCAAATGGATATCGGACGCCGCGCAGGCCGAGTTTGTCGGATCTGACTTCGGCGGCACCGATCCGGTGCCTGACGCTGCACGGCCGGCGCAAATGGCCCAGCCGAGCAACGGAATCCGCGCGGTGAGAGCCTACTGATCGAGGATACCGACGCCGCGCCGGTTGCGCGACGACGGCAATTGAGGTCGTTCAAGAATCCAGCATCCTCTCCTTACGCCGCAATGCCGAGCAATTTTGCGGCCGTATTGCCAAGAATGTTGGCCTTGTCGTCATTGCTCAGCGATGAGCAAGCAAAGATGTGGTCGACCGGCGCCAGTTGCCATGGATAGGGGTAATCGCTCCCCAGCACGATCTGCTCTGCCCCGACCTGGGCGGCGAGATGCTGGATCGCCTCGGGCGTGAAGATCAGCGAGTCGAAATAGATCTGCTTGAGATACTCGGTCGGTGTCTTCTTCAGCTTGATGTCGGGGTTGCATCCCTTTGGCCCGACCAGGCAGGGGTGATCCGAACGATCGGCGTACGAAGCCAGGTAGCCGCCGCCATGTGCCGCGATGACCTTAAGGCCCGGGAATCGGTCGAAGGTGCCCTCGAAGATCAGATGAGAGAGCGCGATCGTGGTCTCGAGCGGATTTCCGATCGTGTTACCGAGCCAGCCATTGCCTGAGAGCCGCTTGTTGAGTTCCGGCACGCCTTGCGGATGAATGAACAGGGGAACGCCGAGTTCCTCGGCCTTGGCCCATACCGGATGAAATTTCGAATCGGAGAATTCGACGCCATCGACAACGCCGCCGATCGCCGCGCCCTTCAGTCCCTGCCTCTTGACCGCGATCTCAAGCTCCTGGACGGCGAGATCCGGTGCCTGCAGCGTCAGCGAAGCGAAGGCCGCGAACCGGTCAGGCTTTGAGGCGCAAAGCTCGGCCAGCTTCTCGTTCTGGATCTTGACGATCTGTCCGGCGAGGTCGCGGTTCCGATCGTACCAGAACGGGTTGATTGAGAGCACCTCCATATCGACAGCTTGCGCGTCCATCACAGCGAGGCGCTTGTCGATTTCGACAAAGGCTTCGGCCGCGCCGTTGACCGGCGGCAGCTGCAGTTTGCCGGCATCGGCCCCGAGCAGCGCGCCCGCCTCCCGGAAATGGCAGTGCGAGTGAATATCGATGGTCTTGACGCGTTTGCCGCTGACTGTGACCGGCAATGTCTGGCGCGGTTGTTGTGCATAAGCGTCGTGCACGAGCCCGCAGCTGCAAAACACGATGCCGGTGGCAGCTGCTACTCCTGCTTTCAGGAAATCTCGCCTTGTGGTCATGACGACAGCCTCCCTTGTTCTTGTTTGTTGTGGGAGGCAGGGTAGGGATGCGGGAAGGCGGTCGCAAGGTTACACCCTGCGCGTGTCGCGCAATCCTGATCTGATCAAACCGGCTTGATCCCCGCCTTCATAATGACATCACGCCATTTCGGCACTTCATCCGCGATGCGTTTGCGCATGCCATCGGGGCCGTTTGCAAGCACTTCGAAGCCGTCATTGCGCAGCTGCTCGGCAATCCCTGGCGTCTTCAGAATCTCGATCGACTTGGTCGACAGTCGCTCGACGATGGACATTGGCGTGATCGCGGGCGCGAGAAATCCCTGGAACGTGTCGGTGATGAAGTCGGCGTAGCCCAACTCGATCATCGTGGGCACATCGGGCAGGTCGAACCATCGGTGGGGGCCAGTGACAGCGAGCGCCTTCAACGCTCCGGACTCGATGTGCGGGTGCGCGGGCGGGAGTGCAGCAAAGGTCACCTGGGTTGTTCCGCTCAGGAGCGCCTGGATTGCCGGACCGGCGCCGGAGAACGGAACATGCGTCATCTCTACGTTGGCGACGATCTTGAACAACTCACCCGAAAGGTGCGGCGTCGTCCCGAGGCCGGGGCTGGCATAGTTCAACTCGTCCGGATGGGCCTTTGCGCGTGCGATCAGGTCGGCGACCGAATTGATTCCCAGCTTTGCATTGACCAGGATCACATTGGGTGAGGTGCCAAGCTCGGCAATTGCTGCAAAGTCTTTGAAAGGGTCGTAGGGGATTTTGGCGTACAGGCCGGGATTGACGACATAGGCGCTCGACGTGATCAGCAGCGTATGGCCATCCGGCTCGGCATGGGCCGCGATGCCAATCCCGATATTGCCGCCGCCGCCGGGGCGGTTCTCGATCACGATGGTGCCCTTCAGGGCTTCTCCGAGGTGGGTGCCGAGAATGCGGGCCATGATGTCGGTCGGTCCGCCCGGAGCGAAAGGCACAATGATCTTGACCGGACGTTCCGGATAGTCCGCTGCGTCAGCTTGCGATGCCAGGCCAGCAGTCGCGACCGCAGCGGCGAGCGCGCCCCCAGCGCTCAGGACTGCGCGGCGTGAGGGATAGGCCGACTGTCTGCCTGTCATCAGGTTCCTCCCGCCTCATCACGACGTTACAAGCCGAATACTGCGACCGCCCGGATCGGGGACGCGGTTCCCTCGCGCCACTTCATCGGCAGGCCGATGAAGGTAAACTGCCCCTGTCCAAGCAATGCCTCTAGATTGCACAGGCTCTCGATATGGGTGATGTCGAGGTCGAGGCAGATCTTGTGAACAAGCAGGTTCACATCACTGTCGGGGCCCGGGCGCATCGAGTCGATGCCGAAATGAACGATGCCCTGTCGTGCGAGCCATTCGGTCGCCGCGACATTCATTCCGGAATTGTCGGTGGAGTACTCCTTGCGCGGAAACGTCCGCGCGTGGTGACCGGTACAGAGCAGAACGGTGCCGCCCTTCGGCACCGGTGCGCCGGCCGTCTTCACAGCGGCTTCGAGATCGGAAGGGGTGATTTCGGCGCGTGGCGCAATGTGGCGAAGATCAAGACAGATGCCGGGAACAATACACTTCTCGAGCGGATATTCATTGATCGGTATTCCGCTCGGGCCGAAATGCCGGGGAGCGTCGATGTGGGTGCCCCCGTGATCAGGCATCGAAATGAACATCGATGCCAATCCGTAGACGTTTCTGGATTCCACGAAGGCTTCTTCATGGGTCTTCCATGTCCCGTGGATGACTGGTGGATGGCCGGGATAGCTCGGGGTGCGGTGATAGAGCTCTCGGCTCAGGTCGACGATCCTCACGGCTTGTGCCCTTTCTTGACGGAGCTGGCGCGAGCGCGCTTCTGGCGGCAATGCTGACGCGTTTGCCGCAGTTCCGCAAGATGCGTGACGCGCTCAGTGCAGAACGTGGAGCTGCCGAGGCAGCCACAGCGAGATTTCCGGCAGATAGGTCACGCACATCAGGACAAAGAACATCACGGCGTAGAACGGCCAGATCTTGCGCATGACCTGTTCGATCGTGACCTTGCCGACCGCGCAGCCGACAAAGAGGATCGAGCCGACCGGTGGATGGCACAGGCCGATGCCGAGATTGAGCAGCATGATCATGCCGAAGTGGACCGGATCGACGCCGAAATTCTTCATCACCGGCAGCAGGATAGGTGTTGCGATCAAGATCGACGGCGCCATATCGACGAGCGTGCCGAGCACCAGCAGCAGGACGTTGATCAGAAGCAGGATGACGTATTTGTTGTCGGAGATCGACAGAAAGAACGCCGTCATCTTGGCCGGCATCTGGGTCAGCGCCATGATGTAGCCGACGCTGGACGCGCAGGCGATCAGGGTCAGGACCATCGCCACCGTGCGCAGCGTGCGGTGCAGGAGCACGGGCAGGTCGCGCCAGCGATAGTCGCGATAGACGAACATGGTCACGAAGAACGCCCAGATGCAGGCGACGGCCCCGGCCTCGATTGCGGTGAAGATGCCGCCCAGAATGCCGCCGAGGATAATGACCAGCGTGATCAGCCCCCAGGCGGCATCAATCGTAATCCGGATCGCATCCCTGGCGGGCACGATTTGACCCTGCGGATGTTTCTCACGGTAGGCGATGGCCAGGCAAAGAATGATCAGCGAGAATCCCAGCAAGAGGCCGGGGAAGACGCCCGCCATGAACAAGGCACTGATCGAGATGGTACCGCCGGTGGCAAGCGAATACAGCACGGCGTTGTGGCTCGGCGGCACCAGCAAGGCCTGAACTGACGAGGTGATCGTCAGATTGGTGGCGAAGACGCGTGGATAGCCGTTCTTCTCCATCTGCGGGATCATCACCGATCCGATCGCGGATGTATCGGCGACGGCCGAGCCTGAAATGCCGCTCAAAAACGTCGTCGCAAGTACGTTCACGATCGAGAGGCCACCGCGCAGGCGCGTGAAGCCGACCAGTACATCCGCAAACGCGACGAGCCGTCGCGCCATGCCGCCTTCCGCCATGATCGCGCCGGCCAGCACGAAGAATGGGATTGTCAGCATCGCAACCTTGCTGACGCCATCCGATATCTTGAGCATCACCGCCTCCAGTGGAATGCCGATCCACAGCGCACCGGCGATCGCCGCCATCGCCAGCGAATAGGCGATCGGCATGCCAATCAGGAAGCAGAGAAGCATCGTCGCGAGCAGAACGAAGATATCCATGATGGCTTCTCTCGATCAGTCGATGGACATTTCGGGATGCTGTCCGATCGGGTCGGGCGGTGCGCCAAGAAAAATCCGCTCGATGATGAACAGCAGCAAGCAAGCGCCGCCGACCGGGATCGGCAGATATGTGATGCCAACCGAGAGGAATGGGAAATCGGCAATCGTGTTGTGCCAGGTCACGTCGACGAGACGCCATCCCCAGATGATCATGAAGAGCGCGATCAATCCCATCAGGAGCTGCACGATCAGGTCCACCAGAGACCGAAACGGGTCCGGCAGCTTGTTGGCGAAGTAGCCAACGTTCATGTGCAGGTTGAGCCGATACCCTGCGGCCGCGCCGATGAACGTCACGACGATGGTCAGCAGGACCGCAAGGGGTTCCGGCCACGACGCTGCACTGTTCAGGACATAGCGCGTAAATACCGCCCATGGGATCACGGCTGAAATCAGCACCAGCGCGATGCTGCCCGTGACGACGCATGCAAGATACAGAAAATCCATCGCCTGGCGATACGATCCGGCCATGTTCATTCCCCGTGCAACGCCATATCAGGCTGACTGGATGCGATCGATCATGTCCTGGTATTTCGGACCGTACTTGTTCCATACTGGCTTGACCGCGTTCTGGAACGGCGTCTTGTCGGCAATCTCGACGATCTCACACCCGGCGGCCTTGGCCTTTTCCATCGCTTGCTGCTCATACTTGTTCCAGAGCCCGCGCTCTTCCATCTGCGCTTCGCGAGCAAGCTTCTTGATCAGTGCCTGATCGTCGGTCGAAAGCGCGGTCCAGGCTCTCTTCGAGAACACCAGCAGTTCGGGAACGACCAGGTGTTCGGTGAGCGAGAAATACTTCGCGGCGGTGTAATGGTTGCTGAAGACGTAGCTCGGTGGATTGTTTTCGGCGCCATCGATCACCCCGGTTTGCAGCGCGCTGAACACCTGATCATAACCCATCGCGACGCCGTTGCCGCCGAGCGCGTTCATCATGTCGATGAAGATCGGGTTGCCAATCACGCGGAATTTCAGGCCCTTCAGGTCCTCGATCGTCTTGATCGATCGTTTGGTGTTGTAGAGGCTGCGCGCGCCGGAATTCATCCAGCACAGCGCGACCAGTCCGGCGTTGGCGTTGGCTGTGATCTTGTCGAGCAGCTCCTGTCCGATCGGGCCGTCCATCATCTTTTCGGCATGCGCCATGCTCTTGAACAGGAAAGGCATGTTGACGACGTTGATGTCGTCGACGATCGGACCGATCGATCCCGCGCTGACGCGCAGCATCTGGATCGCACCGATCTGGGTCTGTTCGATGGTTTCCTTCTCGCCGCCGAGCTGCATCGACGGAAACATCTGTACTGAGAGGCGGCCATTGGTGGCGGCCTCGAGTTTCTTGCCGAAGTTTTCGGTCGCGACCACGGTCGGGTAGCCCGGAGGCTGGACGTCGGACGCCTTGAAAATTGCTTTCGATTGGGCGCGAGCCGGTGCCAATGACGTCGCCACTGCCGCGCCAAGACCTGTGCTCATAAGACCCGCACTCATCTTGATGAAGTCGCGACGGCCCAGCCTCGCAACGCCGCGTTGCGATTGACGTGCACTGTCCATGTCATTTCCTTCCCTGAATGCCGTGCCGGGTTCCGGCTGCGGTCGTGTCTGTTAGCTGCGCTGGTCGAAAAGCTCCGGATTGTTGTGTCGTGCGGCCGAGATGTCGACGAGAAGCCGTTCGAGATGCCTGACCATCGCGGCTCCGGCAGCAGCGGGATTCCGCGCTTCGATCGCAGCCATGATAGCCTCGTGCTCGGCGATCACCTCGGCCATCCGCCCGCGTTGCGGCAGGGTGAGGCGTCGGAAGCGGTCAACGTGGACCTTGACCTGGAGGATCAGCTTCCAGATGCCCGGATGCCCGGCGATGTCGGCGATGGTGGCGTGAAACGCCTCATCGGCCTGGTGAAATGCCTCGCGATCTCCCGCGACAGCGGCCTCGCGCTGGCGCTCGAGGATGGAATGGAGGCTGAGGATCTGGCTTGCACTGGCCCGCTCGGTTGCCATGCGCGTCGTGGTTTCTTCCAGCGACCTCCTGACAATGATCGCCTCGGGGAGTGCGGCCAGCGGGATGCGGGAAACGAGGATGCCCGATTGCGGGAAGATCTCGACCAGGCCTTCATCCGATAATCTCAGGATGGCTTCGCGCACCGGCGTCCGGCTGACGCCGTAGGACAGGGCGATTTCGGCTTCCAGGATCGGATCGCCCGGTCGGCGCAGAAGTGAGACCAACTCTGCGCGAAGGTCGGCATAAATGCGCGCCGCTGCCGTCGCCGTGCGCGGCCGGCCGGATCGCCTGTGGCTGGCCGGGGAGCGATGCTCGGACTTGTTCGGCGCGCGCACGGGTATCTCTGCTCCCCAGATTAATATATTAGTATATGAAGTGTAGTTCGAACGCAAACCCGGGATGGGTATCCCCGGTGCTTTGCCGCTGAAGGGAGTTTTGACGTGACCGACTATCGCAAGCTGTTTGATCTCACCGGCAAGACCGCCGTTGTGCTTGGCGCAGCCTCAGGGATTGGCAGGTCCTCGGCCGAGGCATTGGCGTCGCTGGGTGCACGCGTGTTGTGTGCCGACCGCACGCAGGATGGCGCGGACGCAACTGCCGCCGCAATTCGGGAGCAGGGCGGATCGGCCACTGCAGCAAGGTGTGACGCGGCCGATCGCAAAGATGTCGAGGCTCTGGCGGCGAAGGCGCTCGCAGAATTTCAACGCATCGACATCGCTGTCACGACGCCGGGGCTGAACATCCGCAAGACCATCCTTGATTACACCGACGAGGATCTTGACCGGGTCATCACTCTGAACATCAAGGGCACCGTGTGGTTCTTCCAGGCCTTCGGCCGCATCATGGTCAAGCAGCAAGCTGGCAGCCTGATCGCCTGTTCCTCGGTGCGTGCGGTCACCATCGAGCCGGGGCTTGCCGTCTACGGCTCGACCAAGGCGGCGATCGGGCTCTTGGTGAAAGGCTTCGCGTCCGAAGTCGGGCGTTCCGGTGTCCGCGTCAACGCGATCGCGCCGAGCATCGCCGAGACCGCGCTGACCGGGCCATTCAAGCAGCGGCCGGACATCTACAATCTCTATGCCGGACACACCGTATTCAACCGCTGGAGCAGCGCGGACGAAGTGGCGACTGCGGTCGCTTATTTGGCATCGGACGCCGCAAGCTATGTCAGCGGCAGCACACTGTTCGTCGACGGTGGCTGGACCGCAGTCGATGGGCCGCCGACAGGTCTGACCCAGTTGGCGGGTTAGGCCGTAACACGCGCCTCTGTTATGCGACGAAACCTGCTCGGCTGCGAAGCTCCCGCGCGTCCGTTGACGTCAGCAGCGTGATCAACCGTTGCGCTTGCGGCGCGAGGGACGCGCGCGTCGCCACGGCCGCCGTATACATGGTCGCGAGCTCACATCCCGGCGGCAACGCGCCCGACAGCACCACGCCTTCGGTGTTGATGATCTCGGTCGATTGCGTGCAGCCAATCGGCCGATGGGCATCGGACTCGGCCAGATGTCGCATCGCGGTGGCACCGTTTGGAAACACCCTCAGCCGGTCGACGACGTCGTTGTCGATGCCAAGCTGCGCGAGAACCTTGGCGACGTGAATTCCAGCGGTCGATGCCTTGGTGTCCGGCACAAAGATCGCGTCCGAGGCCAGCATCGCATTACGCAGGCTGGCGGCGTCGGTCACTTTCACCAGCGGATCGCCGGTGCGAACGGCGAGGGCGGTTTCAACCCGGCCGATGTCTGTGATCGAACCGCGTAAAATCAGCCCCTCGTCCGCGAGCCTCGTGACCAATGCGGCGGTCAGGATGACGATGTCGGCCGGCACTCCCGCACGCAATTTGTCGGCCATGACGCCGACCGCGCCGAACTCGCCGGCAATGTCGAGGCCGGTCTCGGCCTCGAACGCCGGCCCAAGCTTGCCAACCAGGCCGTGTGCCGCGCCGCCGCTCAGGATGTTCAGGATCGTCATCTGCTCGATTCCATGGTTGCGGTCGTGGTTGGCCTCGTCGCCAGGTGCTACTGGGTTTTGTCCAATCCTTTGACGACCGCAGCCCATTTCACAATATCGGCGCGCAGGAATTTGTCGAACGCCTCCGACGACATCTCCATTGGTGATGCGCCCTGGGTGGCCCAGAGCGTCTCGACTTCCGGCCGTTTGATCGCCGCGTTCACAGCGGCATTGAGCTTGTCGATGATCGGCTTCGGCGTACCTGCCGGCGCCATGAGGCCGAGCCAGATCGTCGCCTCGTAACCGGGAACGCCGGCCTCGATCACCGTTGGGACGTTGGGCAGCACGGTCGAGCGCGTCTTGCCGGTGGTGGCGAGCGCGCGGACCTGGTTTCCATCAACGTTCGGCGCCATCGCCGGAACTGCATCGATCATCATCTGGACCTGACCGCCGATCACGCCGCTGCGCGCTTCACCGCTGTTGCGATAGGGCACGTGCACGATGTCGATTCCGGCCATGGCTTTGAATAACTCGCCTGCCATGTGGTACGGCGTGCCTTGGCCTGACGATGCATAATTCAGCTTCCCGGGCTGCGATTTCGCAAGCGCGATGAACTCCTGCAGGGTCTTTGCCTGCACCGCCGGGGCAACCACGATCACGAGATCGGAATAGTTCAGCGGCGCGATCGGCGCCAAGTCCCGCATCAGTTCGTATTTGCGTTGCGGCACCAGCGATTCATTCGCGGTCTGGGTATTCGACATCATGAGCAGCGTGTAGCCGTCGGCGGGCGCCTTCGCGACCTCGAGCGTGCCGATCACGCCACCGGCGCCGGTACGGTTCTCGACCACGAAGGGCTGGCCGAGGTTTTCCTGCAGAATGCTGCCGATCTGTCGCGCGACCACGTCGGCTGGTCCGCCAGGGCCAAAGGGAACAATGATCCTGACCGGGCGCGCGGGATAATCTTCGGCTTGTGCGCGTGCGCCTGGGATCGACACGGTCAGCAGCGCCGCGACAAGCCCCAGTGCGTACCGTAAGCCCGCCATTGATCTTCTCCCTCGACTTTAGTCTTGTTTCTTGATTGGAAGTCTAGCTGCAACGTGAAGCGGCTGTCGACGACAGACTCCGTCTCTCGCATCGGAATAAAAGACGGGAAGCGGTGTACCCAATTTCGCCA
Source organism: Bradyrhizobium sp. LTSPM299 (assembly GCF_000938235.1). Lineage (NCBI taxonomy): Bacteria > Pseudomonadati > Pseudomonadota > Alphaproteobacteria > Hyphomicrobiales > Nitrobacteraceae > Bradyrhizobium > Bradyrhizobium sp. LTSPM299. The sequence continues at coordinate 75,219 of NZ_JYMU01000093.1, forward strand.
TCAAACGCGGGAAATCATATGAGGAAACATCTCGGGCTGTCGCGCCGCGATGTGATGAAGGGCACCGGTGCGGTGCTTGTCAGTACCGCCTTTTCGACACGCGTGATGGCTGCAGCGCCTGCCGCCGAACCGGTCACGCCGGCGTTGATCGACGCAGCGACAAAGGAAGGCCAGGTGATCTACTATACCTCGACCGACCTGCCGGTCGCGGAGAAACTGGCAAAGGCGTTCGAGACGAAATATCCAGGCATTGCGGTGCGCGTCGAGCGCACCGGTGCGGAGCGCGTCTTCCAGCGCATCGGCCAGGAATACGCCAGCAACATTCATGCGGTCGACGTGGTCAACTCATCCGACGCGGCGCATTTCATCGTCTGGAAGCGGGACGGCATTCTCTTGCCTTACGTTCCCGAGGAGGTCGCAAAATTCTATCCGGATGAGCACCGCGATGCGGACGGCCAGTTCGCAAGCTTCCGGGTCTGGCTTTCGATCATCGCCTACAACACCAATCTGGTGAAGGCGGAGGAGGCGCCGAAGAGCTTTGCCGATCTGCTCGATCCCAAATGGAAGGGCAAGATCGTCAAGGGGCATCCCGGCTACAGCGGCACCATCATGACCGCGACCTATCAGATGCAGCGCGATCTCGGCTGGAGCTATTTCGAGCAGCTCGCAAAACAGAATATCATGCAGGTGCAGTCTTCGACGGATCCGCCCAAGAAGCTTGATCTCGGCGAGCGCGCAGTGATGGCCGATGGCAACGAATACAACATTTTTCAGATGAAGGAGTCGGGCCGACCGGTCGAGCCGGTCTATGCCACCGAAGGATCTCCGATCATTGTCGGGCCGAACGGAATCTTCAAGGATTGCCCGCATCCGAACGCTGCAAGGCTGTTTCAGTCGTTCGCGCTCGGGCGCGAGGCGCAGCAACTGAACATTGACGTTGGGGGCCTTCGGTCCGTCCACGCACAGGTCCAGGAAAAGGCCGGACGGAAGCCCCTGAAGGACATCAAGACGATGAAGGATGACCCTGCGGCCGTGGAGCGGGAAGGGGAATCGATCAAGTCGCGTTACACCCGCATCTTCCGCGTTTGACCGGGGCGATCCCGCCAATGGTGGGGCTATTTGAGCGTCCGACGCATGGCTTATGCCCGGTTTTTGCACAAACCGGCGAGACAAAGCCTCTCGGCGTATCGGTCATTTGATGTTACCTATTTAACATGAACCAGCACGCCAAGATCGACATCCGCCATTCCACCTGTCCGCACGATTGCCCTTCGGCATGTGCGCTTGACGTTGAGGTCATCGAAGGACGCTCGATTGGCCGCGTCAGAGGCTCCAAGCAGCAGACCTATACGGCCGGCGTGGTCTGCGCCAAGGTGGCGCGCTATGCCGAGCGGATTCACCACGCCGAGCGGCTGATGTATCCGATGCGCCGGACCGGGCCGAAGGGCTCCGGCCAGTTTGCGCGGATGTCCTGGGACGAGGCACTGGACGAAATCGCGGCGCGTTTCGACGCCGCGGAACACGAGTTCGGCGCCGAGTCCGTCTGGCCTTACTACTACGCCGGCACAATGGGGCTGGTGATGCGCGACGGCCTCAACCGTCTGTCGCATGTGAAGAAGTACTCGCGCTTCTACGGCACGATCTGCTCGACCATCGCCCGCATCGGCTTCACGGCCGGGACCGGCAAGATCGCCGGCGTCGACCCTCGCGAGATGGCTGTCTCCGACCTCGTCGTGATCTGGGGCACCAATCCGGTGAACACCCAGGTCAACGTGATGACGCATGCGTCCCGCGCCCGCAAGGAGCGCGGCGCGAAGATCGCGGCGGTCGACGTTTACAACAACGACACGATGAAGCAGGCGGACATCAAGATCCTGCTGCGGCCGGGCACTGACGGCGCCTTCGCCTGCGCCGTGATGCATGTGCTGTTCCGCGAGGGCTTTGCCGATCGCGATTATCTCGCGCGTTATACCGATTGTCCGGGTGAGCTGGAAGCACATCTGAAGACCCGCACGCCGGAATGGGCGTCGGCGATCTCGGGCGTGCCGGTGGAGGAGATCGAGGCGTTTGCACGCCTGGTCGGGCAGACCAAGCGCTCGTTCTTCCGTCTCGGCTACGGTTTTACGCGCAGCCGCAATGGCGCAGCCCAGATGCATGCTGCGCTCTGCATTCCCGCGGTTACTGGCGCCTGGCAGCATGAGGGTGGCGGCGCGTTCTTCAACAATGCCGGTATCTGGCGCTTCGACGAATCTATTATCGAGGGCCACGACGCGATCGACCGCAACACACGGGTGCTCGATCAGTCGAAGATCGGCCGCATCCTGACCGGCGACGCCGAGGCGCTGAAGGGCGGTGGCCCGGTCAAGGCGATGCTGATCCAGAACACCAATCCGATGACGGTGGCACCGGAGCAGGCGCTGGTGCGTCAGGGGTTTGCCCGCGAGGATTTGTTCGTCGCGGTGCATGAGCAGTTCATGACCGAAACGGCGCAGATGGCCGATATCGTGCTGCCGGCGACGATGTTCATGGAGCACGACGACCTCTATTATGGTGGCGGCCACCAGCACATTTCGGTCGGTCCGAAGCTGATCGATCCGCCCGGCGAGTGCCGCTCCAATCATGAGGTGATGCAGGGACTCGGCCGCCGCCTGAACGCGGTCCATCCCGGCTTCGACATGACGGCGCGTGAGCTGATCGACGCGACGCTGAAGAAAAGCGGTCATGGCGATATCGACACGCTCGAGGCCGAGCTGTGGCGCGACCTGCAGCCTGACTTCCGCGCGTCGCACTATCTCGACGGCTTTGCCCATTCCGACAAGAAGTTCCACTTCAAGGTCGAATGGGGCAAGCTGCCGGTCGGGAGCGGCGGCCTGATGGGCGAGTGGGACAAGATGCCCTCGCTGCCGGACCACTGGACGATCATCGAGGAAGCCGACGCGCAGCACCCGTTCCGCCTCGCCACCTCGCCTTCTCGCAGCTTCCTCAACACCAGCTTCAACGAAACGCCGTCGTCACAGGCCCGCGAGGGAGTGCCGACTGTGATGATCCACCCTGAGGATGCCGCCACCCTTTTGATCGCCGATGGTGAGGCAGTGACGCTCGGAAATACGCGCGGCGAGACCACGCTGACCGCGAAACTGTTCGACGGCGTTCGCCGCGGCGTCCTGATCGCCGAGTCGATCCACCCGAACAAATCGCATATCGGTGGCCGCGGCATCAACATGCTGACCGGGGCCGAGGCGGTCGCGCCGGTCGGCGGCGCTGCGTTCCACGACAACAAGGTCTGGATTAGGAAGGCGTCGGCCGCCACGTAAATCCTGCTTGCAGTCGGCGCCGATCCTGCCGCAAATGTGGGCTGAAAACAGCGCACAGGCAAGAAAACAGGCGGGAAAACATGACCGACAACAGCGTCATTCTCGAAAAGCGCGGGCAGGCGTTCTGGATCACCATCAACCGGCCGGAGAAGCGCAACGCGCTCAACGCCGACGTGATCGCTGGTATCGTCAAGGGCTATCGCGACGCCCATGACGACAAGGACGTGCGCGTCATCGTGCTGACCGGCGCAGGCGACAAGGCATTCTGTGCCGGCGCCGACCTGCAAAACAGCGGCGCGGCGTTCTCGATGGATTATTCCCGCCCCAACGTCGACTACGCCGATTTGCTGCGGCTGTCGCAGAATTCGACCAAGCCCGCCATCGCGCGGGTCGGCGGCGTCTGCATGGCCGGTGGCATGGGACTGTTGTGCATGACCGACATGGCGGTCTCAGCCGATCATGTGATTTTCGGCCTGCCCGAGGTGAAGGTCGGCGTGTTTCCGATGCAGGTAATGAGCCTGCTGCAATCGATCGCGCCGCCGCGCCTTGTCAACGAATGGGCGCTGACCGGCGAGCCCTTCGACGCCAGCACCGCACAGGCCGCTGGTCTGCTGAATTACGTCGTCCCAGTGGCCGAGCTCGATGCCAAAATCGATTGGCTGATCGGCCGTATCGTCGACAAATCGCCGACCGCGATACGCCGCGGCAAATACGCCATGCGCGCGATCGCGGCGATGTCGTTTGACGAAAGCATCGCCTACACCGAAAGCCAGATTGCGCTGCTCGCGATGACCGAGGACGCCAAGGAAGGCCTCAAGGCGTTCGGCGAGAAGCGCAAGCCGTCATGGACCGGGCGTTAGGCGGAGCCCGATCGCAAGCATTCCTTGACTCGAAATGACGCCGTTGTGTGGATTCTGAGAAATCGGACGCGTCAATTGCGTCGAATAATCGGGGAATGAGAAACGAGCGAACCTTCCAACGAAATGTCCTTTCTGGCTCGCTCTTCCCGGCGTTTCTTGGTGGCCGCAATCAGCTGTTTCCGTGTCCTTTTGGCATAGATTGGCAGCTGTTGTGTCGAGCGATGACGCCCCGCGAAACGCAACTCGGCGTCTGTGAGATCGCTATCAGCGCCTTCCGTGAACCCACCATGGCGAAATGACGTAAATGAGAGTTCGGTTCGAAGCCCGGCTGCGATGATTATCCTTTTGACGACGCGCCGGAGGTAGCGCAGATCCTTGCGTTCGGTGAACCATGGAATCAGGGCGGGCGATTTGCGACGCGCGTGATCTCGGCGAAAGGCCAGTCCCGAGGCGAGCGAGTCCTTGATGGCGTCGAGCTCGGCCATCAACTCGGGGAACAGGGCTGCACCGGTTTCATCAAACAGTGGCCACCAAGCTTCTTCACCATTCTTTGGATGCATAATCCTCACGCTATCTGGTCTCTCCTTTGGCCGATAGTGCGCGATTTCGAAGACGCCGAACACGTGTTCCTCGCGTTGCAGCCACTCCCAGGTCAGTAACGCGGCCGTTCCAACAGAGCAGTATCCGAGTTTCTTCGCAGTCTGCCTGAACAACACAAGCTCCTCCCAACTCGCGGTGGGTGTCTCTCGCGCAGGCTGGCCAGGTGCGCGAGATTTTAGACCCATCCGCGAGAACGGGTTGATCACCGGTACGTTCGATTCTTGAGCGCGCTGACCGACAAACCAGGCGCGCCTGCAAGCGGTCATGGCCGCATTTGCAAAGCGTCGACGCTCGCGCTTCACGATGTTGCCGTCTGCGTCCTTTTGTTCTGCGACGAGCAGCTTCGCATAGACCGCGTCGACAAATGCCTTGGTGAAATCAGTAATCTGCTTTGAGCCAGCGCGGCTGCCGTCCTTGAGCTCGTGGTTTGCGAAGAGTGTCAACCCCTGGCCATACAAACGCTGTGTCTTGTGATCGATTTCGCGCCATTTCTGGTGCGCTCGGAAGATGCCGACGAGCCAATCGAAAGTGCCGGGCACAGGCGAAGTTGGAACCATGTCCGTTAGTCCTCCAGAACGCCAGCTGTCGAAGGCGGGCAACAGGATATTCTTGGTCCGCTCGACGGCAGCCGCGAAGTTCTCCCCCAGCGCCTCGGCTCTAACAGGGCAGCTCTGTTTGCGAGCCCAAGTCGGCGGTTCAAAGAAGTATGCCCATCGACCACATTTCAGCTGCTTTGGCCGAAAATAGCGGGGAAGCTTCAATGCGGGGTCGAGTGTTTTCATACGAGAGAGGCCAAGTTCTCGCCTTCCGATCCGTCCAGATTCGTGGCTCCGCACGGTGCGGTGAAGCGATCAATGACAACCTTCGACCAGACGGGCTGTCGAGTGCGACCCGTCCCGTGATAGCCGGTTGGCGGTGGAGCCTCCCCGCGGACCACGGCGCGTGCGAGTTCGCTTGCGTCGCGATAATCCAGGTAGGCGGCGGCCATGTCGGCCCGCATGAGTGCGGGCCACGCGCCGATAGGCGAACGGGCGGGAAGGGCGGTGCGGGATCCCATGAGTGCAGGCTCACGCATCAATGGGTCACGCGAACCTGACGGAACAGCGTCCGTCCTCGTGCGAGGCGTCGGAAAACTCCGACCCAGATAGCTCAACTCGCGCACGATGTTTCTTGTGCATGCTTCTACCCTTTCCGAACGCTCGAATTCGAGCACGAGAAAGCTGCAGAAAGAAAGAGACACCAATAGCTGGTGCGGGAAGCGGCGGTCCGGGAGTACAAATAAGTGGTAGGTAGCGGTTGAGAGGATTTTGCAGTGCCACGGCGTGGAATCGCGGTGGCAGCAGTCGACACATAGGTCGAGCTACCATCGCTCCAGATGATCGCAAGCGTGGGACAGATTATCGGGCAATGGGGCCATCTCAACCGCGAGTATCATACCGGCCGTTCCGATGTTCGCCCGCTTGGCCAGAGGCATGTGACTCTTGCGCTCTATCAACGCTCATTCCGCCAAGACTGTGGCTGATCCCGCGCCGAGACCACAATAGCGCTTTCCTTTATCGGAATGGCGACGTCGCCCGATCGGAGCTGATGCCATCGATAGGAGCCTCTCCGAGTGACCGATTAAATTAGGAGACGGGCCCAGAGTGCTGATGGCCGGTGGTGGGCTGAAAGCGGACAAGGATGGCGCCTCAATCGAATCGACCATAGTGGACGTCGCCCTCACGGGCCGGGCTATTGGCTGCGCTGAAGCCCGGGCTTCGCCGGGTCTTCACCCTTCGGGCTTCCATCCCTGACGCGGTGGGTGTGGTGCAGCGGGTGGCCGCCAGTCGCACTGAGCAAGCGGGGGAGGCAAACAGAGAGGTAGGAGTGCGGCTTCAGGAGGCCGTGACGGGTTGGAGATTGCGAGAGAGGCTCGCAGCGCCCGTCGCGGAGACCCGCGATGTCCAAATACCAGTCCCGGACGCGCACCGGCCAAGACCGGTTGAGCCTGTATGACGAAATTACCGACAAGATCATCGCCGAGCTGGAGGCTGGCCATGTACCCTGGGTTCAACCATGGGAGAATGCGGCCGCAAAGGCACTCCTGGCTATGCCGAGAAACGCCGCGACGGATCGTCAGTACAGTGGCGTGAACATCCTGATACTCTGGAGCATGGCCCGCGAGCGCGGATTCTCAAGTCAGCGCTGGCTTACCTACCGTCAGGCACTCGCGATCGGCGGTCACATCCGCAAAGGCGAGCGCGGCACGACCATCGTTCATGCTGACCATTTCGTACCGCGTGACGAAAAGCTGCGTGCTTACGAGGCCGGCGAGGAGCCGCAAGCTGTTCCATTCTTGAAGCGCTTCACCGTCTTCAACATCGACCAATGCGGTTCACTTCCCACAGAAATAGCGACCGCTGCGCCACCGCTGCGACCCGACACGGTTGAACCGACGGTTGAGGCTTTGATCAAGGCGACCGGCATCGATTTTCGCATCGGCGGCAATTGGGCGTTCTATTCACCGTCTGACGACTATGTCCAGGTGCCGCCGCCTGCGGCCTATTTCGAGCCAATCAACTGGCATCGGACCGCGCTCCACGAGCTTGGCCATGCGAGCGGTCATCCTTCGCGCCTCGATCGCGACCTTGGCGGCTCCTGTGGCACCAAGAGATATGCGTTCGAAGAATTGATTGCTGAACTCTGCGCTGCGTTTTGTTGTACGTCGCTCGGCATCGCGCCCACCGTGCGCCATGCCGACTATATCGGTTCGTGGCTCGATGTCCTGCGAGAAGATAATCGCGCAATTCTGCGAGCCGCATCGCAGGCCAGCAAAGCCGCCGACTATTTGCTCGGCTTTCTTCCTGAGCCGTCTCTAACTCTGCCGGCCCACTCTGTCGGGACGGAGGAGGAGACGTGATCGACGTTTGCGGATGTGCTCGAGAGAGAGGGGGCGGCGCACGGCGCTGCGACGGATTGGAGGCTGGGAGAGGTTCTTCGGCTCGCCCATCGTGGAGAACTCAAATGATAATGGCTGTCCAAACGAGAGCGCTGTCACCCCCATGTAACGGTCCGCTTGCTCGGGCCGACAAAGGGGAGGAGGCCTAATGGCGGGTAACGCTTCCGAATTGGCGCGTCGCCTCGCGCGTGAGGCCGAGGCGGTGTGTCGACACTATCTTTCCAGCGGCCGCCGGCAGGGGTGCTATTGGGTCGTCGGTGACTGCAGAAATGCGCCGGGCCGCTCGCTGTTTGTCCGGCTGAAGCAATCGCCCCAGAGCCCCGCGGGCAAGTGGACAGATGCCGCAACTGCAGAGCATGGTGATCTTCTCGACATTATCAGGGCTAGCTGCGGGCTGGTTAATTTCCGCGATGTCGTGAGAGAGGCGCAGCGATTCCTGAACCTGCCGCGAACCGATCCTCGATCACAACCGATTCTGGATGGGTCCGCAACGCGAGGCAGATCTGTTGAGGCGGCACGCCGGCTCTTTGCCATGTCGCGGCCAATCGATCGGACTGTCGCTCAAATCTATCTGCGGCACAGGAGTATTGAATCCGGTCATCATGGAGGCACTCTGCGTTTTCATGCACGCTGCTACTACCGACCTAACGAAGACTCTCCGCCATTGGTCTGGCCGGCAATGGTCGCCCGCGTGACCGATCTCAACGGTCAGTTCACTGGCGTACACCGGACTTGGCTCCATCCCTTGGGGCACAGCAAGGCGCCGGTCGAAACACCGCGTCGTGCAATGGGCAATCTCCTCGGTAACGCAGTGCGTTTCGGGTCAGTTGACGACGTACTGGTGGCTGGTGAGGGCATCGAGACCATGCTGTCGCTTCGCTGCGTGCTGCGGAACATGCCGATAGTAGCAGCTCTTTCGGCAAGCCACCTTGCCGCCCTGCTGCTCCCATTGTCGCTGCGCAAGCTTTACATCGCGCGCGATGCAGACGCGGCTGGAATGGCGGCAGCGCTCAGCCTGACGAACCGCGCAGAGGCGGCAGGCATCGAGGTATTCATTCTGTCGCCCAAGTTCGACGATTTCAACGCTGACCTCTGCAAGCTGGGCACTGAATTGTTCCGAGCTGCGTTATGTGAGCAACTCGCTCCTCAGGACGTCGTCCGCTTCCTGTCATGAGCCGCGATCGATTCGGGATGGCGGCGATCCAACGATCGCGGATCGTCGTGACCGGTGGATACGAGGTCACCCTTGCGGGAACGGAGCCACACCACGGCCTTCTAGAGGGCGATCGAACGGCAGGTGGATCGGCCCGACAATGGCTGCGCCCGGCTATTTTCCGCCGGCCCTGCGGGCCTTTGCATCGCGAAACAAAATAGCCGGCTTTCGCCATCCTCCGCTCCGCTTCGGCCCGTCGGCTTACGCCTCTGGGTTCTGGTCCGCTCCGCCTGCCGTCTTTGATCGCCACGAAGACCGCGATTGGCGCGGCCGATCCGGCAAAGGGAGCCTCACGATGATGACCGAGCATGACGATACCGAGTTCGAACCGCAGCACGCCTCCTCACCAACTGATCACGTGCTCAACGAACTTCAGCTGTATGGGCATCGCCCCTTCGATGACGAGCCCGATCCCAGGCCGCTTCCCGAAGGCAAAGCAATTGCCGGCGCCATTGCCGACATATTCGACGCCATGGTCGCGACCTTAAGCGACACCCGGCTCGAACCCGACCTGGAGAATCTGCTCTGGTCGATCGTCAATCTGTTCCACCGCGCGACAGGCCGCGTCGAGCGCGAGCTAGATGGTAACGAGTTGGCGCAGCAGAAGAGCCAGCGAGAACAGAATGGATCGGAGGTACGCTCGGTTGAACTCGAGCGGCTCACGGCCGAAGGCGTCACACTCATAGAGCGCCGCAATGCCATGGAGCTCTTCCGCGATCTGGCCACTGACCAATTCGAACTTCACATCGGTTCGCCCTGGCGTCCCCGTGCCGGGTCGTTGGTCAATCATCGCACGCTCACGTCAGCGATGATCGATAGCCGCGACTACCTCGCCGCCAAGCGTCGGACGGAAACCGAGACGATGCTGCCGTCCGGACCCAAGATCGCGCTTACCGGCGGCCTCGATTTTAACGATCACCTCCTGATCTGGAACCGGCTCGACAAGGTTTACGCCAAACACCCAGACATGGTCCTGCTGCATGGTGGCTCGCCCAAGGGCGCCGAGCTGATCGCCGCCAAATGGGCCTCCAAGCGCAATGTGGCACAGATCGCATTCAAGCCGGACTGGACCAAGCATGCCAAGGCGGCACCGTTCAAACGTAACGACGCCATGCTCGCGGTGCTGCCGATCGGCGTCATGCACTTTCCTGGCACCGGGATCCAAGACAATCTTGCCGACAAGGCTCGGAAGTTCGGGATTCCCGTCTGGAAGTTCGGCGGCGCGTGAGCGCCGCGTCACGTGCATCTCTTCATCGAGAGCCGACGCCATGAATAGTGAACGTCTCGCCGGGGGCACTCGGCCCAGGGCCCGCCGTCATCTACGATGTCGGCGTCGCTATCACTGCCTCTGTCCCGGGTGCCCTTTTAACCGGTCTCGACGTCCGCGGGTTCACTTCGCTGCGCTCCGTCTGACACGCTATCTCAGTTAAAGGCGATGCGCTTCGCGCCCGCCTTGCCTTCACTCGGCAGGAGGAGATCCCTTACGTTCTGACGGGCAATTTCAAGGCTGGATCGGATTTTTTACTCGGGCGAGGGGTCTGGATACGAACGAGCTCAGTGCAAATCCGGAACAGCTAGACACGGTCGCCACTCTCAAGACCAAGGCCGGCAGACCGATCGGCGAGCCCAAGCAACGTGGAACGCCGGCGGCGCGCCGGGTCCTTATCGACCGACTGCATAAGGCTGGCGCGCATCGGCGCCATAGCGAGCAACACCACGACTGGGGTTCAGATGACTATCCTCGCTGAGCCCCGGGGGACCGATCGGGGCTTTGCCGGGCGAACCATTGTCGGCTCTCTCTCTGCCAACGCGCCGCAGGGATGCACCTGCCTGTCGAGCGAAATTGCTCGCAATAGAGGCGTTGATCAGGCCGCGTGATAGACCACGCTGGTAATGTGGTCGACCTCGAACGCTTGGTTCCTGACGCCTCGCTCGCACGACTAACGCGGCGGACGGGCATCTCATCGCGATTGTTCGAGGTATCGAACCCGCCCATTCCTTCGCGTCTGTTTCCGTCTCTACGCCCGAACGCAGCGACATCTTGTGCAGCACAACCGAGATTCGCCATGACTTCTCCTGAGGATGTGTTCGACGACGGACCACCTGGCCTCTTGATGGCTTGATCTGGCCAAAGAGCGGCTGCGCCTCGATCGCCTGAACGCAACGCCGCGGGTCGACTTTCTTCCCCTGGGCTAACGCCCATTCCTCGCGAGGCAAGAAAGTCTCCCCGCTGGCGTCCTCCGCTGCGCTCCAGCCCGCGGGCGGGTGCGTCGTCGATCGTCTTTGGCCTGTAGATCGCCATCGAGGCCGCGATGGTCGCGGCTCGAAACCAGAAGGAGAAGTGACATGGCTAACATCGGTTCTTTCAAGAAAGTCGGCAGCGAATTTCAGGGCGAGATCGTCACCCTGAGCCTCCAGACCAGGGGCGTCCGGATCGTACCTGAGGCCAACCGATCCAACGACAACGCCCCGAGCCATCGCGTCTTCGTCGGCCGAGCCGAGATCGGAGCCGCCTGGTCGAAGCGCTCCGAGGAGGGCCGCGATTACCTGTCGCTCAAACTCGACGATCCCTCGTTCAACGCGCCGATCTACGCGAACCTGTTCGACGACGAGGAAGGCTACACCCTCATCTGGTCGCGGGCGCGCTAGAACGGCAACTGAGGTTTGCCCGCCAAAAACAGCCCCGCCCGGTCCGCCGGGCGGGGCTTCTCGCATCAGCAGTCAAGGGATCGGCGGCGATGGGATGCTCGCTCACGCTTCGGCTCGCAATTGACAGAGGCGCGATCAAAGGGCTTGGTAGCTCACAATTCCCAAGGCGGTCGGAAGAGCGGAGAAACTATCCCTTCTCCTTGCGATTCGGTCGAGTCGGTTTCCGACCCTTAGGTAATGCCTTGGGCGTTGTCGCTCCTTTAGCCGGCTGAAGGAAGAATTCCGATAGCTGGACACCTAACGTTTCGGCCAGTCGTTCGAGCAGATCAATCGTTGGATTTTCCGTTTGCCGCTCAAGGCCGCTCATGTACGAGCGATCGATCACGGCATCATATGCCAATTGCTCTTGCGGAACGCCGCGATCAACTCGGATACGGCGAATATTCCAGGCCACAAGCGCACGAGCTTTCATGCGCAAAAGCAGCCATTCTGTCGACCATCAAACCACTGGCTATAACCAATCTATTTAGATAGATTAGTCCGCGAGATGGAGCTTTGCTTCAACGAGCACTGTATAGTTACATGAATAAACTGCCTCTTGATTCCGATGTTTCCGACGTAGCGCCGAACGCGCCGACGTTGACCAGCTACGATCAGGAGCATTTGGTGACCTATCTGCGGCTGCTTGATGCCGGTGCCGAGGGCGCCGACTGGCACGAGGTCGCGCGTATCGTGCTTCATATTGATCCAGATCTTGAGCCCGCCCGCGCACGCAATGTGTTCGATAGCCATCTGGCTCGCGCCAAATGGATGACCGAACACGGTTACCGGCATCTCCTGCGCGGCACCGGCAGCTCCAAGTAGAATCAACGGTTCGCCGGATCACATTCTGGAAATGAGATTTTGGGCGGGCGATCCCTCTGGCGCATCACGTCATGCGCAAAGAGAGACTTCTCGACAACTCCCGATCAGCGAATCATCAAGGGAATCGGGCGAACAAGGTTGCCCTAACGAGGTTTCGAACAATGGCCACGCGAGATAGTACCTACGGTTTCGAGGTGGACGAACGCACTGCCGCTCTTGATCTTGTCGGTCTACGCAGGAAATCTGCGGGCTCGACTTCCAATACATTCGAAAGTCGCACGATTATTTCCAACCCTACATAAGTTGCGCCTTTTTCGAGCTTGCTAATATAGGTACGGTTCACATCGGCTTCGTACGCAAGTGTCTCTTGCGACAGGCCTTTAGCCCGGCGGGCGCGGATCAAATTTGTCGCGAAGACCTGACGCCAATCCATGCGCCAAGGAAATACGGCTGTCGCTTATTGACCCACCGCTTTAAATCGACAAAATGGCCTGCGTTCCAAGATTGACCACGGTCTAAGGTCTTTCGCCCTCCTAGATACAGATGCAAGATGCCCAACTTGCCGCTCGATCCAGACGTTTCTAATAGCGCGCCAAGCGATTTGGTACTGACCAGCTACGACCAAGAGCATCTGGTGACCTACCTACGGCTGCTTGATGCCGAGGCTGAGGGCGCCGACTGGCGCGAGGTCGCGCGCATCGTGCTTCACATTGATCCGGATCGCGAGCCCGTCCGTGCACGTGATGCATTCGATAGTCATCTCGCCCGTGCCAAATGGATGACAGAACACGGTTACCGGCACCTCCTGCGTGGCACCGGCGGCTCGGAGTAGAATCAAAGGTCACATTTTGGGGAATGAAACTCTAGTGGGCGATCCCTCTGGCGCATCGCGTGATGCATAAAAAGGGACTTCCCAACAACTCTCGCTCAACGAATCATCGCATTGCAATTGTGTTGATGAGTGAGGAAGCAATGCCTGATTTCAATTGGCGGTCGCCAGATACGTACGCTCGTGCCCAAAATGCCGAGACCGCGGATATGGCCTGGGAATGTCTCCGCCGGAATCCCGACTATCAGTACGATCACAACCAAATTGCCGAGCGCGGCCTGGACGTAACCACTGAATTCCGGAGGAAATGGGGCCTCTGCTTTCGCGGCTGACCCGCAAGGGTCCTTTCACGAGCAAACAGTCTTTTGGGCGCCGGAAGCCCTGCCGACAGTGGTGTCGATTAGGCGCTCTGCGTCGTCTGCGGATGCCGCCGTCAGTTTGCCGTGGGCTGACCTGACGGCCGGCAATATGCGTCGGTCGTCGGATGGCTGGCACGCGGTTCTGCGCTTTCGCGGAACCGAGCATCGGCTATGGCTGAAAGACCCGCCGACCATAGGTGCCGGCTACATTGTCGAGCTACCGTTCGACGATGACTTTGAAGTCCGTGCATATGCGAGCCGACGGCTATGGCGGGCGATCAACGGTCATGCGCCCGGCCCCGCATTCCATGATCTGTCTGTGCAACGACGCGAGCGCTTTGCTTTGGCGCTTCGTGCGCTCGACGGGCGCTCGAGCGGGAACACCTACAGAGCGATCGCCGACGGATTGTTCGGCGCCAGGCGTATCTCAGAACGCGATTGGAAGAACCATGATCTGCGCAACCGCACCATTCGTCTCGTTCAGAGCGGCTTGGCGTTGATGCGCGGCGGCTATCGCGAGTTGCTGCGCTTCCGGCGCAGACGGAAGTAGCGCGAAGATGTCGCGGGGTATCGCAAACGTGCCCCCCGATCATCGGCATCCCCCTTCGCTGTGCCTCTCCTCTATCGTCATCATCACCGCGCCGCCGCTCTCCTTGATCCGCGCGATGATCACGAAGGTTTTCAGATGCTCGATCCAATGACAGGCTTGCCGCTGCGCTTTCTGCTCACGCCTGAAGCTGCGCGATTCCTAGGTCTCTCCGGCCGCACGCTCGAAAAGCACCGCACCTTCGGCACCGGTCCGACGTACCGGAAGATCGGTGGCCGGGTCATATACGCGCTGGATGACCTGCGAGCCTGGGCCGATCGGGGTGTCAAAACCTCGACGTCTGATCCGGGAAAAGGGACCGTGTTGCCCGCAAAACCGCATGCGGCGACGCTGCATCCTTATGCCGGCAAAGAACGCCGTTGATCGTCACGGAACAGGTTGTTGCGATGCGGAGTGAACGTCAATCGGAACGTGACCAACTCGATCTGTTCTGGGCAGTGCCCGGCGATCGTCATGCGAACTCCAGCAGCCTCTCGCCGAACTACTTTGCTTACGACCGGCGCGAAATCGTCCGCTGGCAGGCGCTACCCGGATGTCAGTTGGTCATCGCACATGACCGGCATGGTGCAGAGCAACTGCACTTCGTGCCAGTTCCCGTCGATATTTCTGCCGACCGTTTGCGCAAATATGGCTCCGCTCTTCAGTCGGAAAGCAGACCGTGAATCCGTTGGATAACGTGCGCTGCTGCGGAGTTGCGTGTCCCGCCAGGTCGTTGTCTGGCCAGCGCCGCCACCGACAGGCAGTCGGGGCGGGATATGCCAATGACAAGACGGTTCTGTGTCCTAAGTGCGACCCCACCAACGTGCGTCGGAGTCGGTCCTTCCACCATCTCTCTTTACGAAATTTGGAGCACGACGTGATTGACCTCACGACGGTCGAGCTCTTGTGGCTCGGAAAGCGTATTGAGAATCGAATTCGGTTCGGCCGCGCGGTTGCGGAACAAATCATTGATCGCCATCGGCGCATCCTGTCATTCGCGCCCGGCACCGTCTTTGGGTTCGTACGCTGGGCATCCCCTGATTTCGGTGTAGTCATCTCGCGCATCGACATCCTGCGGGCAGTGACGCCCGGACAGCGTTATTCGACGGTGCCATGGGTCAAACCCGGTGGCGAGATTTTGTTACGGTTGATCGGTTGGCCGAAAGTCGAGCGCGTGTTGGAATTGATCGATGTAGTGGAGGCGCTGAACATCCATCCGGCCGACGTCGCGCCGGACTATTGGCATCACGTCCACAACCGCCTGTCCGTGAATGAGACGCCACGGCCGTACACCCGTGCGCGTCATGAAGCCTGGCTGCGTCGGCGAAGGATTGCGCCATGACAGGACGGTCGGGGACAATTGCTATGATGTTCGGCGCTGTTACCCTCGTGATGTCGACAATGGGAGAGTCAACGCCAGCCTACATTTGGAATGCCTCGAAGAGCGTTCCGATCGGTCTCTACCGGTTGCAGCCGACCGGTCGGCTTGCGGTGGGCCAACTCGTTGCCGTCCGACCGCCGGAACCGCTTGCGACCTTTCTCGATTTGAACGGCTATCTGCCGATCGGCGTTCCCATGCTCAAACGTGTGTTGGCGCTTCCTGGACAAACGGTCTGCAGGAGAGGGGTGATGATCTCCGTCGATGCGATCGAGGTGGGAGCAGCGTTGCCGCGCGACAGCCGCGGCCGTCCTTTGCCTGTTTGGCAAGGGTGCCGCGTCATTGACGCGGACGGTTTGTTTCTCATGAACTGGCAATCGGAAGGCTCACTGGATGGCCGCTACTTTGGGTTTCTCCCTCGCTCGTCCGTCATCGGCCTGGCACTGCCTGTATGGATCAGAGAGGAATGATCGTGATCCCAATGCTGGAAGAATCCGTTGTTTCTCCGTTTGATCTCACGGAGCGCAATTGCTCGGCTCCGACTAACCCCCCGCCGCTCTTCGCGCGCAGGAACCGTTCTGGGCCGCCCCGAGGCCTGCTCAGCTGTGCTTTGCGTTCGTCGGCGGTAAACACGATGGCAGGCTTCCTGTTTCTTCGGATCACGGTGTCTCTATCGGGAGTCCTTCTGACGATCATGGCGCCATCTGAGGCATTGGCTGGTATTGAATCGATTGCATCTGGGCGGCTTCCCTCAGGGACGTCTCGTATCGAATCCTTGGCAGTCTTTGTCGCAGAGGCATCCCGTCGATTTGTGATCCCGGCGCAATGGATCCGCGCTGTCATGCAAGTTGAGAGCGGAGGGGACGAGCGAGCCACATCGCCTAGAGGTGCTCTTGGGCTGATGCAGATCATGCCGCGAACCTGGGTTGAGCTAAGCGTTCGATACGGGTTGGGCATTGACCCCGTTGATCCGCACGACAACATCATGGCGGGTGCCGCGTACCTCCGCGAGATGTATGACCGCTTTGGATCTCCCGGGTTCCTCGCCGCCTACAACGCGGGTCCGGAGCGTTATGAACAGCACCTGGCTACGGGGCGACCGCTTCCGGCGGAAACGCAGGCCTACTTGGCTGCGCTCTCGCCCGTCATCGATTCCGAACCTCGCGATGGTGGTTCTTTCGTCGCCGGTCGCGTGGTTCCTTGGCGGCAAGCTCCACTCTTCAGCGGGCAATCCGAAAGCGCGCCGGCTGATCGTCAGTTGACACCTGCTTCGCGTTCTAAATTATCGGCGGATGTGTTATCCGGAGCAAGTTCATCTCCGCTGGCGCCGCATGCCGAAGGGTTGTTCGTGCGACGGTCAAGTGAAATGCGATCCGGTGATTGAAATCGCATTTCGCTGCAGCCTATGGCCAGCTTCGGTAGGCTCGAACGTGATCTGAAGGTCGCGAGGAGAAGTCGAGTAAGCGTCCGAGCTCTGCACCCCGCTCAGCTCTTGACAGGATTTCCGGCTTTCCACGCCCACGGCAGTAATTCGTTGAGACGGTTGACCGGGTGTCCATCGAACATGCGCGAGAGCACGTTGTGCAGGTAAGCATAGGGCTCGACGCCGTTAAGTTTGCAGGTTTCGATCAAGGAACAGAGCAAAGCCCATCGATGACCGCCGCCGTCGCTGCCCGCGAAGAGATGATTCTTGCGACCGAGTGCAACAGGTCTAATCGCCCGTTCGACCGGATTGGTGTCGAGTTCGATGCGACCATCATGTAGGAAGCGCGTCAGACCCTCCCAGCGCGAGAGCGCGTAGCGGATGGCTTCGGCAAGCGTGCTGCGCCCGGGGACGAGGGGAAGCTGTGCTTCGAACCAGAGCCGCATGGCATCGACAACGGGCTTCGATCGGCTGCGGCGTGCCGCGAGCCGGTGCGCAGGCGTTTGGCCGCGGACCTCGGCTTCGACGGCATAGAGTTCGGCGATCCGGCGCAGCGCCTCAGCCGCGATCGGCGCGCTAGTGGCCTGCGCCACCTCGTAGAAGCGTCGTCGTGCATGGCTCCAGCATGCAGCAAGCACGACCTCGCCGTTGTTCGCCAAGGACTCGAAGCCGGCGTAGCCATCGACATGGAGTACGCCCTTGAAGTTCACCAGATGGGAGGCTGGTCGCTCCGCCCTGCGGTCTGGCGCGAACAGATAAACCGCGGCTGGCGGTTCTGGTCCGCCCCACGGTCGCTGCTCGCGGGCATAAACCCAGAGACGTCCGGTCTTCGTACGGCCGCGACCGGGATCAAGCACCGGCACCGGCGTGTCGTCGGCAAACAGATGATCCGAGGCGAACACGTTTTTGGCCAAGCGCTCATGCAATGCCTCGAGCCACCAGCAGGCGCCCCCGACCCATCCAGCGAGCGTCGAACGCGGGAGATCGACGCCATGGCGGGCGAAGATTTGCGATTGCCGATAAAGCGGCGTGTGATCGCAATATTTGCTGACCAACACCTGGGCCAGCAGCGCCGGCGTCGCCAAGCCGCCGGCGATCACCCGCTCCGGAGCTGGCGCTTGCACAACGGTCTCGCAACTCCGGCAGCCGTATTTGGGGCGAGTGGTGCGGATCACGCGCAGTTGCGCCGGAATCCAGTCCAGCATCTCGCTTACGCTCTCGCCGATGAGGTGCAACGTTCCGCCACAGCAGGCGCAGGTCATGTTGTCAGGATCGAGCCGCACATCCGCGCGCGGCAGATGGTTGGGCAGCGGCTTGCGATGAGAGGATCGTTCGGTTTGTTGCTTGTCGAGCCGCGGAACACTCTCGTGTTCGCGGGCGAGATCGCTGTCGAGGTCTTCAAGCCCGAGCGCCAACTGATCGGGATCAAGGCGCTCAGAACGACGACCGAACTGCGCGCGCTGCAACTGCTTGATGATGGATTTGAGACGCTCGATCTCGCCGTTGTTATGTTCGATCGTGGTGGCGATTTCGCGCACCAAACGATGCAGAAGTGCTGTATCTGTCGGGAGATTGTTGAGATCGAGCTGCATGTTCGATTCTACTCGAACACGCTGATTCGAAGAAGCAACTTAGCCTTTTTTGATGCAGGTTTTTGCGATTCAGCCTGCGAGGAGCGGACGCCAGAAGCGCTCCGGCGTGCGCCAATCGATCCCTTCGAGCAGCATGGCAAGCTGCGCCGGCGACAGCGTCACTGTGTCGCCAGGCTCGGCCAATCGCGGCCAGAAGAAGTTTCCGCGGTCGATGCGCTTGGTGAACAGACACAGCCCCGTTCCATCCCAAAACAGGATCTTCAGAAGCGAAGCATTCTTGCCGCGGAAGACGAACAGATGACCCGTGAACGGATCCTTCTTAAGATGTTCCTGGATCAGCGTAGCGAGGCCATCGAGTCCTTTGCGCATATCGGTGTGGCCCAGCGCCAGATGCACCTTCACGCCTGCCGGAACAACGATCATGGTGATGTCTCCCCTTTGGCGAGCTTCCGCTTCACGGCAGCCGGATTGCTGCCGGCCGGCGCAAACACGCGCCTTCCATCGTCGAGTTCGATCGCCATCATGCCGTCAGGCGGCTGCACGAGATCGCGCAAGGCGGCAAGCGCGGGCAAGTCACTCGTCGCGCCATCGGCGAGCGCCACCGTCGCCAGTCGCGGCGCCTTCCGGGCAGGTAGACCGAACTGCAACCGCCAGCGGAAGAGCAGGCTGGTGGCGATGCCATGGGGGCGGCAAACCTCCGCCACGGCGACACCAGGTTTCTCGGTTTCCTGCACCATCTCCCGCTTCTGCTCGTCGCTGAAGCGGCGCCGGTTCGACCGGCCGTCCGCTTCCTGCGGTGTCAAGCGATACTTGCAGCGCGCGCAATTAGCAGCGCTGCTTAATTGAGCCCGGGCGCTCGGATGAAGCAGGGACCGCCAGTCCATTTCGTTGCCGGATTGTTCTAGGCGATCGCGCCAGATGCGCAGCGAATGCGGCGATAGACCGAGCGCTGCCGCATACTCCGCATGACCCATGCCGCTGAAGTTCATCGCCTCCACATGCATGCCCCAGAATGCCTGAAGAGAGATCGGACCGCTGTCCGTGCGCACGCTGTAGCGATTGCGCGGGGGCCTCTTGGGCCTTTTCGGCTGCGCGTTCCTTCGCTGCCGATACCGCTCTTTCTGGCGCAATTTCTGCAGATCTTCCACACGCTTGCGCAGATCTTCCGCGCTCAGCAAATGGCGGGCCCACCGCATCAAACTCGACGTCGAGAGATCGTGTTTCCGGCAGTAGCGCTCCGCTTCCAGCGCGCTTCGATACCAGGCCGTAACGTGGTTCGACCAGAACGGATTGTCGGCCTTTGCCCATGAACGACGAGGCGCCATCGCAGATTCTCAGGTGCAACAGGAGAACCAGAGAACTCGAAATGGAACGAGAACAAAATACCCGAAAGAGGTGCAGGATTCGGACGGTTACAGGCACTTGAAGTTGAGGGCAAGATAAAGCGAGTTGCCTCGCTGCGGACCGTTGGTCCTAAGATGTTGTCTGCACATTGTTTTAGATTAGTTTTGGACGTGCCGATCGAGATAAGCGAGCGGCGCTTTTCCCAATTGTCGTTGTCTTTCAATGCTCCGAGAGCCGTCGCTCGCGACGTGCTGGGCATATGAGATTGTCGCGTCTTCGCGGGAGTACGCGTTCCTACTCTGCATTACGCGGATTACATCTCTGCCCTTGTGCTGTGCCTTTCGTCTTCCAATTGTCGTCTCATGGCACACGACGAAGACGACTTTCGCATCCGTCCCGGCAAGGTGCGTGATCGCAGCGGGCGGACAACCGCGCGCCGGATCGGCGGTGCGCGTGGACGCCCGATCAGCTTCATCGGTGAGGTCCATCAGGCGATCCGGCGAGCAGGCGGCAATCCGAGCCGACTTGGCGACACCGGGAAGGGCGGCGGCCGGTTCAATGCGCGGGGCAGGGGCGCTGCAGCGGCGCTGACGTTGAAGGATCGGAGTGCGTGGAGCCGGGACGGAAGCGGCGGACGCACCCGCTCACGGCGGGTGGCCGTGAAGGCGCGTGTGGTCAAGCTGAACCCGCAGCGCGGCGCCGTCCGCGGGCGGCAGTTTGCCGGCGCCAAGGCGGTGGATGCGCATCTGCGCTATCTCGAACGGGACGGCGTGACCAGGGATGGCGAGAAGG
>NZ_JYMU01000094.1:0-106468 GCF_000938235.1 Bradyrhizobium sp. LTSPM299
TGCTGGCCGATGCAGCCATCCCGTCGCAAGCAGCGCGACTTCTCGCACAGCCTGCTGCGCCGGGACGACGGTGTGGAGACATTGTCGTTCGTTTGCACTATCGTTCCGTGCGGGGCACGACACGCAGAACGAGACGACCATGCAGACAAAAAAATTCGGCAACAACGGCCCGCAGGTTTCGGTGATCGGGCAGGGCACCTGGTATCTCGACCGCGGTGACCGCAAGGCGGCGATATCAGCACTCCAGCGCGGCATCGATGCCGGCATGACGCATATCGACACCGCGGAGATGTATGGCGACGCCGAGCTGGTGATCGCGGATGCGATCGCGGGCCAGCGTGACAAGCTGTTCCTGGTCTCCAAGGTGCTGCCGAGCAATGCCTCGCGGCGCGGCACCATCGCCGCCTGCGAGCGTTCGCTGAAGCGCCTGAAAACCGACCGTCTCGATTGCTATCTCTTGCACTGGCGCGGCTCCTATCCGCTCGCCGACACCGTCGCGGCATTCGACGAGTTGATCGCGGCCGGCAAGATCCGGTCCTGGGGCGTCAGCAATTTCGACGTCGACGATCTCGATGAGCTGCTCGACGTCGCCGGCGAGGGCAAGATCGCCTGCAACCAGGTGCTCTATCATCTGCAGGAGCGCGCGATCGAACACGCGGTGATCCCGTGGTGCGATGAACACGGCGTCGCTGTGGTCGCCTACTCACCGTTTGGCCACAATGATTTTCCGTCGCCATCGAGCAAGGGCGGCGCGGTGCTGCAGTCGATCGCAGCGACGCACAAGGCGACCGCGCGTCAGGTGGCGCTGAGCTTTCTTACGCGTGTTTCATCGGTGCTTGCGATACCGAAGGCATCGAACGCGGATCATGCGGCGGAGAATGCGGCGGCGGGAGATATCAAGTTGAACGACAGCGAGATCGCCGCGCTCGACAAGGCGTTTCTGCGTGGGCCGAAGCCGCGCGGCTTGCCGATGCTCTAGCGCCGCACACACAATTGCTAAGAAACAGTTTCAATCGCGGGCCCGCGTGGCCTGCGGCAGGCCGTCGCGCACCCCGACGCATATCGGAGTCCCGTTTTCAGGCATTGTTCTCCGGGCGGAATTGGAGTTTTTGAGAGCCTCGCCAGATTCGTTTTGTTTTGCCATCGAGATTGCCGTGACTCCGCCCCCCGCCGCAGCCGCCAGGCTGGACAGTGCCTATTTGCCATTGCCTGAAAAGACGACCGTCGCGCGCAAAGCACCTGCGCGCACCGACCGGCCGTTCAAGGGCATCGCGCTGATGCTGCTGTCGACGGTGTTTCTGGGTACCTCCGACGTCACCGCCAAATATCTGTCGTCGACGCTGCCCTCGATCGAGATCACCTGGATCCGCTTCGTGGTGTTCGCGCTGATCATGCTGCCTTCGATGTTGCCGGGCTCGCCACTGTTTGCGCTGCAAACCAAGCGTCCGGGCCTGCATGTGCTGCGCGGTTCGGCGCTGCTCGGCTCCTCGCTGCTCTTCATCACCGGCTTAAGCTTCCTGCCGATCGCGGAGGCGTCTGCGACGAGCTTCGTCGCGCCGCTGTTCGTCACCGCGTTGTCGATCGCCTTCCTCGGCGAGAGGGTCGGCCTGCGCCGCTGGATCGCGACCGCCGTTGGTCTGTTTGGCGTGTTCATCATCCTGCGGCCGGGTACCGCCGCGTTCCATCCCGCGGCGTTCTTCCCGATCTTTTCGGCGCTGGCCTGGGCCGGCACGCTGATCCTGACGCGCAAGATGAGCGGCGGCGAACGTCCCGCCACCATCATGGCTTATTCGTCGATCGTGGGCGTCGTCATCGTCTCCGTACTGGTGCCGTTCGTCTGGGTCACACCGACCTGGCACGACATCCTGTTCGGCCTCCTGATCGGAGTGGCGTCGACTGCGGGCCAGTGGATCGTGGTGCTGGCGTTCCGCTACGGCGATGCCTCGGTGTTGGCGCCGTTCTCCTACACGCAGCTGGTGTGGGTCAGCATCCTCGGCTTCTTCGTGTTCGGCGAACTGCCCGATGGCTGGACCATCGCGGGCGCCGCCTTCATCGTGGCCTCAGGCCTCTACACCGCCCACCGCGAGCGCATCCGCCGCTCGCAATTGCTGGCCGTGGCCGGCGAGCCGTCGCCAAACGCCTGACCGACTGGCCGAAATCGTGCGCTGGTTGCGAAGCCGGGCGCTCTGAACGTTGCACGGGTACAACAGATCGGCCGAAAAGCTTCGTTTCGGAAGCCGGCTCGGCGGCATTCGTGAAACAAACAGCAAAACTACGGGGGGCCGCGTGCTAGCCTAAGCCCAGAAGCGCCGCAGAGCGCTGGGGAATATTGGGGCGGTACGGTGCATTTTTTTCGTTTGTTTCTTTTTGATTTGCTTCAGATCCGGCTGCCTTGCTTGTTTCAAGCGCGGCTGCGTCGATGCGCGACTCGGCTCCTCGCTGGCGCTGCAGCAGCTCTGCTGTCGATCAGCGCGGCGCAGGCCCAAGGCTATACCTGGGGCGGCGCCGGTAGCACGACCAACACGGCGGACTACAACCTCAGCACCAACTGGTCGAATGCACCAGCCGGTGCGCCGCCGGTTTCAGCCGGGAAGGGCGCCTATTTCGATTCGACCGGATCGAGCAGCGTCAACATCACAGGCGGCTCGATTGCTCCCGACTTCTTCAACTTCACCGTTCCGTCGCAGTCCTACGCGTTCACCGGCGCGGACATCAAATTCAGTTCGGCCGCGGCGGTCTTCGGCGGCATCTTCGACAATGCCAATTTCGGCCAGACAATCTCAATCGCCAACAATATCGGGGAATCGGTCGCCGGCGTTCAGGTGATGTTGCAGGGGTCCAGCACGTTGGTTCTGTCCGGCACCAACACCTATTCGGGCGGACCTATGTCGGTGTCGGCACGCTGCAGGTGACCAACAACAATTCGGTCGGCACCGGAACGGTGACGCTGGGGGACGGTCTGTTCCAGGCCGAGGGTAAGAGCGACCTGACCTTCGCCAACAATTTCAAGATCGACAATTCGGCATCCGGCAGCGCGATCGACGCCAATGGCGTGAGCCTGACCATCGCCGGCAACATCACCGACGGTGCCGGCTCCGGCAAGCTCACCATTCTGGGCAGCTCGTTCGGCGGCGGTGTCGTGACGTTGCTCGGCACCAACACCTATAGCGGCGGCACCACGATCTGCTCCTGCGCGACGCTGGTGCTGGCGACGCCACCCATACCGCGTCCATCATCGGCAAAGTCATCAATGAAGGACAGTTCGCCATCCAGAATGCCGACATGTCTGGAGTCACCGCGCTGACCAATTACGGTCTCACGGAGTTCCTCGGCACGACGTCCGCAAGCACTATGACCATCACCAATGCCGGCGCCCTGTTGTTCCTGGACGCGAGCAGCGCCGGCAGCGCCACGATCAAGAACACCAGCGGCAGCGTGATCTACTTCGGCACTCCCGGCGGCACGGATACCAGCACGGCGGGGAGCGCCAGCATCGACAACAAGGGTTCCGGCACGATCTTCGCCGCTTTCACCAACGCCGGCACTGCGACGATCACCAACCACAATGGCGGGCGGCACCGTGTTCCTGGAGCAGTCGTCGGCGGCAAACGCCACGATCACCAACGGCACGGGCGGCACCACATCGTTCGGCACGGCCTACGGCACGGACCCGCCGACCGCTGGCAACGCAGTCATCACCAACAACTATCGCGGTGCGACCGAGTTCAACGCGTTTTCGACCGCCGGAAGCGCGGTCATCACGACCAATTCCGGCGGCGCGACCTTCTTCTACGACAACTCGACCGGCGGCACCGCGCAGTTCATCACCAACGGTACCGGCTTTGTGGATTTCGGCGGCAGCCTCGGGCTGAATGGTGACGGCCGCATCACGGCGGGCTCGATCGCAGGCTCCGGTACTTATTACATCGGCGGCGGCAATACACTGGTCGTCGGCGGCAACAATCTGTCGACGACGGTCAGTGGCGTGATTGCCGACAATGCACCGTGCGGCTGCGGAGGGCTCACCCTCGCCAAGGATGGGCTTAGCACTTTGCCCAGCGTCGGCAACCTTGAGAAGACCGGCAGCGGCACGCTGATCCTTTCGGGCATCAACACCTATTCCGGCACCACCAGCATCAATGGCGGGATCCTGCAGGTCGACGGCTCGATCGCCTCATCGAGCCTCACGACGGTGAATGCCGGTGGCCTGCTGAGCGGCGTCGGTACCGTCGGCAATGCGACGATCGCAAGTGGCGGCATCTTCCTGCCTGGCAATGGCACGCCTGGTACGTCGATGACCGTCTCGGGCAATCTCGCCTTCCAGTCGGGCGCGCTCTATCTGGTCGGAATCAATTCGACGACGTCGACGTTCACCAATGTGACGGGCACCGCAACGCTCGATGGATCGGTCCGTGTCGGCGTCGCCGCCGGCAGCACGGTTGTGAAGCAATATACCATCCTTTCGGCAAGCGGCGGCCGCAGCGGCGCGTTCACTGGCGTCGATACGCTTGGCCTGCCGTCCGGTTTGGTTGCCAGCCTGAGCTATGACCCCACGCACGCCTACCTAAAACTTCGCGCTCAATTATGGCGCCAAGTCGAACCTCAACATCAATCAGCAGAACGTCGCGACCACGCTGCAGAACTTCTTCAACGCCAATGGCGGCATCAGCGCCGTCTTTGCTGGACTGACGCCGAACGGGTTGACGCAAGCCTCGGGTGAGCCCGCAACCGGTTCGCAGCAGACACGTTCAACGCAATGGGCCTCTTCCTCGGGCTGCTGACCGATCCCTTCGTCGCTGGGCGCGATGGCGGCTTTGGTGGCGGCACGGGCGCTGTGCCGTTCGCCGACGAGAGCACCTCGCTCGCCTATGCCGCGCGCAAGACTGACTCGCGCGATGCGTTCGCTGGCATCAACAAGGCGCCGCCGCGGCCTGACTTCGAGCAGCGCTGGAGCGTCTGGGCGGCGGGCTATGGCGGATCGCAGACCACCAGCGGTAACGCGGGGCTCGGGTCGAACAACACGACCAGCAGCGTCTACGGCTCCGCGGTCGGTGCTGACTACCGCTTCTCGCCGAACACCATCGCAGGCTTTGCGCTGGCCGGTGGCGGTACCAATTTCAGCGTCAATGGTCTCGGCTGGGGCCGCTCCGACCTGTTCCAGGTCGGTGCGTTCGTGCGGCACACGGTGGGTCCGGCGTATATCAGCGCCGCACTCGCCTATGGCTGGCAGGACATCACCACCGATCGCATCGTCACGGTGGCGGGCGTCGATCATTTGCGCGCCGAGTTCAACGCCAATGCCTGGTCAAGGCGGCTCGAAGGCGGCTATCGCTACGCCACGCCGTGGATCGGTTTGACGCCCTACGCCGCGGCGCAATTCACGTCGTTTGAGCTGCCGAACTATGCGGAGTCCGTCGTCTCCGGCGGCGGTGCCTTTGCGCTCACCTACGCCGCCAAGAGCGTGACCGATACCCGCAGCGAACTCGGCCTGCGCACCGACAAATCGTTCGCGCTCGATAGCGGTATCGTGACGCTGCGTGGCCGGCTCGCCTGGGCGCACGACTACAAGCCGGATCGCACCATCGGTGCGGTGTTCCAGACGCTGCCGGGCGCCGCCTTCGTGGTCAACGGCGCGGCGCAGTCGCGTGATTCCGCGCTCACGACCGCATCCGCCGAGATCAAATGGCGCAACGGCTGG
The DNA here is from genome assembly GCF_000938235.1 of Bradyrhizobium sp. LTSPM299. Lineage (NCBI taxonomy): Bacteria > Pseudomonadati > Pseudomonadota > Alphaproteobacteria > Hyphomicrobiales > Nitrobacteraceae > Bradyrhizobium > Bradyrhizobium sp. LTSPM299. Next base: position 5,699 of record NZ_JYMU01000094.1, read on the forward strand.
TCGGCGGCAGCAACCTTCGAAGGCGAGTTTTCCAACGTGACGCAATCCTACGCCGGCAAGGGTGTTATGCGCTATTCGTGGTGATCCCTGTGCTACTGTTCCGAAAACAGAGCAGGGAGCGATCATGCGCGCAGCGATCTTCAGGAACGGCGAGATTGTCGTCGACACCATGCCGGAACCTGTGCCTGATACCGGCCAGGTGCTGGTCAAGACACTGGTCTGCGGCATCTGCGGCTCCGATCTGCACGCGCGCAAGCACGCCCACCGCATGGTCGAGCTGACGAAATTCTTTCCGGGCCGCACGCCGATGGATCTCTCCCGCGACGTCGTATTCGGCCATGAGTTCTGCTGCGAGATCCTCGACTATGGCCAGGACACCGCGCGCAAGCTGAAGCCGGGCACAAGGGTCTGCTCGCTGCCGGCGCTGCTGACGCCGCAGGGCCCGAAGGGCATCGGCTATTCCAACGAGAATGTCGGCGGCTATGCCGAGCAGATGCTGCTCAGCGAGGCCCTGCTGCTGGAGGTGCCGAACGGGCTCGCGCCCGAGTACGCCGCATTGACCGAACCGCTCGCAGTCGGCGTGCACGCGGTGGCGAAAGCCAATATCAGCGGCGGCGAGGTGCCGCTGGTGATCGGTTGCGGCCCGGTGGGCCTGGCGGTGATCGCGGCGCTGAAGATCAAGGGCCTGCATCCGATCGTCGCCGCCGACTACTCGCCGATGCGGCGCCGGCTCGCCGAGCAGATGGGCGCCGATGTCGTGATCGATCCCGCAAAAACGCAGCCGTATGCGAGTTGGGCAGAGCATGCCCAGATGTCGCCGGAAGAGAAGGCCGCGCGGCCGCCCATGCAGGCAATGCTGCCGCCGCTGAAGCCCGCGCTGATCTTCGAATGCGTCGGCGTGCCCGGGCTGTTGCAGCAGGTGTTCGAGGGCGCGCCGCGCGCCGCCCGCATCGTCGTGGTCGGCGTCTGCATGGAGACCGACCGCTCCGAGCCGATGCTCGGCATCCTCAAGGAGCTCAACGTCCAATATGTGCTCGGCTACACGCCCGAGGAGTTCGCGTATTCGCTGCGACTGATCGCGGAAGGGCAGGTCGATGCCGGATCGCTGGTGACCGGCCGCGTCGGCATCGGCGGCGTCGCGCAGGCGTTCGCCGACCTCGCCAATCCCGAGGCCCACACCAAGATCCTCGTCGAGCCCTGGCGGTGAGTTGATTTCGTAAGGTGGGGTTAGTTAACTCAGCCTACGAATTCAGGTCTGTATCAGCGCAGATTTGCATTTCACGACGCCGAACCGGTAGTTCGCTGTCCTCTTGAAACAGCCCGGCATCCGCGCAACCAGGCAATCGTGGCGCAGCTCTGCTCAGCAGCTCCATTGAAATCCATCGACCACGAAATGCTGGCCGGTCATGAACATGTGCGCCTCGACGGCCAGATAGCGTACGATACTGGCGACGTCCTCAGGCGTGCCGACCCGTCCCATGGCAATGCCTGCGGTCAATTCTGCCTCCCGATCACCGAGCAGACCGCGCAAGAGGTCGGTGGCGATGAGGCCCGGGCAGATCGCATTCACCGACACTTTGGGTCCAAGCTCCTTGGCGAGCGACCGCGTCAGGCCCAGGATTCCGGCCTTGGCAGCCGCATAGGCATGCTTGCTGACGGCGCTCGTGACACCGCCCGACAGCGCGTTGATCGATGAAATCGAGATGATCCGCCCGCCGGTGTCCTGCTTCAGCATGATCGGCGCGGCCGCATGAATAAAGTTGAAGCAGCTTTTCAGATTGATTGCGATGGTGCGGTCGAATTCCGCCTCGGTGATGTCGAGAATCGGTTTTGGGTTCGCTGCGCCCGCATTGTTCAGGAGCACGTCGAGATGTCCCCATTTCGCGTTGACCTGTTCGACGGTCGCATGGGCGCGCGAAAAATCACTCACATCGGCCTGAAAGGTCAACGTACGCCTGCCCCGCGCCTCGATATCGCGCGCGGTTGCTGCCATCTCCTTGTCCAGCAGATCGACGAGGGCGATGTCGAGTCCGGAATCGGCAAGCGCCAGCGCACAGGTGCGGCCGATGCCGCGTGCGCCGCCGGTGACGAGGGCCGTCTTTGTCATGAGCAAATCCTCAGGCAGCGTGGTCGCGCGCGTAGCGGACCACATCGGCATGGGTTGCGCACCAGACGTCGCCCTTGGCCTTGGCCAGCCCAATGAGCTCCTCGATGATCCACAGCCGCGAACGGTAGCCGATCATGTGCGGATGGCAGGTGAGCTGGAAGACTCCGCCCTCCTCATAGGCCGCCTCGAACTCGCGCCGAAACACGTCGAAGACGTCCGACGGTGGCGTATAGGGACGCAAGCCCTGGAACCGGTGCATCATGAAATAGACCGCGTCGTCGCGGATCCATTCCACCGGAAATTCGATGACGCCGGTCGGTTCGCCTTCCAGGAGCAGCTCGTAGCAATCGACGTCGGCCATCAGCGAAGAATCGTAGAGCAGGCCGGCCTCCTTGGTGATCCGCAGCGTATGCGGCGAGAAATCCCAGGACGCTGTGCGCGCGCCGACCGGCCGCACCTTGGTCGTCTTCTCCAGCACGTCGGCCGCGCGCGACATCAGGTCCTTTTCGGCCTCATAGGGCAGCACCGAGTTCAGCTCGTGGATCCAGGAATGGATGCCGATCTCGTGGCCTTCGGCGATGATGCGGCGCTGCTCGTCGGGGTAGATCAGCGCGCATACGGCCGGCACGTAGAAAGTCGCCGGCACCGAGTATTTCGCCAGCAGCTTGAGAATGTTCGGGACGCCGACACGATTGCCGTATTGTCCCCACGCCATGCGCCCGATCGATTTGCCGCCGTCGCGCAGCTCGTTGGTCTCGTGGTCGGAATCGAACGACAGCGCGAACGCGCAGCGCGCACCGTCCTTCCAGCTCTTGGGCCGATAGGTCCTTCCGGCGCGGACCTGGTTGACCAGACCGCGCCAGTGGCTTTCCGGCCACTGCCAGGGCTCGAGCTGCAAAGGTTCGAGCTTCGATGTCTCGTTCATGATGGTCCTCCCGAATGATTTGCTACAGCGGGCCGCCGGTGACGGGGATGGTCTGCCCCGTGATCCACGAGGCGTGGTCGGAGGCGAGAAACGTCACCGCATCGGCGATGTCCTGCGGCGCGCCCATGCGCCGCATCGCAATCGTGTTGACGAAATTGTCGCGGAAGTCGGCCGGCCAGTTGTTCCACTGCCGCTCGTAATCGGGGCTGGTCGCCATGAAGCCGGGCGCAACCGAATTCACGGTGATGCCGAACGGCCCGAGCTCCTGGGCAAGCTGTTTGACCAGACCGATCTGTCCGTGCTTGGCGGCCGGATAGCTCTGGAGGCCGGTCAAGCTGGTGGCAAGGCCAGCACGGCTCGATATGGTGACAATGCGGCCGCCTCCCTTTGTCTTCATTCCGGGCGCGACGGCCTTGATGAACAGGAACGCACCCTTGAGGTTGGCGTCGACGATGGCGTCGAAATCGTCCGCGCTCACCTCCTCCAGCGGCCGGGGCCGCTGGCCGCGCACGCCTCCTGCCACATAGACCAGGATATCGACGCCGCCGGCCGTGTGCACGACCTCGGCAATGGAGGCCTCGTTGGTGACGTCGACCCTGGCAGCGATGATCTCGCCACCGCCATCGGCGCGGCCTGCGATCGGGGCGAGGTCATCGACCAGTAGGTCGCAGGCGACGACGCGCGCGCCGTCATTGGCCAGCGATCGAGCGATGCTCTGGCCGATGCCGCGCGCGGCTCCCGCCACGATCGCGGTACGTCCATCGAATCGAATGAGCATGGTGAGCTCTTCAGCTTCTCATCGCAGTTTTGTCCCGGCGGTTTCCTTCAGGCTCCAGATCACGAGCAGCGAGATCACCGCCGAAGGCAACAGATAGAGATAGGTCGGCGACACCGGTGATCCCGTGGCCTGGATCAGCCAGGTCGCGATGAACGGCGCGAAGCCGCCGAAGATGGCGACCGAGAGCGCGTAGCCGCTCGACATCCAGGTCGAGCGCAGATGGGTCGGAAAGATTTCTGAGATCGCCGCGGGTCCCGCGCCTGAATAGAGCGCAAGCAGGATGCCGAGCAGGATCTGGAGCGGTATCACCAGCGCGAACCCGGTGCCGTTGGTCATCAGCGAGAACAACGGATAGGCGAGCAATCCGATGCTGATCGCGCTCGCCATCAGGAGCGGCTTGCGGCCGACCTTGTCCGACAGCGCACCCCAGAAAGGAACCGCGATCACCATGGCGATCAGGCCGATCGTGTTCGACCACAGCGCCTGCGAGGGGGTCAGCCCGGCAAAGCGCTGGGTGAAGCTCGGCATCCAGGCGAGCAGCGTGTAATAGGCGACGGTCCAGAAGATGGTGAAGCCGAACGCGAGGGCCCCGAGCGGCAACCCGGCGACAACAGGCTGTTCGGCGGCCTTGCGGCTCGCTTCATAGGACGGCGTCTCCTCGACGTTCCGGCGCAGATAAGCGCCGACGAAGAGCAATAGTACGCCGAGCAGAAACGGTACGCGCCAGCCCCAGTCGAGCATCTCCGCCTGACTCAGCGATGAGGTCATGATGGCGGCGACGGCCGAGCCGAGCAGCGAGCCGCCGGCGGTCGAGACCTGCTGGAAACTGCCGAACAAGCCGCGGCGGTCCGGCGGCGCCCATTCCACCATGAAGGCGGTCGAGGTGCCCCATTCGCCGCCGGCAGCGAGCCCCTGCACGATGCGCAAGCAGACCAGCAGGATCGGCGCCCAGACGCCGATCGCCTCATAGGACGGCAACACGCCGAGCCCGACCGTGCCCAACGCCATCAGGAAGATGGTGAGCAGCAGCGCCGCCTTGCGGCCTTTGGTGTCGCCGAGGCGGCCGATCACGATGCCGCCGAGTGGCCGCGCCAGGAAGCCGACGCCGTAGGCGGCGAAGGCAGCGAGCAGCGAGGCGGTCGGATCGCTGTTCGGGAAGAACTTTGTCGCGATCAGTCCGGCGAGATAGGCATAGACACCGAAATCGTACCACTCGAGCAGGTTGCCGATCGCCGCGGCCGAGATCGCCCTGCGGGAGTTGTCCACCAGATCCGCGCTCGGCGCGGCCAGAACAGAAGCTTCCGCCATTGCATCACCCCGCCACGTGCATTTTCGCAGCAATATTCCACATGACTATCCCGGCGGTGTCGAGGGGCAAGGCGCGCGCCATGACGGCTCTGCGGTGATGGCTGACAGTTCCCCGCGGCATGGCTCTTGGTCATGGCTCTCGATCCGGAAGATGTGGGCATCGCGACGGCGCGCCAATTTGCATTTCACGGCACCGAACCTATAGTTCGCTGTCCTCCGGCAACACAGACCTCACGCGGTTCATGCGAGTTTCAATCATCACGGGAGGCGGCTCCGGCATTGGCGCTGCGGTTGCGCGCCGCCTCGCTGCATCGGATCAATGCCTGATGCTGCACGGGCAGGGCGCCGAGGCCGCCGGCCTAGCGCGGTTGACATCGGTTGCGGATGCGTGCCGCAGCGCCGGCGCAAAAGTCGAGATCCGCACCGGCGATCTGGCCAAGGCCGGCACCGGTGCCGAGCTCGTCGACGCCGCGCGCGCGGCGTTCGGACCGGTCGATACCATCGTGCACGCCGCGGGCTTTGCCGACCGGCGCGATTTTGCCAGCCTGCCGCGTGAAGGCCTCGAGCGCGCCTTTGCCGTGATGGCGGCGGCATTCCACGAGATGGCGGCCGCCGCGCTGACTGACCTGACGCGGAACGCGCATGGGCGCGTCGTCGCAGTCTCCAGCTTCGGGCCGCATCGCTTCGTGCCCGGCGCGACCTATCCTGGATCGGCGGCGGCCAAGGCCGCGCTCGAAGTGCTGGTCAAGTCGCTGGCGATCGAGCTTGCGCCCTCGGGCGCCACCGCCAACGCCGTGATGCCCGGTTATACGCAGAAGGATCCCGGCCTGGTCGGCGCGCTGGATCCTGCGACCTGGCAGCGGGTGGCGAAAGCCAATCCGATGCAGCGGCTGGCCCAGTCAGACGAGGTTGCCTCTGTGGTCGCCTTCCTGCTGTCGCCGGACGCGGCCCATGTCACCGGCGCCATGCTGCCGGTCGATGGCGGGCTGACTTTGATGTGATTGCGTGACTCGCTCCGGTCCGCCTGCGATGCTGAGACGTCACATCAGCGGACGCTGAGAAATCCGGTCATCGAGGGGCAGCATGAACTACGTTTGGGATTTTGCGATCCTCGGCAAGTACAGCCATTTGTTCTGGCTCGGGCTCGGCTGGACCATCGCCTACACGATCGGCACCATCATTTTGGGATCGCTGATCGGCTTGATCGTCGGCATGCTGCGCTTGAAGCGCATTCCGGTGATCGACTGGCTCTTGATCGCCTATATCGAACTGTTTCGCTGCACGCCGCTCTTGGTGCAGATCATCTGGTTCTATTACGCGTTCCCGGTGGTGATAGGCGTCAACATCCCCGCGCATGTCGCAGCCGTCAGCGTGCTCTCGCTCTACGGCGGCGCGTTCTATGCCGAGATCGTGCGCGGCAGCATCGAAAGCGTGCCGATCGGGCAGTGGGATGCCGCCAAGGCGCTCGGCTTCCGCGGCTGGCGCCTGATGCGGCTCGTGATCCTGCCGCAGGCGATGAAGCCGATGATGGCGCCCTACGTCAACCAGTCCGTGACGCAGCTGAAGAACACCTCGCTGGTGTCGATCATTGCGGTGCCCGACCTCGTCTACAACGCGACCCTGATCAACGCCGACACCTACCGGCCGCTCGAGGTCTACACCGTCGTGGCGCTGATCTATTTCGCGATCCTGTTCCCGTCGACGCTGGTGGCGCGTCGCCTCGAGCGCGGCCTGACCTACGACAAGGTGTGATGACTGTCCTTCTCCCTCTCCCCGTTCTTACGGGGTCGAGACGAGCGAAGCTCGCTCTTAGAGGGTTGGGATGAGGGGCTCTCAACGCGACTGTCGAAGATCGAGAGGCCTGTACCCCCTCACCCGGATCGCATTCCGCTGCGCTGCATGCGATCCGACCTCTCCCCGCAGGCGGGGCGAGGTGAAAAGAGCTCACATCAAATATTCAGCTCCACCGGCACGTCCTCCGGCTTGACACCACTCAGCGTCAGGCCCTTGACGAACCATTCGCGCATCTGGCCGACGCCTCGGTTATAGTCGACCCACACCGACAGGAAATCGCGCCAGCGCTTGTCCGGCTCGCGCCGCACCGCCATGCCGCTCGCGATCGTCACCGACGGCGACGTCAGGATCTTGTAGGTGCCGAGGTTCGGGTTCTTGGCGATCGCGGTCAGCCCCAGCACCAGCGCGTTGACCACGCAATCGACCCGGCCCGACGACATTTCCAGCATCACCTCGTCGCGCGACTTCAGCGACTTGATGGTGGCATTGGGCGCAAACCGCCGCGCGACCGCCTCATTGGCCGATCCGACGTCGACCGCGATGTTCACCTCCGGCTTGCTGATGTCGGCCCAGGTCCTGGCCTCGAGGCCCTTCTTCAGCATCGCGCCGAACGGATGCGGAAACACCGGACTGGTGAAGTCGACCACCAGCGCGCGCTGCGGGGTCGGGTTGAGCGCAAAGCCGAGATCGATCTTGTTGGCCTGCAAATCGAGGATCGAATTGCCGTAGGTCGACTCGACATATTCCAGCTTGACGTCGAGCAGCATTGCCAGATCGTTGGCCATCTCGATCGAGAAGCCGGACCAGGTGCCTGAGGCAAGATCCTTGTTGAAATAGGGCAGTTCGCCCGGCAGCACGGCGATGCGCAGCGCCTTGTTGGCGCGGATGCGGTCGAGCGTGTTGTCCGCGGCCGTCTGCGCCGACACCGGCGTTGCCATCGCGGACGCCAGCGCGGCGCCGCTGCCGATCCCGAGCGCAAAACGCAGCGCGTCGCGGCGATCTTCTGAAATCTTGACGTCGTCGGATTGAGTCACGAAGGCCTCCCTGCTCCAGATCGGGGAAGCCTAGCGTCGGCGTTTGGCCGCAGCAAGTGTGCCGGCCTGCGCCATTAGTAGGCGAGATGACTGTGTGATTGCCCATCTCTTCACCTTGCCCCGCTTGCGGGGAGAGGCGTAGGCCGCCTTCGGCGGCCGTCTATCAAGAACGCTGAAGCGGAGCTTCAGTTATGTTGCATCGAAGATGCAATCCGGGTGAGGGGGAGTCTCCGCAAACTCATTTGCTGTCGCATTTGCCGAAGCAGCCCCTCACCCTGACCCTCTCCCCGTAAGAGCGGGGAGAGGGGAAACTGCGAGCATTAAAACTTCGCCGGCACGTACATCTCCGGCGGGACCGGGCCGCGGTGATAGTCGGGATTGCGCACCCGCGGCGGCAGCGTGACGGGGGCGTGCTCGACCTGCTGATAAGGAATCTGGCCCAGCAGATGCGAGATGCAGTTGAGCCGGGACCGCTTCTTGTCGACGGCATCGACGATCCACCACGGGGAATCAGGCAGATGCGTGTGCTCCAGCATCGTTTCCTTGGCCTTGGTGTACTGCTCCCAGCGGCTGCGCGCCTCGACATCCATCGGGCTCAGCTTCCACTGCTTCAGCGGATCCTGGATTCGCATCGTGAAGCGGAACTGCTGTTCCTCGTCGGTGATCGAGAACCAGTATTTCAACAGGATGGTGCCGGAGCGGATCAGCATGCGCTCGAATTCCGGCACCGACTTGAAGAACTCCTGGTACTGCTCCTCGCTGCAGAACCCCATCACCTTCTCGACGCCGGCGCGGTTGTACCAGGAGCGGTCGAACAGCACGATCTCGCCGCCGGCCGGCAGATGCGTGACATAGCGCTGGAAGTACCATTGCGTGCGTTCGCGCTCGCTCGGCGCCGGCAGCGCCGCGACGCGGCAGATGCGCGGGTTGAGCCGCTGGGTGATGCGCTTGATGACGCCGCCCTTGCCGGCGGAATCGCGCCCCTCGAACAGCACGACGACCTTCTTCTTCTCGTGGTGCACCCAGTCTTGCAGCTTCACCAGTTCGCCCTGCAGCCGCAGCAGTTCGCGGAAGTAAAGCTTGCGGTCGAGCCCCGGCCCCGCCTCATGGTCGAGTTCGTCGAGCCTGGTGTCGTCGAGCTCGAGTTCGAGCTCCTCGTCGAGGCTGTCGGCCATCTCCTGGTGGATGCGCGCGCGAAGTGCTTCGTCGGTGAGGGCGGAGGCAGTCATGAATCCGTCTTTCCATGATATGTGGATCGCGCCGGAGCATTGACGGCCCATGTTACCTTCGTGTGACATCGCGGTGACGGCCGTTTCACAGCGATGACGAGACTGTGCTAACAAGCGCCGACAAGAGCAAAAAGGGGAGAAGCCGATGATCACGCTCATGCCAAACGACGTCCTGCCGGCCGATACGACCGCCGGTACGCTGGTCGGACGGGTCTGGCTGCCGCAGGCGGGCGGTCCGGCCGTAGTAGCCGTGCGCAATGACGGTGTGTTCGACGTCACTGCGCGTTTCCCCACGGTGAGCGCGCTCTGCGAGGAGCCCGATCCCGCGGCCGCGTTGCGTGCGGCAGGTGGCACGCGGATCGGCGATCTCGCGGCGATCCTCGCCAACACGCCGCCCGATCGCCGCGATCCGCAAAAACCCTGGCTGCTGGCGCCGGTCGATCTGCAGGTGCTGAAGGCCGCCGGCGTCACCTTCGCCATCTCGATGCTGGAACGCGTGATCGAGGAGCGGTCGCGCGGCAATCCGTCGTCCGCCGAGGCGATCCGCAAGGAAGTCGTGCGCCTGGTCGGCGACGATTTCTCGAAGCTGAAGCCCGGTTCGGCGGAGGCAAGCAAGCTGAAGCAGGTGCTGATCGAGCAGAACGCCTGGAGCCAATATTTGGAGGTCGGCATCGGGCCCGACGCCGAGGTCTTCACCAAGGCGCCGACGCTGTCCTCGGTCGGCACCGGCATGGATGCCGGGCTGCATCCGAAATCGACCTGGAACAACCCGGAGCCGGAGGTCGTGCTGGTCGTCTCCAGCGGCGGCAAGATCGTCGGTGCCGCGCTCGGCAACGACGTCAATCTGCGCGACTTCGAGGGCCGCTCGGCGCTGTTGCTGTCGAAAGCCAAGGACAACAACGCCTCCTGCGCGATCGGCCCGCTGCTGCGGCTGTTCGACCAGACATTCACGCTCGACGACGTGCGCAAGATGGACGTCGGTTTGACCGTGAAGGGAGCAGATGGATTCGTGCTCGAGGGCCATTCCTCGATCAGCAAGATCAGCCGCGATCCGACCGATCTAGTCGCCCAGACCATCGGCCCGGTGCATCAATACCCTGACGGTTTCGCGCTGTTCCTCGGCACGATGTTCGCACCGGTCAAGGATCGCGACGCCAAGGGTGAGGGCTTTACCCACAAGCGTGACGACATCGTCACCATCGCAGCCCCCCAGCTCGGCAAGCTCGTCAACCGGATGCGTCACAGCGACGAGTGCGAGCATTGGACGTTCGGCCTCAGTGCGCTGATGAAGAATTTGGCGCAGCGGAAGGTCATCTGACGAATCCGTCCACCACATTCTCCACCCGTCATTCCGGGGCTCGCGAAGCGAGAACCCGGAATCCATTGGGCCGCAGGCTTTATGGATGAATGGATTCCGGGTTCGCGCCAAGAGGCGCGCTTGGCCTGAATTAGTAAAGATGCGAAGTTCTTGAAGAGCGTTCTGCAATCTTGTGAAGATTGCGAAGCGATCAGCATTTCCCTTTGGGCTACCAACCGCTCGCGCTACGATCGACAACAGGACACGACGTTGATTCGGAGGCACCTATGCCAAGGCAGTTCGGCCTGAAACGCGTAACGGCAGCGGAACGGCCAGCGTTGGCGTCATCGGCCAAATGCTGCCCCGAAGTGTCGGACCCCGCGATGACCAACGAACCGTCATCACCGCAGCAAGGGTCTCCGCAGACTGAACCTCTGTATGCGCCTGCGAGCTGGCGGGGCAATTCCGACCGCCGCTGCATCTCGGCGAGTTGATCATCGCGCCTTCGTCACCCTACGGTCGGTTGTCGAGGCCTCTCAAGTTAGCCCGACATCGTCAAGCACGTATCGAGCCGAGTTATGCAGACCTTCCCTGGAGGCCGCGATAATGCGGTCATTCGATAATGCGGTCATTCAATGGTAGCTGCCCGGTTGCCAGACTCACCGCCGAGTTGATGACCTGCCAACGAGCGACCAGTTGCGAACTCAGCGTAGGGAAAATTACTCGCGCCTAAAACTGAGAATACCTCTTCCTATTGGATTTCCTGATACTAACGGATTCGGCATCCAGGCCGTAAAGACGTCGAGCGTGTCTCCATCAAGCTTGTAGAATCGTTCCTGCTCACTGCCGTTCCAGGCTTCATTCCAAGATGAGTCGATCTTTGTGATGAACCTATCCCCATCGATCCGATACCGTCCGGTATAGGCCATCAGAGTACGGAAAAGTGCCACCAGTTTCTCATCTGTATTCCCTGGCTCCCGCGCCTCTGCGGTAACGAGCACCATCATTCGCCCATCAGAGCTGAAAATAAGGTACCCATTGGGGTCGGCGCCCCACGGTTGACTGCGCTCCTTTGAATCCTGAAGCTCAGTATCAAAAGAAACCAACCGCCAGCAACCGTGGAGCTTAGTGTCGCGCTCAGACATATTTCGCTCTTGTAGTAGTTTGCCTAAATGTACCCACCTGTCGAAAGTAGAGTATGTTGCCATGCAAATTGTAAAGCACCATCAAATTCGCGGGATGCGCCACGGAACGCCAATGGCCGACGACAGCCAGTTGCGACCACCAAAAGCATGCCTAAATCTTCATTGCTCTTGCCGCCTGTTCTAAACTCGCCCGCACAATCACGCGATGAAACGGCGCTATCGTCGCAAGATAGATACGCCCCAGTCGGTTATGGCAATGCACCACAGTACCCACGACCAGCTCGCGCCCATTTGCTGCATCGGCGCGAAGTTGGATGGTGGCGCGGAAGTCGAGATGCCGGTCATCCTCGCCCACTACCAGCTCCGTCGCGCTCTTTGACAGCACCGGGAAGTAGCCGATAACCGGCCCACGCGCCGCTGCGGCAAGACCGATGGCGCGCGACGATTTGACGGCAACTGCCGCCATCACCACATCGCGGACACGAGTGAGCGCACGAATCCACCCCGCCTGTCGCTCGAACGCGGCGCGTGCCAGCACCTCTAGATCATCGCTGGCCCCCGCCGGCAGTCGAATTGCAAAGGCGTCCAAAAGGTCCGCGCCCACGTAAAGCGGCGCAAGCACGCTGTTGCTGGGCATGGGCACGGCGCGCGCTCTGGTCATGCGATCAGGCACCGGATGCGGGGGAGGGCGTAGCAATCGTGCAAGCACGGTAGATCAAGATGCTTCTCCTCGATAAGGCCTACAGCAGGTGTTAAATCGTATCATTCGATCTGATAGGAACGACACCCGCTGAACGAGCCCATCCAAAAATTACTGTGGCACCCTAGGAGGCTGACTGAAAGAGAAATTGGGTGATTTTAGCGCTGCCGGGTATAAGCGGAACGGTCGACCACTCCGTGCTCACCGTGGTTCCCAATCACTGAGTTGCCCGACATGGCAAGGCCTCGCGACAGAAGTGATTTCGTTTTTTCGGAAGTTTTTCTTGACACCAACCCCAACTCAGCCGTTTAATGCACCCGTCTCACCCGATTGAGGGGCGTGCGCACGTCACGAACGCGCGGTGGGATGCGGTGGACGCCGATTGCGCAACTGACGAGTGCGCATGAAGCGGACGGTGAAGTCGTGTGGTTCGGACGCCCCAGTGGTTGGTGTCCTCTCGTGAAGTACGCGAAAGCGTCTTTGCGAGGGCGGTGACAAGCAAGCCTAGCCTCGCCGGGGAGCACGTATAAGCCGTAACCCATCGCGCAGGGAAAGCCGGAGTGCCTCCGCGGAACCTGCATGCTCGTGTGCGCTTCTTTCTCTCACTTTTGCACACGGGACCGCGGGTGCAGCGTGCACCCGGCTTTCCCTGCGCCCTGCTTCCAAAGAGGGTGAAACGAAATGCAAAGCTCGGACAATCATGTCGCGAGAATGCTGATGCATGATCCGCAGGCGGCCCCACAAACTCGCTGTCGTCCCGGGCTTGACCCGGGACCCATAACCACAAATGCAAATTGCTTCACGTCGCTGGGGCCACAGCCTTCTTTAACAACACAACCGTGTGGTTATGGGCCCCGGCCTTCGCCGGGACGACGGGGTGGTTTTGGCGCGAGCGAAGCCCGACACAAACAAACTCACACCGGCAGCGCCGTCGAATACTTCACCTGGCTCAGCGCAAAGCTCGACTCGATCGACGCAATGCCGTCGAGCCGGGTCAGCTTGTTTTTCAGGAACGCCTCATAGGACGAGAGGTCGGCTGCGACGACGCGCAGCAGATAGTCGCGGTTGCCGGTCATCAGATAGCATTCGAGCACCTCGTCCCATTTGGAGATCGCGCGCGCAAAACGATTCAGGTCCTCCTCCTTCTGCCGCGCGAGCTTGATCGAGATGAAGACGGAGACATGCAGCCCCAGCGATTTCTGGTCGACGGTGGCGATATAGCGGCAGATCACGCCGCGCTCCTCGAGCAACTTGACCCGGCGATGGCAGGGCGACACCGAAAGCCCGACCCTGTCGGCGAGCGCCTGCATGGTCATGCGGCTGTCGGTCTGCAGCAGGCTGAGGATCTTGCGGTCGATGGCGTCGAGGGCAGGCATTGGGATGAACTCATTGGTTGAGGCCGGATCGTGGGAATTTATCCCAATTTTTCCTGTGCTGTCGCGTGGAATTGAGATTTTAGCCGCCCGCGCCGGCAGTAACATCAGCGATATTGCCCCGGAGTCTCGTCATGGGAATCGCGCCTGAACGCCTCGACACGCTGTCCGCCCTGTCCCGTAAGGTGCTGTGGCTGTCGTCGTGGACCATCCATCACGCCAACCATGTCAGGCCCAGCACTGACGGGCTGAAGGTCGGCGGCCACCAGGCCTCCTCGGCCTCGCTCGCCAACATCATGTCGGCGCTTTATTTCTCGGTGCTGCGGCCGCAGGACCGCGTTGCGGTGAAGCCGCATGCCAGCCCGGTGTTCCATGCGATCCAGTATCTGTTCGGGCACCAGACCCGCGACAAGCTGGAGAATTTCCGCGGCTACAAGGGCGCGCAGTCCTATCCGTCGCGCACCAAGGATGTCGACGACGTCGATTTCTCCACCGGCTCGGTCGGCCTCGGTGTCGCGCAGACGCTGTTCGCCTCGCTGGTGCAGGATTACGTCAAGGCGCATGGCTGGATGAAGGAGCGGCCCGAGGGCCGCATGATCGCGCTGGTCGGCGACGCCGAGATGGACGAGGGCAACATCTTCGAGGCGCTGCTGGAGGGCTGGAAGCACGGCCTGCGCAACACCTGGTGGGTGGTCGACTACAACCGCCAGTCGCTCGATGCCGTCGTGCGCGAAGGGCTGTGGGCCAAGTTCGAATCCATGTTCCGCAATTTCGGCTGGGACGTGGTGATCGTGAAGTACGGCAAGCTGATGCTTGACGCCTTCGCCGAACCCGGCGGCGAAGCGCTCAAGCGCTGGATCGACAATTGCCCGAACCAGATGTACGCGGCGCTGTGTTTCCAGGGCGGGGCTGCGTTCCGCAAGCATCTGCAGGACGACATCGGCGATCAGGGGCAGGTCACGCAATTGATCGACCGGCGCAGCGACGAGGAATTGCTGGCGCTGATGTCGAATCTCGGCGGCCACGACATGGCGAGCATGATCGAGGCCTTTGAAGCGATCGAGCATGATCGCCCGGTCTGTTTCATCGCCTACACCATCAAGGGCGTCGGCCTGCCGATGCAGGGCCACAAGGACAACCATGCCGGCCTGATGACCGTGACGCAGATGGAGAAGTGGCGCGCCAGCCAGAACATCCGCGTCGGCCATGAGTGGGACAAGTTCGAGGGCCTGTCGCAGGAGCCGGCGAAGCTCGAAGCCTTCCTGGCGGAGGCACCGTTCAACCGCGAGGGCCGCCGCCGGCTGTCGGCGCCTGTCATCGACGTGCCCGAGCGGCTTGCGTTCAAGGCATCGGCGCAGATGTCGACGCAGCAGGGTTTTGGGCTCGTGCTGCACGAACTCGCAAAGGGCGACACCGCGCTGGCCGCCCGCATCGTCACCGCGTCGCCCGACGTGACCGTGTCGACCAATCTCGGCGGCTGGGTCAACCGCCGCGGCCTGTTCGCCAAGGCGGAGAACCATGACCTGTTCCGGCAGGAGAAGATCCCGTCGGCTTTCACCTGGGAATACTCGCCGAAGGGACAGCATCTCGAGCTCGGCATCGCCGAGATGAACCTGTTCATCATGCTGTCGGCGCTCGGCTTGTCGCACCAGATCAATGGCGTGCGGCTGTTGCCGGTCGGTACGCTCTATGATCCCTTCATCGAGCGCGGCCTCGATGCGCTGAACTATGCCTGCTACCAGGACGCCCGCTTCATGGTGGCGGCGACGCCGTCGGGCGTGTCGCTGGCGCCGGAGGGCGGCGCGCACCAGTCGATCAAGACGCCGCTGATCGGGATCGGGCAGGACGGGCTTGCCTCGTTCGAGCCGGCCTTTGTCGATGAACTTGCCGTGATCATGGGCTGGGGTTTCGGCCACATGCAGCGCGAAGGGGCGGAGGGCGGCTCGGTCTATTTGCGGCTCTCGACGCGCACGCTCGAGCAGCCGCAGCGGATCATGCCGCCGGATCTGCAGCGCGACATCACCGATGGTGCCTATTGGTTGCGCAAGCCAGGCCCGAACTGCGATTTGGTGGTCGCCTATACCGGCACGGTCGCACCCGAGGCGGTCGAGGCCGTCGGCCTGATCGGCGAGAGCCATCGCGATGTCGGTTTACTGGCGGTCACCTCCGCCGACCGGCTCTATGCCGGATGGTCCGCCGCGCGGAATTTGCGCCGCGATCGCCACGGTGTGCAGCATTTGAGTCATATCGAGCGGTTGCTGGCGCCGCTCGGCCGCGACTGCGGCATTGTGACCGTGATCGACGGCCATCCGGCCGCGCTCGGCTGGCTCGGCGGCGTCCGCGGCCATCGCGTCGAGGCGCTCGGGGTCGAACATTTCGGCCAGACCGGCACCATCGGCGACCTCTACCGCCACTACGGCATCGACGCCAACGCCATCATCGACGCGGCGGAGGGGCTCAGTTCGGGGGCCCCGGTGCGGCATCGCAAAATGGCGGTGTGAACTTCTCATTCCGGGGCGCGACGAAGTCGCGAACCCGGAATCCATTGGGCCGCAGGTATTGCGGTGAAATGGATTCCGGGCCTGCGCCAAGAGGCGCATCCCGGAATGACGGCGGAGGGAGCCTTGCCACGCCTGTGGCCCCGACCTTATATCCAGCGTCTGCCGCACCGGCGACATCCGCATATGGCGGGTTCAATTTTCGGGACTTTCGTGCAAGGATGCCTGCCGAACGCTTCCGTTCCCCCACTCCATACGCCCCCTACAAGAGGTTTCCGATGGTCAATCGTATGCAATTCTACATCGACGGCGCCTGGGTCGACCCCGTCGTCAAAGGCAAGTCCACGCCCGTCGTCAATCCGGCGACCGAAGAAGCGATGTATGAGGTTGCGCTCGGCTCCAAAGCCGATGTCGACAAGGCAGTCGCCGCCGCCAAGCGCGCGTTCGTGACGTTTTCCCAGACCAGCCGCGAGGAGCGCGTCGCGCTGCTCTCCAAGGTCATCGAGATCTACAAGGGCCGCATGAAGGAGATCGGTGCCGCCGTCTCCGACGAGATGGGTGCTCCGCTGCCGATGGCTGAGAAGCTGCAGGCCGGTGCCGGCCTCGGCCACCTCATGAACACCCTCGACGTGCTCAAGAAGTACGAGTTCGAGGAGACCATGGGCACCGCCGTGATCGTGCGCGAGCCGGTCGGCGTGATCGGCATGATCACCCCCTGGAACTGGCCGCTGAACCAGATCGCCTGCAAGGTCGCGCCCGCGCTCGCCGCCGGCTGCACCATGATCCTGAAGCCCTCGGAGTTCACCCCGACCTCGGCGCTGATCTTCGCCGAAATCCTTCATGAAGCCGGCGTGCCGAAGGGCGTGTTCAACCTGCTCAACGGTCTCGGCCCGGAGGTTGGTGCCGCGATGAGCGAGCACCCTGACATCGACATGATCTCGTTCACCGGCTCGACCCGCGCCGGCGTCGACGTCGCCAAGCGTGCTGCGCCCACCGTGAAGCGCGTCAGCCAGGAACTCGGTGGCAAGTCGCCGAACGTGATCCTCGACGGCGCCGATCTCGCCAAGGCGGTGACCGGCGGCGTGATGCACATGTTCAACAACTCCGGCCAGTCCTGCAACGCGCCGTCGCGCATGATCGTGCCGCTCTCCAAGATGAAGGAAGTGGCCGCGATCGCCAAGGGCGTCGCCGACAAGACCAAGGCGGGTGACCCGCGTGGCGATGGCACCACCATCGGTCCGGTCGTCAACCGCGGCCAGTGGGACAAGATCCAGGCGCTGATCCAGAAGGGCATCGACGAGGGCGCAACCCTCGTTGCCGGCGGAACGGGTCTGCCCGAGGGCGTCAACAAGGGCTTCTATGTCCGTCCGACCATCTTCGCTGACGTCACCAACGACATGACGATCGCCCGCGAGGAGATCTTCGGACCGGTGCTGACGATCCTCGGCGCCAAGGACGAAGCCGAAGCCGTCAAGATCGCCAACGACACGCCGTATGGTCTCGCCGGTTACGTTTCCGCCGACACCGTGGAAACCGCGCGCCGCGTCGGCCGCCAGATCCGCGCCGGCAACGTCAACCTGCAGGGCGTCCCGAACGAGCGCTCCGCGCCGTTCGGTGGCTACAAGCAGTCCGGCAACGGCCGCGAGTGGGGCCGCTACGGTCTGGAAGAGTATCTCGAAGCCAAGGCCGTCGCGGGCTACAACGCGGCGTAAGGTTTCGTGACGCAAATGCGACGCCGGAGCGAGAGATCGCTCCGGCGTCGCTCGTTTCTAACCGCCGAGCGCGCCTTGGGTGTTGACGTAAAGCGCATAGATCGACTGGCTCGCCGCCATGAACAGGCGGTTGCGCTTCAGGCCGCCGAAGCAGAGGTTGGCGCAGCGCTCGGGCAGCGCGATGCGGCCGATCATGACGCCGTCGGGCGCGAACACGACGACGCCGTCGAGCTCGGGATCGCCCATGCCCCAGCCGCACCACAGATTGCCGTCGATGTCGCAGCGCATGCCGTCGGGCGTGCCGGGGCCGGCATCGATGAACACGCGCTTGTTCGAAATTTTGGTGCCGTCCGGGGAGACGTCGTAAGCAAGAATCTTGCGGTTCGGCTCGCCGCGGGATTCCACGACGTAGAGGATCTTCTCGTCCGGCGAGAAGCACAGTCCGTTCGGCCCCAGCACGCCTTCGGCAACGATGGTGGCCTTGCCGGTTGCCGGATCGAGCCGGTAGACATTCGGGTCGATCTCGGACTCGACCTTGTAGCCCTCGTAATTGCCGAGCAGGCCGAACGTGGGATCGCTGAACCAGATTGAGCCGTCGGATTTCACCACGACGTCGTTGGGCGAATTCAGCCGCTTGCCGTCGAAGGCGTCGATCAGTACCGTAATGGATCCGTCATATTCGGTGCGCACCACGCGCCGGCCGCCGTGTTCGCAGGTGACCAGTCGGCCCTGGCGGTCGCGGGTGTTTCCGTTGGCGAAATTGGAGGGCTTGCGGAAGATGCTGACCGCGCCGGTCTCTTCCTCCCATTTGAGGATGCGCTGGTTCGGGATGTCGCTGCAGAGCAGATAGCGCCCGTCGCCGAACCACACCGGGCCTTCGGCCCAGCGCAGGCCGGTGGTCAGCCGCTCCACCGCGGAGAGCTTCAGCCAGTATTTCTCGAAGCGCGGGTCGAGCGCATGGATCGCGGGATCGGGATAATAAGTCGCGGGACGCCAGCCGGCGGAATGGGCATCGGACATTTGCTGTTCTCGTTGTTGTGTTTCCTTGAGCGATGGTTTGCTATCATTGTCAGCCTGCGACCGCAATTCAGCCCAATGATTCCCTTGGGCAGCAGCACAGACGAGGGACGGAATGCCACGCATATTGATGACCGGCGCATCGGGTGGAATTGGCAGGAGCCTGCGGACATTGCTGCCGCCGATCTATCCGGACCTGATCCTGAGTGACATCAAGCCGCCTGCCGATCTCGCCAAGGGCGAGACCTTCAAGGCCGCCGACCTCGCCGACCTCGCGCAGGTCGAGGCGATCTGCGAGGGCGTCGACGGCATCCTGCATTTCGGCGGCTACTCGGTCGAAGGATCGTGGGACCAGATCCACCAGGCCAATATCATCGGCTGCTACAATCTATTCGAGGCAGCGCGAAAGCAGGGTGTCAAACGTGTCATCTTCGCGTCTTCCAATCACGCGGTCGGCTTTTACCCGCGTCATCACCGCATCGGCACCGACGTCACGCCGCGGCCGGACAGCCGCTACGGCGTCAGCAAGGTGTTCGGCGAGGCCGTTGGCGCGCTCTTCGCCGACAAGCATGGGCTCGAGGTCACCTGCATCCGGATCGGTAATTTCGGCGAGGCGCCGCTCGATCATCGCCGGCTTTCGATCTGGCTCAAGCCGGAAGACCTGGTCCAGCTCTGCCGCATCGGGCTCGAGCATCCCGACATCCATTTCGAGATCTTCTACGGCGCCTCCTACAATGAGCGCTCCTGGTGGGACAATCACCGCGCCTACGATCTCGGTTATCGCCCGACCGGACGGGCCGAGGATTTTCGCGAGCACGCCATGGCCGAACAGGCCAAGCTACCACCGGATCCGGTCGGCGATTTCTACCAGGGCGGCGCGTTCTGCGGCATGGAGTTCGATGGCGACAAGAGTTCAATTATCGATTGGACCAAGCGTTAGCGCTTGGTCTCGTCCCCAGCAATGCGGTCGAGATAATCCGCCTTGCTGTACTGCATATGATCGACGCAGAGCTGCGCCAGCGCCCAGCTGTCGCGGCCTTTCAGCAGTTCGATCATCAATTCGTGCTGCCGCCGCGACAGCGCGAGACCTTCGCTGTCGGCGAGATTCTTGGCGCGCATCGGCAGCGTCAGGTTCATGTAGTCCTGCAGCGAGCGGACCAGATAGGGATTGCCGCAGGCGGCGAACAGCGCGACGTGGAACGCATCGTTGGTTTCGTGGATGCCGCGCATGTCCTGCGCATCGGCCCTGGCGCAATAGTGCCGCTGCAACTCGCTCAGTTGCGCGATCAGGTCTGCGGGCGCGGGCAGGGCGATCATCAGCGCGGCCTGGCGCGTCAGCATCTCGCGCACCTCATAGATCTGCCGCACCTCGTCTGCGGAATAGAACCGCACAGTGGCGCCGACATTCTTCTCGCGGAGCACGATGCCCTGGCGCTCGAGCTGGAACAGGGCCTGGCGCACGAAATGCCGGCTCGCGGCGTAGCGCTGCATCAGAGTATCCTCGACCAGCCGCAGACCGGGTGCGAAACGGCCGAAGATGATGTCTTCCTCCAGCCGGCGGATCACTTCGGCCTGTTCCTCCTCGCGCGAGGGGGGCTGGATGTCGGGTGATGCAGGCTGGACTTTCATGTGGGTCCGCTTTGGATCGGTGGCCGACGTCACCACAGCGCAGCGGTCATTGTCAATAATAGGAGCGGTCCGGCCGTGAGAAGCGTGATTTCCAGCCCTGAATTATCTCGTATTGACAATAATTCCGACCACTCCTTAAGTGCGAGCGAATGACGATAGGGAACAAGAAAATGGCTGACGGACTTCGCAAGGGACTGACGAGCTATGGTGACGCCGGCTTCTCGCTGTTCCTGCGCAAGGCCTTCATCAAGGCGATGGGCTATTCGGACGATGCGCTCAATCGCCCAATCGTGGGCATCACCAACACCTACAGCGACTACAATCCGTGCCACGGCAACGTTCCGCAGATCATCGAGGCGGTGAAGCGCGGTGTGATGCTGTCGGGCGCGATGCCGTTCGTGTTCCCGACTATTTCGATCGCCGAGAGCTTTGCGCATCCGACCTCGATGTATCTGCGCAATCTGATGGCGATGGACACCGAGGAGATGATCCGCGCCCAGCCGATGGATTCGGTGATCGTGATCGGTGGCTGCGACAAGACCTTGCCGGCGCAGATCATGGCTGCCGTCAGCGCCGATCTGCCGACCGTCGTGATTCCGGTCGGACCGATGGTGGTCGGCCATCACAAGGGCGAGGTGCTCGGCGCCTGCACCGATTGCCGCAGGCTGTGGGGCAAATACCGCGCAGGCCAGATCGACGACGTCGAAATCGAGGCGGTGAATGGCCGTCTCGCGCCGTCGGTCGGCACCTGCATGGTGATGGGGACGGCCTCCACCATGGCCTGCGTCACCGAGGCGCTCGGCCTGTCGCTGCCGATGAGCGCGACCATCCCGGCGCCCCATGCCGAACGCTTTCGCCTGGCGGAAGCAAGTGGCCGCGTCGCCGCCGCGATGGCGAGGTCCAAGGGGCCGAAGCCGAGCGAGATCCTGACGCCGGCCTCGTTCCGCAATGCCCAGGTCGTCATGCAGGCGATCGGCGGCTCCACCAACGGCCTCATTCATCTCACCGCGATCGCCAATCGCACATCGTACAAGATTGATCTCGAGGCGTTCGACAAGCTTGGCCGCGAGGTGCCGGTGCTGATCGACCTGAAGCCGTCGGGCGAGCATTACATGGAGCATTTCCATCACGCCGGTGGCGTGCCGAAGCTGATGGCGCAGCTCGGCGGCCTTCTTGATCTCGACGCCAAGACCATCACCGGCCAGACGTTGCGCGAGGTGGTCGCGGGCGCGGAGGAGGTGCCGGGACAGGATGCGATCCGCTCCACGGCGAACCCGATCAAGGCGGAAGGCGCGATGGCGATTTTGCACGGCAATCTCGCGCCGCGCGGTGCCGTGATCAAGCACTCGGCCGCGAGTCCAAAGCTCTTGCAGCATACCGGCCGGGCGGTGGTGTTCGACTCCGTCGAAGACATGACGCTGCGGGTCGACGATCCCGCGCTGGAGGTCACGGCCGACGACGTGCTGGTGCTACGCAACGCCGGCCCCAAGGGCGCGCCCGGCATGCCGGAGGCGGGCTATCTGCCGATCCCAAAAAAGCTCGCGCGCACCGGCGTCAAGGACATGGTCCGGATCTCCGATGCGCGGATGAGCGGCACCGCGTTCGGCACCATCGTGCTGCACATCACGCCGGAATCCGCCGTCGGCGGTCCGCTGGCGCTGGTACGGAACGGCGACATGATCCGGCTCGATGTCGCCAAGCGCAGCATCGATCTGCTGGTCGACGAGGCCGAGCTGCAGAAGCGCCGCGCCGCGCTGACGCCGGCAGGGGCGCCCGAATGGGCCAAGCGCGGCTATGCGCATCTCTTCAACGAGACGATCCTGCAGGCCGACGAAGGCTGCGATTTCGATTTCATGCGCGCCAAGGGCAAATAGCTGATCGTCGCGACCGAATTGTCGATAATTCCCGTCGTGCGGCGCCTGATGTGCGTCGCCGCTGCTCATATCTCGCTGTTTTATTGACAATCCCGCAGAACTGATGGGATGATCGCGGCAAATAAAAGCAGGGGGAGCGTCGCGATGGGCAATCGGACCAAAATGATCGGGGCCGCGATGGCCGCGGCAGCGTTGCTGCTGTCGGCGAGCGCCGGGGCGCAGGAAGTTAAGCATTTCCGTTTCGCCTACGACCAGCCGCGCAACACCGGCTATTCGATCGCGGGCGATCTGTTCGCTGACAAGCTCAAGGAATTGAGTAAGGGCACCTTGATCATTGATCAATATCCCGGTGCGCAGCTCGGGCAGGAGCCGCAGCTGCTGCAGCTGGTCAAGTCCGGTGACATCGAGTTTGCGATCATCTCGTCCGCCAACACGGCGACGATCTCGCCGCAGGCCGGCGTGATGTCGCTGCACTTCCTGTTTCGCGACGAAAAGCACGTGATCAACGGACTGGCCGATCCGAAGGTGTTCGAAGCGCTCAAGACCATGATCGACGAGACAACGCAGGGCCTGCATGTCATCGCCACCGGCTCGCAGGGCGTGCGGCACATGTATAGCAAGAGGGAAATCCACGGTGTCAACGACATCAAGGGCCTGAAGGTCCGGGTGCAGGCGACCGCGACCGAAGACACCATGTTCCCGGCCTATGGCGCGCAGACGGTTCATATGCCCTTCGGAAGCGTCTACACGTCGCTGCAAACCGGCGTGGTCGACGTCGCCGAAAACAGCATCAACGTCTACCTCGTCAACAAGCACTACGAGGTCGCGCCGGTACTGAACATCACCGAGCATGAAGCCAACAACGCACTGGTGTTCGTCTCCGACAAGCTCTGGCAGAGCCTCTCCGCCGAGCAGAAGCAGTGGGTGCAGGCTGCCGCCAACGAGGTCAGCGCCAAGGAACCGGCGAAGGCGTTCGACCTCGAGCGGACCGCGCTGACCAAGCTGAAGTCGCTCGGCGTCAAGGTGGTCGATGACGTGGACAAGAAGAGCTTTATCGCGATCGCCGATCCCTATCTCGACAAGCTTGCCAAGGATCTCGGACCGCACGCGGAGAAGATCAAGAATCTGATCCGCGCAATCAACTGAGCCTCGCGTCACGTCGCCGGGACGGCCAACGAGGACGACGGAGTATTCGATGGCCATCGCCGACAAACTGGTGCTGCAGCGGCAGCGGCATCTGAAATGGCCGGCGTTGGACAGGCTCGAACTCGGCTTGATGGTGCTGTGCGGCCTGCTCTGCTTCGGCTTTTCGTTGTCTGTCACCGCCGACATCGTCACCCGCACCATCGGCCATCCCTGGCTGTGGCTGCAGGAAGTCACCTCGACGCTGTTCATCTACGCAATTTTCATCGGTGCTGCGGCCGCGACGCGACGCAATGATCACCTCTATCTCACCGCTATCTCGGACGCGATGCACGGCACGCCGCGTTTGATCATCGAGATCGTCATTCGCCTGGTGGTGTTGGGCGTTGCATTCTGCCTGGTCTGGTATGGCTATCTGAACTACCTCCGTGGCTTCGGCAGTTTCCGGCTGCCGTCGGGTACACCGATCGCTTCGCTGTACGTGATCATTCCGCTGTCCGGCATCCTGATCGGCCTGTTTACGATCGAGCAGCTCGCCAACGGTATCCGCAACGGCTTTGACCATCCGGAACCACCCGACGAGGACCTTGCGATCCCCCCGATCGGCACCAGCTCGCCGACTGGAGCACAGCCGTGAGCGCTCCCGTCGTCCTCGTGCTGATGTCGTCCTGCTTCCTGTTCTTCGGCTATCTCGGCGTCCCCGTGCCGTTCTCGCTGATGGCCGGCGTGTTCATCGGCGCGTTGCTGTCGGATGTCTCGCTGGCCGCGATCATCCAGAAGATCTTTGACGGCGTCGATTCCGAGGCGCTGCTGGCGATCCCGTTCTTCCTGCTGGTCGGCGAACTCATGAGTTCGGCGAATGTCGTGGTGCGGATCGCCAATCTGTCGGTTTCGCTGGTCGGCCATATCAGGGGCGGGCTGTCGCAGGTCGTCGTGGTCTTCAGCATGTTCTTCTCGGAAATGTCGGGATCCACCACTGCCGACGTCGCCGTGATGAGCCGGGCGCTCGGCGGGCCGATGAAGCGGGAGGGTTATGAGCCGGCCTTCATCGCCGCGATCATCGCCTCCGCTTCGACGATCGCCGCGCTGGTGCCGCCGAGCATCACGGCCGTGGTTTACGGCGCCGTCGGCAACGTCTCGATCGCCGGCCTGTTCATGGCGGGCGTGGTGCCCGGGCTGATGATCGGCTTCGGGCTGATGATCTACTGCTACTTCTTCGGCCCTTCGGGGCTGCGCAAGCCGCGCGCACCGCTGCGCCAGATCGCCTTCGCCGCCGGCGACGCGGCGCTGCCGCTGATGATTCCGGTGATCCTGCTCGGCGGCATCCTCACCGGCTGGTTCACACCGACCGAGGCCGGCGTGGTCGCGGTCGTCTATATCACCATCGTCGTGATCCCGGCGCTGAACCGCGGGCACCTGAAGAAGATCCCATACGACTTCTGTCTTGCCGGTCTGATCTTCTCGCTGCCGCTGATCACGATCGGCGCGGCGAATGCCTTTGGCTGGATGCTGGCCTATCTCCGTGGGGCGATCTACATCGCCGACTTGATCACCTCGATCGCGGGCAACGACCCGCAGCTCATCATGTTGCTGATGGTGCTGCTGTTCACCGTGGTCGGCGACTTCATCGAGCCGGTGCCCACCATCATCATCTTCATGCCGTTGGTGAACGCGTTGACCCAGGCCGGCGACATCAACGGCGTCCATATGGGCGTGGTGCTGATCGCGACGCTGGCTTTCGGCCTGATCACGCCGCCTTACGGGCTGGTGCTGCTGATGGCCTCGAAATTCGTCGGCGTCAGCTTTGGGAAAGCGTTGCGCGCGGCGCTGCCGATCTATGTCGTCTTCCTGGTCACCATCTGCTTCACGATCTACTTCCCGAAGGTTGTGCTGTGGCTGCCCAAGCAGGTGATCCCGGAATCGGTCGGCTGCTTCAAGGCACCGGGTAGCACGGGCTATATCTGTCCGAATTAGCCAGTCTCCTACTTCGACTTGCTGGTGAACTTCTTCACCGCGACGCGGAACTCCTCGGTGTTCATGCAGCCGATGATCGCATCGCGCTCGGCGTCAAGCTGCGCCTCGATCGTCGTGGTCGGCGCCTGATGGATCAACGCCTTGGTGGCGGCGAGCCCGGCGGGCGCGTTCTGCGCCAACCGCAGCGCGAAGTCGCGGGTCGCGGCCTTCAGTTCGACGGCCGGCACCACCTTGGCAACGAGCCCCCATTGTTGGGCCTGCTGCGCGGTAAAACTGTCCTCGGCGAGGAAGATCTGCAGCGCGCGGCGCGGGCCGACGCTGGCAGCCAGGCCCACGGTGCCGCCGCCATCCGGCGAGACGCCGATCTTGGCGTAGGCCGGCGTGAAGCGCGCATCCTCGGCGGCGATGCAGAGGTCGGCAACGAAGGCGAGCGACAGGCCGGCGCCGGCCGCCGAGCCGTGCACGCTTGACAGCACCAGCTTCGGCATCCGCCGCAGCGCTGTGATGAAAGCGTGGTAATGCCCGAGCATCTCGCCGACGACCGGCGCAATAGTGTTGGCTTCGGCCGCGGCGCCGATGGTCTGCAGATCGCCGCCGGCACAGAAGGCACGACCTTCGCCTTCAATAACCAGCACGCGGACGTCGTTGTTGGCCTCGACCTCGGCGCCGAGCTGTTCGAGTTTTTTCGCAATCGCCATGTCGATCGCGTTGAACGCGGCCGGCCGGTTCAGCGTGATGGTCGCGATGGGGCCGTCGATCCGGAGCAGGGCTGGGTCAGCGGTAGGGGTGGTGACGGGTTCTGGCATCTTGAAGACCTTGGGCTTGTTGTTTCCCGCCATTTAAGTCCCTCGCGGGAGAGCTGGCAATCCGGACTGCCTCAGGCGCGGGCGCTCCTGTGGTCCCGATTTGGCGGAGACCCCCTTGCGTCCGCGCGAGCCATGAGGCCAAATGGCACCCGCCTTCGGTACGCAGACACGAGCGCTGTGGGGTCGGGGCAAGCAAGCTAACATCAATGGTGAGGAAAACGGCATGGGTCACTGCTGCTCGCTCGCATCTGGGTTGAACCGATGACGGCAAATGGGGTCATCATCGTCGGCGCGGGACACGCCGGCTTCCAGCTCGCGGCGTCGCTGCGCCAAAGCGGCTATTCTGAGCGCATCGCGCTGCTCAACGACGAGGGGCACCTGCCGTACCAGCGGCCACCCCTGTCCAAGGCCTATCTGAAGGGAACCGGTGGGCCCGACAGCCTGATGTTCCGGCCCGACAAATTCTACCAGGACAACCGGATCGAACTGATCACCGATCGTGCCCATGCGGTCGACCGCCATGCGCGGAAGGTCGCGCTCGCCTCCGGCGTCTCGCTCGACTACGGCCATCTGGTGCTTGCGACCGGCGCGCGGAACCGGCTGCTCGACATTCCGAACGCGAAGCTCGACGCGGTGCGGTATCTGCGAACGCTCGACGAAAGCCAGGCGCTGCGCCATCTGCTTGCGCCCGATATGCGCGTCGTCGTGGTCGGTGCCGGCTTCATCGGACTCGAATTCGCCGCCACCGCACGCGGCAAGGGTCTCGAGGTCGATGTGGTCGAGTTGGCCTCGCGCGTGATGGCGCGGGCCGTGACCGCCGAGATTTCCGAGTTCTCGCAATCCCGGCACACCGCGGCCGGAATCCGCATTCACCTCGGCGTGCAGGTCACCGGCATCGAGGCCGACGGTGCCAACGTTACCGGGGTCAGCCTGAGCAATGGCACGCATATCCCGGCCGATCTCGTCGTGGTCGGCGTCGGCGTGCTGCCCAATGTCGAACTCGCTGCGGAGGCCGGGCTGCCGGTCGCATCCGGCATCATCGTCGATGAGCATCTGTCGACCGCCGATGAGAACGTGTCCGCGATCGGCGATTGCGCGCTCTACACCAGCAAGCGCTTCGGCGGTTCGCTGCGGCTGGAGTCGGTGCAGAACGCGACCGACCATGCGCGCTGCGTGGCCGCGCGGCTGACCGGCAAGACCGAGGTCTATGACGGCCTGCCGTGGTTCTGGAGCGACCAGGGCCCCGACAAGCTCCAGATGGTCGGCCTCACCACCGGCTACGACCGCGTCGCGGTGCGCGGCGACCGCGCGCAGGGGGCGTTCTCGGCGTTTTGCTACCGCGGCGACAAATTGCTCGGTATCGAGTCCGTCAACCGCGCCGGCGATCATATGTTCGGCCGCCGACTTCTCGGCGCCGGCCGCTCGATCACGCCGGAGCAGGCCGCGGATGCAAGTTTCGATCTGAAGGGGGCGCTCGGGTAGCGTGTAGGGTGGGCAAAGCGATAGCGTGCCCACCACTCCTTGCGTTGCTCTTGATGGTGGGCACGGCGCTGTAGCGCCTTTTGCCCACTCTACGCATTGAGCACACCCTCCACCTCTTCCGCCGTCGGCATCGACGGCGCGGCGCCCATCCGCTGCACGCAGATTGAGGCGGCGACATTGGCGTAGGAGAGCGCGTCACGCAGCGGCTTTCCGCTCGCGAGCTGCGATGCGAGTGCGCCGACGAAGCAATCGCCGGCGCCGGTGGTGTCGACGGCCTTGACCTCGCGCCCGGGCACCAACACTGGATGCCCTTCGACCAGCGCCAGCACGCCGCGTCTGCCGAGCGTGACGCAGACGATCTTGCCCTGTGCCAAACTGCGTGCCGCCTCGGCGAAGCGCGCCGGCGTGTCGCTGTCGGAGAGCTCCGTTCCAGTGAGGAAGCCGAGTTCGGTCTCGTTGAGGATCAGGATGTCGACGAGATCGAGCAGGTCCTTGTCGGCCTGTTTCGCCGGCGCTGGATTGAGGATCGTGGTGGCGCCGGCGGCGCGGGCGCGTTTGAAGAAGGTCGCAATCGTCGGCAGCGGGATCTCGAACTGGCTGACCGCGACGTCGCCCTTGGCCAGCACGGGCGCGGCGACGTCGTCGGCATCGACCCGTGCATTGGCGCCCGGTACGACCACGATGGTGTTGTCGGCGTTGGCGATGGTGATGATCGCCGTGCCTGAATGCGTGCCGGCGGTGTCCTTGACGAAGGCGAGATCGACGCCTTGCGCGGCGAGGAAGGTCCTGAGCTCTTGCCCGAACGCATCGGCGCCGAGCCGGCCGACCAGCGTGGTCGGGACGCCTTGCTTGGCCGAGGCCACCGCCTGGTTGGCGCCCTTGCCGCCGGGAAAGTAGAGCACGGCCTCGCCGGCGACGGTCTCGCCGACCCGCGGGTGGCGCTCGGCGGTCGCCACCACGTCCATGTTGATGCTGCCGGCGACGAACACGCGTCCCAAGGTCAACGCCATGGCTGGCCCCGCTCGACCACGTCAGACCGCAGCACGAAACTCCTGCTTGACCGCCTCGATGTCGGCGAGCGTCGGCAGGCCGGCCTCGTTGCCGAGCTTCTGGATCTTGAAGGTCGATGCGGCGCGGGCGAACTCGAAATGCTCATGCCAGCCTTTGCTCGGATTGGCGAGATAGGAATAGATGTAGGCGCCGTGGAAGACGTCGCCTGCGCCGTTGGTGTCGATCACACGCTTGCGCGGGATCGGAAATGCCGGAAGGGTGCTGACCACGCCGGCCTCGTCATACCAGAGCAGGCCGCGCTCGCCCATGGTGATGCCTCCGACCTTGCAGCCCCGGCTCTTCAGATAGTCGAGCATGTGCTCGGGCGTCTTGTCCATCTGCTCGCACAGCCGTTCGGCGACGATCGCCACATCGATGAATTCGAGCAGCTCGTGGGTGTTGGTGCGCAAGCCGCCGCCGTCGAGCGAGGTCATGATGCCAGCCTCGCGACAGAGTTTTGCGTAGTGGATCGCAGCGTCCGGCTGGTGGCCGTCGATATGCAGTGCGCGGCAACCCTCGATGTTCAGGAGTGGGAAGGGATGGATGTGCTGGTCGTCGCGGCAACGGACGATCGCGCGCTTGCCGTCATTGGGCATGATGAAGGAGAGCGAGGAGGAGTTCACTTTGCGGGGGTGGAACGAGATGCCGTACCTGTCGGCCATGTCCCAGAACATGCGCCCCAGCCAGTCGTTGGCCATGGTGGCGATCAGGTCCGGCTCGACGCCGAGCTTGGAGCAGCAGAATGCTGCGGTGACGGCGTTGCCGCCGAACGACACGGCATAGGCGTCGGCGACGTGTTTCTCGTCGCCAACAGGCATGTGGTCGGTGATGAAGGTGACGTCGATATAGGTCTGTCCGATGAAGAGAGCCTGCATTCGCTTTCCGTCGTGGCTTGGGGGCCGGCGTTGCAGACTAGCACTGCTGGTCGGCCGAGTTCGCTGAAAATATTCGCAATCCTGCTCGGTTTGCGGCTAGAAATTGAGGAGGTGGACTGAGGCCGTTCTGGCATTCGGCAAAACGGGCGGTTGTTGCCCGTGGTTCCTGACTGGGCCTGAGGGGAGAGCATCATGAAGGCCAATTCGGGGACATCGCGGCCATGATCACCGGTCTTGATCACGTCGTCGTCCTGACCGGCGACATCGCCGCTGCCAGCGCCGCCTACGAGACCTTGTTTGCGCGGGCGCCTAGCTGGCGCAACCGCGGCGACGGCGCGGACCGGGTGCTGTTTACGCTCGACAACACCACGCTGGAATTGCTGGCGCCCCACGGCGACGATGCCGCAGCCCAGCGTGTCCGCAGCGCGCTCGCCACCCAGGGCGAGGGGCTCGCGAGCCTCTGCTTCCGCACCAGCGATATCGCAAAGACGCACCGCCGGCTTGAGCGGCTGACGCTGAAGCCCGAACCGGTCGCCGAGGTCGAGAGCAGCGACGAGACCAGCGGCGCCGTGCTGTCGTGGAAGCGCACGCGGGCCGCAACCGATGCGACGCGGGGCATCCGCATGTTCTTCCTGGAGCGCGAGCAGGAGCGGCCGCTCTCGGTGCGCACGTCGCCGGGCTCGATCACCGCGATGGACCATGTGGTTGTTGCCACGGCCGATCCGGAGCGCGGCGCCGCGCTCTATGGCGCGCGGCTCGGGCTCGACATGGCGCTCGACCGCTCGCATCCGGACTGGGGCCGGCTGATGTTCTTTCGTTGTGGCGACCTGATCGTCGAGGTCACGCATCGGCCGGGCAAGGTGGATTCGAATGCGCCCGATCGCCTGCGCGGCCTCTGCTGGCGCGTCGCCGACATCGAAGCCACCCATGCGCGGCTCGCCGCCGCCGGTGTCGACGTCTCCGAGATCAGAACCGGCCGCAAGCCCGGCACTCGCGTGATGACGGTGCGCAGTGGCACAAGCGGCGTGCCGACGCTGCTGGTGCAGCCATCGGCGGGGAAGGGGGAGTAGGCGACAGACCATCCGCGCGTCGTCCCGGCCTAGTGCGCAATTGCGCACGGGGGGCCGGGACCCATATTCCGCGGCGGATGTTGTAGGCGGGACTCGTCGTTCCAGCTTCGCGCGATAATCAACATTTGTGGTTATGGGTCCCGGGTCAAGCCCGGGATGAATGACGGGCGGGAGTGGGCGGCCATCGCAACCGCAAGAACGCTCCGCATTCACCCACCATCACGACAACATTCGTTCTCAAACGCCGCGGGTCGTGCTACATTCATCAGTCCAGCATCACCGAGCAATCGATTTGGCCAAAGCGAAGCGAATATTGAAGTGGCAGCGCGACCCCGCGGGCATGCGGCAGCGCATTCTCGAGGCGGCGAAGCAGGAATTTGCCGCCCATGGCCTCGCCGGTGCGCGTGTCGACCGCATCGCGGCCAACGCCGACGCCAACAAGCGGATGCTATATTACCACGTCGGCAACAAGGAGGATCTCTATCTCGAGGTGCTGGAAGGCGCCTATGAGAAGATCCGCGCCGAGGAGCGCACGCTCGACCTCGAGCACCTCGATCCTCCGGAGGCGATCGCGCGCCTGATCGACTTCACCTGGAACTATTTTCTGCGCAACCCCGAGTTCCTGGCGCTGCTCAACACCGAAAACCTCGCGAGAGCAAAGCACCTGAAGCGCTCGACCAAGGTCAAGTCGATGCACTCGCCGTTCGTCGAGATGATCCGCACGGTGGTGACGCGGGGCGTCGAGAGCGGCGACTTCCACGTCGCGGTCGATCCGGTGCAGCTCTACATCTCGATCGCCGGGCTCTGCTTCTTCTATCTCTCCAACAGCGCCACGCTGAGCGTGATCTTCGGCCGCGACCTCTTGAAGAAGGACGCTCGCGACGAGCGTCTGAGCCACATGGTCGCGCTGGTGCTGGCGGCGCTGACCGGAAAATCCACGGCGTCGTTTGGCAAGGCCAGGATGCCGGCGCTGCTGTCGGCGGAACGTCAGGTGAGTTGAATTTTCGTCGTCCCGGCGGAGGCCGGGACCCATACGCCGCGGCCCATCGGTTTTAAACGGTGCGCGTTGGCTTCTGTTCTCCACAACAAGCATCGGTGGTGATGTCCCGGCCCCCCGTGCGCAATTGCGCACTAGGCCGGGACGACGCCAATCTTGACCCAAGTCGAAGTTCTCGCCCCGATTTTACCGCCTGTGAGGGGCTGGACAGTATTTATCCAACGGGTTAATTTCTTCCCCGAAGAACTGAAATGCAGGGGAGCGTGACGTGGCGGAGGCGAAGAGCCCTTCAGGCGTGTCGAGGGTGCTGAATGCGGCCTGGCTGCGGCCGTTCCTGTTTTTGGCCGTCATCGTGGCCGCCTGGGACCTCTCGATCCGCCTGTTCCATATTCCGGCCTACCAGATCCCGTCGCCCGGCGACGTCGTCGCGGTGCTCTGGACCGACTGGCCGGAGCTGCTGTGGCAGTCCTGGCCGACCACTTATGCGACGATCTGCGGCTTCGCGCTCTCGGCGCTGTTCGGCATTCCCACAGCGATGCTGATCGCGGGCTCGAGGACGGTGGAGAGTTACGTCTATCCGCTGCTGGTGTTCTCGCAATCGGTGCCGAAGATCGCGATCGCCCCGCTGTTCGTGGTGTGGTTCGGTTTCGGCATCATTCCGAAGGTGATCTCGGCGTTCCTGCTCGGCTTCTTCCCCGTGGTGGTCTCTGCGGTGCAGGGCTTCAAGTCCGTCGACCCCGACATGGTCGATCTTGCGCGCGCGATGCAGGGCAGCCGCTTCCGGGTGTTTTGCGCGGTGAACCTGCCGCATGCGATGCCCGCGATCTTTTCCGGCCTGAAAGTGTCGGTGACGCTTGCCGTGGTCGGCGCCGTCGTCGGCGAGTTCGTCGGCTCCAATTCCGGCATCGGCTATGTGTTGCAGCGCTCGATCGGCACCTTCGACCTGCCGACGATGTTTGCAGCACTGGTGATCCTGGCACTGCTCGGCGTAATTCTGTTCTGGATCGTCGACCGTATCGAGCGGTTGGTGATCCCCTGGCACGTCAGCCAGCGCGCGGACATCATCTTTGCTGCGTAGGGTCACTGCATAAGAACAAGAACAACGGGAGGATTATCTGATGCGTTTGATCACTGCAGTTATTGCAACATTGGCCTGGACCGCACTGGCGGTTGCGCCGGCCGCCGCGGCCGACAAGGTTGTGCTGATGCTGAACTGGTACGTTTATGGCGAGCACGCGCCGTTCTATTACGGCAAGGCCAAGGGCCTTTACGCTGCCGAAGGCATCGACCTCGAGATCCAGGAAGGCCGCGGTTCGGCTGCGACCACGCAGGCCGTCGCCGCCAAGACCGCCGATTTCGGCTATGTCGACGTGCCCACCATGATGCGCGCAGCGGTAAAGGGCGCGCCCGTGATCGCGACCGGCGTGCTGCTGCAGACCAGCCCGATGTCGGCGATGGGGTTTGTCGACAAGAACATCAGGAAGCCCGAGGACATCAGGGGCAAGACGGTCGCGATCACGCCGGCGGATTCGATGACGCAGATCTGGCCGCTGTTCCTGAAGAAGACCGGGCTGAAGGAAAGCGATTTCCAGACGGTCGCCGGCGACGGCCAGACCAAGCTCAACGCCGTGATCAACGGCCAGGCGGACCTGCTGCTCGGCTACGTCATGGACCAGTCGATGAAGATCAAGGACGCGACGGGGAAGGACGTCTATCCGATCAAGTTCGCCGACTACGGCATCAACATGGTGTCGTCGGGCATCATCGCGAACTCCGATTATGTGAAAGCCAACGCCGATTTGGTCCGCCGCTTCATGTCGGCGACAACAAGGGCTGTGGAAGCCGCCGAGAAGGTGCCGAAGGCCGCGGCGCAATCGATCCTCGATGCCAACCCGAAGGGCGGCAAGATCGACACGCTGACCCAGGGTTTTGAGCTGACGATCCCGCTCTATCGGACGCCGGAGACCAAGAACAAGCGGCCGTTCCAGGTCACCGACCAGAACATGACCGAGTCGGTCAATCTGATGGTCGAATATGGCGGTCTCGACGCCAAGGCCAAGGACAATCCGAAGGCGTTTTACAGCAACGACTATTTGCCGAAGGGCGACTCGTGAGTCACACCACACTGTCGTCCCTGCGAAGGCCGGGACCCATAACCACCGGCCACGCGTGTTGCGGAAGGTCTCTCCCTCCGTGCCCGATCGAGAAGGCACGGCGTATGGGTCCCTGCTCCGTGCGCAACAGCGCACTCGGCCGGGACGACGAGTGGAGACTGCGATGAACCCTGCAACGAAGCCAACCGATCTCAGCCAACCCGGGGCGCATCTGCGCCTGGTGTCGGACCGCGCGGCCGGCGGCACGCCGGGCATCACACTGTCAGGCGTCTCGAAGACCTACCGGTCCCGCGACGGCGACGTGCCGTCGCTGCGGCCGCTCGACTTCACCATCAATGATGGCGAGTTCTTCGTCGTGGTCGGTCCGTCCGGCTGCGGCAAGTCCACGCTTCTCAAGATGATCTCGGGTCTGCTGCCGCCGACCACTGGCGAGGTGCTGGTCGATGGCGAACTGGTGACAAAGCCGCACGGCAATGTCGGCATCGTGTTCCAGAACGCGCTGCTGCTGCCATGGCGCAACATCCTGTCCAACGTGATGCTGCCGATCGACATGAAGGGGCTGCCGCGGGCCGAATATCTTGCCCGCGCCAAGGCTCTCTTGAAGCTGGTCGGGCTGGACGGCTTCGAGAAGAAGCTGCCGTGGCAGCTCTCCGGCGGCATGCAGCAGCGCGCCTCGATCTGCCGGGCGCTGGTGCACGATCCCAAGATCATGCTGATGGACGAGCCGTTCGGCGCACTCGACGCCATGACGCGCGAGCGCATGAATGTCGAGCTGATGCGGATCCAGCGCGAGACCGGCAAGACCGTGCTGCTGATCACCCACTCGATTCCGGAAGCCGTGTTCCTCGCCGACCGCGTGCTCGTGATGACCGAGCGTCCCGGCGCGATCGCCGCGATCTATGACGTGCCGCTGCCGCGGCCGCGCTCGCTGGATTCGATGTCCGATCCCGTCTTCACCGAGCTGGTGCAGCGGATCCGGAAACATTTCTTCACGCAGGGTACGCTGGACTAGGCCAGACCATCGATGTTGCTTCGCGTCGCTGTCAAAGATATCGCCTTCTTCGAACGTCCGGTCGCTTTCGCCCGGCCGTTCCGCTTTGGCGCGGTGACGATGAACGCGGCAACGCAGATGTTCGTGCGGGTCGAGATCGAGGTGGAGGGCAAGGGCCGCGCGACTGGCGCCGGCGCCGAACTGCTGGCGCCGAAATGGTTCGACAAGCGACCGGAGCTGACGCCGGAGCAGACGATCGATGAGCTCCGCCGCTCGCTGCTGATTGCGCGCGAACTCTATCTGGCGAACAAGGGATTTGACACGGCGTTCGGTCTGCATGCGGCTTGCATCGGTGCGCAGGTCGTGGCCTGCGCGAAGGAGGATATCCCGCCGCTTGCCGCGGCCTTTGGTCCGGCGGAAATCGACAAGGCGATCCTGGATGCGCTGTTGCGCGTGGCCGGTGTGAGCTTTTTCGACGGCATGGCGCAGAATATCGCAGGGCTCGACGCGCGACTGGCGCCTGATATCGACGATGTTGCGATTGCCCGGTTCCTCACGTCTCGCAGGCGGCTCGATCGCGTCGCGGTCAGGCACACGGTCGGAATGGACGACAGGATCGAAGGCGAGGGCGGTGTCGCGGACCCGAAGGAGAATGCCGGCACTCGCTATTTCAAGCTCAAGCTGAACGGCGATCCCGTACATGACGCGGCGCGGCTGGCGCGGATCGGCAAGGAGTTGGCGACGCGGCCTTACGCCATCAAGGTGACGCTCGATGCCAACGAGCAGTATGCCGATTTGGCCGCACTGAATGCGCTGGTCGACCGGCTCGACCATGATTCTGCGCTCGCGCCGATCGCTTCAAACTTGCTCTATATCGAGCAGCCGATGCCGCGCGACATCACCAAAACCTCGCCGCTCGGCCGGCTTGCCGCGGGCAATGTCATCATTGACGAGGCCGACGATTCCTATGACGCATTCCCCGCGGCGCGCGCGCTCGGCTATCGCGGCATCTCCTCGAAATCCTGCAAAGGCTTCTACAAATCGATCATCAACGCGACCCGCGCGGCAGGATGGAGCGCGGATGGCGACTGCTATTTCGTCAGCGGCGAGGATCTGACCTGCCAGGCCGGGCTCGCGGTGCAGCAGGATCTCGCGCTCGGCGCCCTGATCGGCGTGACCCATGCCGAGCGCAACGGGCACCATTATGTCGACGGCTTTGCCGAGACGCCGGCGAGCGAAGCCGATGCCTTCCTCGCCGCGCATCCCGATCTCTACGCGCGCGATGGCGGCAAGGTCCGCCTCGCGATCCATGACGGCGATCTCCTGACGGGATCGCTGATCGCACCAGGCTTTGCCAGTTCGGTCCATCCGGACTGGTCCACGATGCAGCCGCTCAAGCGGCCAAGACAACGCGTTTTGCAGGAGCAAGCACTATGACGACCAAACGCCTCGGCCTGATCATGAACGGCGTCACCGGCCGGATGGGGCTCAACCAGCATCTGATCCGCTCGATCGTTGCGATCCGCGACCAGGGTGGCGTACAGCTTGCGAACGGCGACCGCATCATACCCGATCCGATTCTAGTCGGCCGCGACGCCGAGAAGGTCGCTGCACTGGCAAAACGCTTCAAAATCGAGCGCCACACCACCGATCTCGACCGGGCACTATCAGACAAGGGCGACACTGTGTTCTTCGACGCCGCGACCACGCAGGCGCGGCCCTCGCTGCTGACCAAGGCGATCAACGCCGGCAAGCATGTCTATTGCGAGAAGCCGATCGCGACCAATCTGGAAGAGGCGGTCGCGGTCGTGAAGCTCGCCAATTCAAAAGGCCTCAAGCACGGCACGGTGCAGGACAAGCTGTTCCTGCCGGGGCTTAAGAAGCTCGCCTTCCTGCGCGATTCCGGATTCTTCGGCCGCATGCTCTCGGTGCGCGGCGAATTCGGCTACTGGGTGTTCGAGGGCGGCTGGCAGGAGGCGCAGCGGCCATCCTGGAACTACCGCAATGAAGATGGCGGCGGTATCATTTTGGACATGGTCTGCCACTGGCGCTACGTGCTGGACAACCTGTTTGGCGAGGTCGAGAGCGTGGTCTGCATCGGCAACACCGATATCCCCGAGCGCTTTGACGAGAAGGGCAAGCAATACAAGGCAACCGCCGACGACTCAGCCTATGCCACCTTCAAGCTCAAGGGCGGCGTGATCGCGCATATCAACATGAGCTGGGTGACGCGGGTCTATCGCGACGACCTCGTCACCTTCCAGGTCGACGGCACCCACGGCTCGGCGGTCGCGGGTCTGACCGACTGCGTGATCCAGGCGCGCCAGGCGACGCCGCGGCCGGTGTGGAATCCGGACGAGAAGCGGCTGCATGATTTCTATGGCGACTGGCAGAAGCTGCCGGAGAATGTCGTCTACGACAACGGTTTCAAGGAGCAGTGGGAGATGTTCATCCGCCATGTCTGCGAGGATGCGCCCTACAAATATACGCTGCTCGAAGGCGCCAAGGGCGTGCAGCTTGCCGAATGCGCGCTGAAGAGCTGGAAGGAACGGCGCTGGATCGACGTCGCGCCGATCGTGGTCTGAGGAGGACTTTTGTCATGAACAAGCCCGTCCTGCCGATGTCCTCATTGTCGTTGAAGCTGCCGACCGCGGGTGGTGGCCTCGAGACCTATCGCCTCGCGGCGTCGCGGACCTTTCCGGCGAAGCTTCAAGGCACACTCAATCGCGTGGCGTTCTCCGCGGCGCATGTGGTGGCCGATCCGCGCGCCGACGTCGATCCGTGGCTGACGGCGGCGATCGACTGGGACCGGACCATTGCATTCCGCGAGCATGTCTGGGACCTCGGCCTCGGTGTTGCCGAAGCGATGGACACCGCGCAGCGGGGCATGGGGCTCGACTGGCCGACCTCGCTCGAATTGATCCAGCGTTCGGTGAAGGCGGCAAAGGCGAAAGGCAACGCGCTGGTGTTTTCAGGTGCCGGCACCGACCACCTCGCGGTGGAAGATGCCAAGTCGATCGACGATGTGATCCGGGCCTATGAGGAACAGGTCGCCGCCGTCGAGAAGGCCGGTGGCCGCATCATCCTGATGGCGTCGCGTGCGCTGGCAAAGCTTGGCAAGAGTGCCGAGGATTACGCCAGGGTTTATGATCGCGTGCTGTCGCAGGTCCGCAAACCCGTGATCATCCACTGGCTCGGTGACATGTTCGATCCGGCGTTGGCTGGCTATTGGGGTACCGCCGATCTCGACAAGGCGATGGACACCGCTGTCACCATCATCAACGCCAACGCGGCCAAGGTCGACGGCGTCAAGGTCTCGCTGCTCGACAAGCAGCGCGAGATCGACATGCGCCGGCGGCTCGATGCGCGGGTCAAGATGTATACCGGCGACGACTTCAACTATTCCGAACTGATCGCCGGTGACGACAGGGGATATTCGCACGCGCTGCTCGGCATTTTCGACGCGATCGCGCCAGCGGCGTCCTATGCACTGTCGCGGCTCGCTGCGGGCGATGAGGCCGGCTTCCACGACGTGCTGGGACCGACGGTGCCGCTGTCGCGCCATATCTTCAAGGCGCCGACGCGGTTCTACAAGACCGGCATCGTGTTCATGGCCTATCTCAACGGCCACCAGGATCATTTCACCATGGTCGGGGGACAGGAGAGCGCGCGCTCGACGCTTCATCTGGCCGAGCTGTTTCGTCTTGCCGACAAGGCCGGGCTACTAGCCAATCCGGAACTGGCGACGCGGCGGATGACGACGATCCTTGCCACACGCGGTATCGAACTCTGATGCGCGACTTTTCCAATGACCACCGCTGGTTGTCGCTGAACACGGCAACCGTCCGCAAGCAGGGCGATCTCATTGAGATCATCGAGGCCTGCGTGCGTCACGGCATCCGCGCCATCGATCCCTGGCGCGACCAGGTCGCCGGCGTTGGCCTCGATCGCGCCGTTCGCGCGGTCAAGGACGCCGGGCTCGATCTGTCAGGCTATTGCCGCGGCGGCATGTTTACGGCTGATACCGCGCATCGGATCGAGGCGCGCGACGACAACCGCCGCGCGGTTGACGAGGCGAAGGCGCTCGGCGCGCCCTGTATCGTGCTGGTGGTCGGTGGCCTGCCGCAATATTCGCGGCCGGGCAGTGCGGCATCAAAGGACATCGCGGCGGCGCGCAGTCAGGTGCATGACGGCATCGCGGAGATGCTGGAGTATGCAAAGCAGGCCAAGCTGCCGCTCGCGATCGAGCCGCTGCATCCGGCCTATGCCGCCGACCGCGCCTGCGTCAATACCACCAGGCACGCACTCGACATCTGCGACGCGCTCGATCCTGAGAGGACCGGCGCGATCGGCGTCGCGCTCGACGTCTATCACATCTGGTGGGATCCGGAGCTGAAAGCCCAGATCGCACGCGCGGCCGCGGATCGCCTGCTCGCGTTCCACGTCTGCGACTGGCTGGTGCCGACCAGGGACATCCTCAACGATCGTGGCATGATGGGCGACGGCGTCATCGATATCCGATCGGTGCGCGCAGCCGTCGAAGCACAAGGCTTTGCCGGCTATTCGGAGATCGAGATCTTTTCGAATGATTGGTGGGACCGGCCGATGGACGCGGTCTTGACGGCGTGCATCGAGCGGCACCGCTCGGTCGTTTGACCCAACGACTCGTTCGGTGGACAAGGCGACGCATGCCCGTTATTCCGGGTGCTGTGGGTGTGAACGGCACAAGAAAGCCGGTTGAACTCCGCGGTCCGGACCTTCGGAGCACGACATGCGTTTGAGCGATTGCCACAATTTCCATGACTTCCGCGAACTGGCGCGGCGGCGGCTGCCGGGGCCGATCTTCGATTATATCGACGGCGGGGCGGACGATGAGGCGACGCTTCGGCAGAACACCGCGAGCTTTGATCGTTGCGACCTGGTGCCCAATGTCCTTCGCGGCGTGGAGAAGGTCGATCTCTCGGTCACCGTGATGGGGCAGAAGCTGGCAACGCCATTCTATTGTTCGCCGACCGCGCTGCAGCGTCTGTTTCATCATCAGGGCGAACGGGCCGTCGCGGCCGCAGCCTCGAAATACGGCACGATGTTTGGCGTGTCTTCCCTTGGTACCGTGAGCCTGGAGGAATTGCGCAAGGCGCACGATACGCCGCAGGTTTATCAGTTCTATTTCCACCGGGATCGCGGTCTGAACTTCGCGATGATGCAACGCGCCAAGCAAGCCGGTGTCGACGTGATGATGTTGACCGTCGACAGCATCACCGGCGGCAACCGCGAGCGTGACCTGCGCACCGGCTTTTCGATTCCGTTTCGGCTCACGCTCGGCGGCATGCTTCAATTCGCCATCAAGCCGGCGTGGGCCATCAATTACGTGACCCATGAAAGCTTCAAACTGCCGCAACTCGACGAGCATGTCGACATGAGCGGCGGTGCCATGTCGATCGGGCGATATTTCACGGAAATGCTCGATCCGGCCATGACATGGGAGGACGTCGCCGAAATGGTCCGGCAGTGGAATGGCCAGTTCTGCCTGAAGGGCGTGATGTCGGTTGAGGATGCCAAACGGGCGGTTGAAATCGGTTGTACCGGCATCGTTCTGTCCAATCACGGCGGCCGGCAGCTCGACGGCTCGCGGGCAGCGTTCGATCAACTGGCCGAGATCGTCGATGCCGTGGGCGACCGGATCGATGTGATGATGGACGGCGGCATCAAGCGCGGCAGCCATGTGCTGAAGGCATTGTCGCTGGGCGCCAAGGCCGTCGGCCTCGGACGCTTCTATCTCTATCCGCTGGCATCGGCCGGCCAGGCCGGGGTCGAGCGAGCGCTTGGTCTTCTGCAGGCGGAACTGGTGCGGGACATGCGGCTGATGGGATGTTCCTCGATCAGCCAGCTCTCGCGTGCGAACTTGCGCTTCAGATAGCCGTCCGATGCGCTCGCGTCAGCTCGCGACTTTGGCCGCGCGACGCTCGGATTGCCGTTACTGCCCACCTCACATGTTCCGCCGTCACGAGAAATCCCGCTTCAGCGCGGCATCGATCCGCTCCAGCGCCCAATCGACCTGATCGTGCGTGATTACGAGCGGCGGGGCGATGCGGATGGTGTGATCATGGGTGTCCTTGGCGAGGATACCGCTCTCGCGCAGCGCCTCGCAGTAGCGGCGGGCGAGGCCGGCCTCGGGGTGAAGCTCGACCGCGAGCATCAGCCCGCGGCCGCGCACCTCGCGGACCGTGTTGGCGCGGATACTGCGTAAGCCTTCGAGGAAGCGCGCGCCCTCGGTGGCTGCGTTCTCGATCATGCCTTCGCCAACCAGCACGCGCAGCGCCGCGCGTGCCACCGCGCAGGCGAGCGGGTTGCCGCCGAAGGTCGAGCCGTGCTGGCCGGGCTTCAGCGTACCGAGGACCTCGTTGTTGGAAAGCACCGCCGAGACCGGATAGAAGCCGCCGGACAGCGCCTTGCCGAGCAACGTGACGTCGGCCTCGATGCCCTCGTGCTGCTCCGCCAGCAGTTTTCCGGTGCGGCCGAGCCCGGTCTGGATCTCGTCGAGGATCAGCATCACGTCATTGACGGTGCAGAGTTCGCGGACGCGGGTGAAATAGCCCGGCGGCGGAATGACGACACCGGCTTCGCCCTGGATCGGCTCGACCAGGAAGGCCACGGTGTTGGGCGTGATCGCGTCTTCGAGCGCCTTGGCGTCGCCGAACGGGATGATCTTGAAGCC
Organism: Bradyrhizobium sp. LTSPM299; assembly: GCF_000938235.1. Taxonomy (NCBI): domain Bacteria; kingdom Pseudomonadati; phylum Pseudomonadota; class Alphaproteobacteria; order Hyphomicrobiales; family Nitrobacteraceae; genus Bradyrhizobium; species Bradyrhizobium sp. LTSPM299. Next base: position 47,336 of record NZ_JYMU01000094.1, read on the forward strand.
CGGCGCGAACGGCCCGAAATGCGCGCGCGTCGCAGGGTCGGTGCTGAAGCCGACAATCGCCAGCGTGCGTCCGTGGAAATTATCGGCGCAGACGATGATCTCGGCCTCGCCGTCAGGCACGCCCTTGACCTCGTAGCCCCATTTGCGCACCGACTTGATCGCGCTCTCCACTGCCTCGGCGCCGCTGTTCATCGGCAGCACCTTGTGGGAGCCGGTGAGATGAGCGAGTTCCTCGTAGAAAGGTGCAAGCTGGTCGTTGTGGAAGGCACGCGAGGTCAGGGTCAGCCGGCCCGCCTGCTGCACCATGGCGGCGAGGATCTTCGGATGGCAGTGGCCCTGATTGACCGCCGAATAGGCCGACAGGCAGTCGAGGTAGCGGTTGCCATCAGTGTCCCACACCCAAACGCCTTCGCCGCGCGACAGCACGACGCCGAGCGGCGCGTAGTTCTGGGCGCCGAACTGCGCTTCTCTCGCGATGAAATCGGTGACTGGCGGACGCATGTGTCGTCACTCCAGTTGTGGCGCGGCGGGTGCGGTCTGATCGCACTATACCTGATTTAGGTACCGCTCAGCGTGGCTTTAAGTAGATTGCATAGGTTGCGCCACCGGGTGCAGGAACCGTAGGGTGGGCAAAGGCGCGAAGCGCCGTGCTCACTATCAACGCTGTTCTCGCGGTGGTGGGCACGCTTCGCTTTGCCCTACGCACTTGCGCGTCACGAATCCTGATCCCGGTGCGCGAGTTCCAGCGTGACCAGCCGCGCCAGCAGCGTTGCCGGGTAGAGCTGGCCGAAGATCGCCTCGACATTGCACAGGCTGCGCGCAATCGGGTGCAGCGGCGCGACGTCGCCATAGCCTGTCGTCGTCAGCGTGGCGAACGAGAAATAGATCAGCTGGCTTGCGAGCTTGGGGCTGTCCTCGACCTTCATGCCGGAAAAGGCTGATGGTACCAGCGTGCCGACGAAGGTGTAGAGCGCCGCGAAGATCACCGCGACCGTGAGATAGAGCAGGACGGCGCCGATCACGCGGTGATAGGTGACGCGTCCCGGCGCGAAGGTCGCGCGCGCCACCGTCACGGCCATGGTGACGCCGACGATCAGCCACGAGCCGGCGAACAGATTGAGGTCGAGGATCGAGGGCGAACGAATCCGCAAGACTGCGCCGACCACGATCATTGCCAGCGCGACCAGCATCGCGATGACGGCGAGCGCGCTGCCGGACATCAGGAAGACGCCGCCGACCAGGAAGATCGCCAGCAACAGTTCAAACACCTGGAACTCGAACAGGCCGAGCGCCTGCAGCGGCGCCACCACGAACATCATGACCAGGATCACCCCGGTCAGCACTGTCAGCAGTGAATCGCCCCAGCGCTCGCGCAGTTGCTCGACGCTCATCGAATCACGCCTCGCGCCGGCATGGCACGCTGAGGAAGCCGCGGAAACGGACGCGGCCGCCGCGCACCGGCTCGCCGTCGCGCGCATAGTTCGGGAAGCGCTTGAGGAATCGTGAGATTGCGACCGCGCCCTCGAGCCGCGCCAGCGCCATCCCTGCGCATTGATGCGCGCCGGTGCCGAAGGCGAGATGGCGGTTCGGCGTGCGCGCGACGTCGAAACTTTCAGCGTCGGGAAATTGCGCGCCGTCGCGGTTGGCGGCGCCGATGCACAGCGTCACCAGCGTGCCCGCCGACAGCTTGACGCCGCCGAGCTCGATGTCCTCGACGGCCATGCGGTTGCCGAGTTGGTTCGAGCTTTCATAGCGCAGCATTTCCTCGACCGCGGTCTTGATCAGGTCGGGTTGCTCGATCAGGCGCTTCTTCTGTTCCGGGAAGTCCAACAGGGTTACGAGCCCGTTGCCAATCAGATTGGTCGTGGTCTCGTGGCCGGCATTGAGCAGGAAGATGCAATTGTGCAGCAGCTCCTTCGCGGTCAAGCGCTCGCCATTCTCTTCACCCTGGATCAATCGCGTCAGGACGTCGCGCTCGGGATTGCCCGGTTTTGCGCGGCGGCGTTCGACGAGGGTGTCGAGATAGGCGAGGAAGTCCTTCACGGCATTGTTGCCGCGCTCGAACGCCTCTTGGCTGATGACCGGCTCCAGAGCGCCGAGGATCGCCAGCGACCAGTCGCGCAACGGCTCGCGTTCGTCGCGCGGCACGTCGAGCAGATTGCCGATCACCTCGATGGGAATCGCGGACGCAAAATCGCCGATCAGCTCGAAGCGGTCCTTGGGGCTGATGCGGTCGAGCAGGGAGTCCACCAGTGCGATCAGGTCGCCCTCCATCCCGGCAATCGCGCGGGGCGACAGCGCGCCCATGATCAGCCGCCGCACGCGGGTGTGCGCCGGCGGATCGTTAAAGACGAGGCTGGTGGTGTGGTGTTCGTAGAGCAGGGAGTTGCCGTATTTCGGCAAAAACTCCTTCTTCTTGTCGGACGAGAACGCCTTGGTGTTCTTGTAGGCGGTGACGAGGTCGTCATAGCGGGTCAGGAAATAGCAGCCGTTCGGCAGAAGCTTGACCGGCGCGGTCTCCCGCAATGCACGATAGGTCGGGTAGGGGTTGGCGTAGAACTCCGGCGTTAGATGTGCCAGGTCGAACCCGTCAGCCAGCTCGCGCGCGTGCCTGTCCATACCGGAGTTTCCAACCTTTATTAGTTTCACTTGCAACTATCTTAGGCGGGAGGCGAACGCCGCGCAACAGGATTTGCGGGGTGTCCGCAAGCGCGCGGCGGCGCGCGATGTGGTGCGGAAATCGCAGAGCCATATGCGGCTTTGCGCTTTGATGAAAAGCGCCGGCCCCTCTACAGTCGCGGCCAAACAATCTGGGACTGGAAACGCCGATGCATGCCCGCGCAGAAACTGCGGCCTCCTGGCCAGAGGAGATCTTTGCGATATTGCAGCGCTTCGAGGTGCGCCAGGTGCCTTATGTGCCGGATGCCGGCCATTCGGAGCTGATCGAGCGCGTGCTGAGCTCGTCGACGATGCGGGGCATCTCGCTGACGACCGAGGAGGAGGGCGTGGCGCTGCTCGCAGGCGCCTGGGCCGGCGGCCAGCGCGGCGTGCTGCTGATGCAGTCGAGCGGGGTCGGCAACTGCATCAACATGCTGTCGCTGACGCAGATCTTCCGCTTTCCGTTCCTGACGCTGGTGACGATGCGCGGCGAATGGGGCGAGTTCAATCCCTGGCAGGTGCCGATGGGCTCGAGCACCCAGGCGGTGTTCGAATTGTCGGGAATCAAGGTGCTGCGCGCCTCGCACCCCGACGAGGTGCGCGAGGTTGTCGATGCCGGTGCGGCGCAGGCCTACAACGCCTGCACGCCGACCGCCGTGTTGCTGTCGCAGCGCCTGATCGGGGCAAAGGTCTTCACCAGATGAGCAAAGCCAATCTCCTCGACCGCCGCGCCGTCGTTGCGCAACTGCTCAAGGACCGGAACGGCGCCATCGCCGTCGGCGGCCTCGGCGCCTCGACCTATGACATCGCCGCCGCCGGCGACCATGACCGCAACCTCTATCTCTGGGGCGCCATGGGCGGCGCGGTGATGATCGGTCTCGGGCTTGCGCTGGCGCAGCCGTCCCTGCCGGTGGTCGTGATAACCGGCGACGGCGAGATGTTGATGGGCATGGGCAGCCTCGCCACCGTCGGCCTGCAGAAGCCGGCCAATCTCTCGATCGTCGTGCTCGACAACGAGGCCTATGGCGAAACCGGCGGTCAGATCAGCCACACCGCCGCTTCCGCCGATCTCGTCGGGGTTGCCAAAGCCTGCGGAATCAAGGACAGCAAGGCGATCGGTACAATGGCCGAGGTCGAGGCTTTTGCCCTGTCTTTACAGGATGTTACGACAGGGCCCCGGTTCGCCAGCGCTAAGATCGACGGCGCCAATCTGGAGCGGGTGCTGTCGAGCCGCGATGGAACCTACATCGTGAACCGCATCCGCGGGTCTTTCGGACGCACTCCGATATAAAACTGCTTTCGCGGTGCAATAGAACCTTGACATCAGGCAAGGTGAGTGATTACTCACGACCCCAAATGTCGACCTTACGCATGACGAGTGACTTGCGGCGTCAGTTGATCCTGAGCGCTGCCAAGCGGTGTTTCTCCCGCAACGGCTTTGCCGGCACCACGACCAAGAGCGTGGCGGCTGCGGCTGCCATTTCGGAAGGGCTGTTGTTCAAGCACTTCCCGTCGAAGGCTGCGCTCTACGCCGAAATTCTTGCCGAGGAGTGCGAGGCGGATCCCGATCTCGCGCACCTGCTCGGCCAGGAGCCCTCGACCGCGACGCTGGTCGAACTGGTGCAGGGCATGGTCGGTCACTTCATGCAGCTTCGTGACGCGCCGGACCAGGAAGAAGCGCAGCGGATGCGGCTGATGGTGACGAGCCATCTCGACGATGGCGAGTTCGCGCGGCTGCTTTATGACAAGATCGGGAAGCTGATCGGGCCGACCTTTACCGCCTCGATCGAGAGCGCGGTTGCCTCGGGCGACGCGACAGCGATCGGCGACGAGCCGCTCAACCTGTTCTGGTTCGCCCACCACACCGTGCTGATGGCGGCGCTGACGCAGATGCCTGCGACACCATGCCTCGTCTTTGGCGATGCCGCCGCCGCCGAACGGCAGCTTTGCCAATTCATCCTCCGCGGCATCGGACTTGGCGACGCCGCAATCGCTACACATTTGGGCCGACAGCCGTCACCGGGTCACGGACAGTCGGTAACTGCAGAAAGTGCATGACATGAATATTCAGACCGAAAGCCACCTCTCGGGGAAACCGCTCAAGGAAAAGCAGGCCAAGCGCCCCGTCCGCATGCTGCGCTGGTTCATCATCGTGGGCCTGCTGCTGGTCGTGCTGGTGGGCGCGCTGGTCGGCTTCAACGCCTTCCGCAGCCACATGATCGCGCAGTTCTTCGCCAACAATAAGCCGCCGCCGTCGAATGTGACCGTGGCGGAGGCGAAGTCCGAGGTGATTCCGAACCTGCTGACCGCGGTGGGTGGCCTCGTCGCGGTGCATCAGGTCAATGTCACCTCCGACGTATCAGGCCGCATCACCGATATCCTGTTCACGGCCGGCAGCCACGTAAAGGCGGGTACGCCGCTCGTGCAGTTGTTCGACGCGCCCGACCAGGGCGACCTCGCCAGCTTCAAGGCGCAGGCCGTCGTGGGAGAGCTCCAGCTTGACCGCGCCAAGCAGCTTGCGGCACGCCAGTTCGGGCCGCAGTCCACCGTCGACACGGCGCAGGCGACATTCGACCAGGCCAAGGCGGGCATCGCCAAGACCGAGGCGATCATCTCGCAGAAACTGGTGCGGGCGCCGTTTGACGGCGACCTGGGCGTTCGTCAGATCGAAGTCGGCCAGTATCTGACGGCCGGCACGCAGATCGTGTCGCTGACCGATCTGTCGGTGCTGTATGCGAACCTGACCGCTACCGAGAAGCAGAGCTCGCAGATCAAGGTTGGCCAGACCGTGCGGGTCGCGGTCGACGCCTATCCGGGCCGTACCTTCGAGGGAAAGATCACGACCATCGAGCCGCAGATCGCGACCGATACCCGCAACATCCGCGTTCAGGCGACGGTCGAGAACCCCGAGAACATCCTCAAGCCCGGCATGTTCGCGACCGCCACGATCGTGCTGCCCGAGAAGCCGGAGGTCGTCACCGTTCCGGAAACGGCGGTCGATTACACGCTGTACGGCGACTCGGTCTTCCTCATCACCGAGAAGAAGGCTGACGACGGCAAGACCAGCCTGACGGCGGTGCGCACCTTCGTGAAGACGGGCAACCGTGTCGAGGGACGTGTCGAGATCCTCAAGGGTCTGAAGCCCGGCGACAAGGTTGTTGCGGTCGGACAGATCAAGCTGCAGTCGGGGATGGCGGTTGCGATCTCGGCTGATCCGCCGCCGCCGATTCCGGCTGAGCCGCCGCGTTACTAAGGCGACCGCTTCGATTCGGAGGGCCATCGGGCCCTCCGCCACATGTTGCCGCAAATCGGCAGACAACAAGAATAGGTTGGCGATGGCCTTCACTGATATCTTCATCAAGCGCCCGGTGCTGTCGGTCGTCGTCAGCCTGCTGATCCTGCTGATCGGCCTGCGCGCGGCGATGGTGCTGCCGATCCGGCAATATCCGAACCTCTCGAACACCGTCGTGACGATCACCACGTCGTATCCGGGTGCGTCGCCCGAACTGATCAACGGCTTCATCACGACGCCGATCGAGCAGGCCGTCGCCTCGGCCGAAGGCGTCGACTACATGACGTCGAACTCGGTGCTCGGTACCTCGACGATTCAAGTTTACGTCAAGCTAAATCACGATCCTAACCAGGCGCTGACCGAGGTGCTCGCCAAGGTCAACTCGGTCAAATATTTGATCCCGAAGGAAGCATTCGACCCTGTTGTCAGCAAGGCGACCGGCGACACCATCGCGGTGATGTATCTCGGCTTCTCCAGCGAGGAACTGACCGGGTCGGCGATCTCGGATTACCTGACCCGCGTCGTGCAGCCGGTGCTCTCGACGGTCGACGGTGTCGCATCGGCCGACATTCTCGGCGGCCAGACCTTTGCGATGCGCGTCTGGCTCGATCCGACCCGGATGGCTGGACGTGGCGTGTCGCCCAACGACGTTGCCGCCGCGATCGCCGCCAACAACTTCCAGGCGGCCGCCGGCCAGACCAAGGGCTTTTTCATCGTCTCCAACGTGTCGGCCAACACCGACCTTCAGAACATCGATCAGTTCAAGCGAATGATCGTGAAGTCGAAGGACGGCGGGTTCGTGCGCATCGAGGACATCGCGACGGTAGAACTCGCGGCGCAGAGCACGGACTCCAGCGTCGCCTTCAACGGCGAGCATGCGATCTTCATCGGCATCAAGGCGACGCCGCAGGGCAACCCGCTGACGCTGGTGAAGGGCGTGCGCGATCTGTTCCCCAGCCTCGAGCGCAATTTGCCGCCGTCGATGAAGATGAAGGTGGCCTATGACTCCACCAAGTTCATCCAATCGTCGATCGACGAGGTCGAGAAGACGCTCTCCGAAGCGGTTCTGATCGTCGTCGTCGTGATCTTCCTGTTCCTGGCATCGTTCCGGTCGGTGATCATCCCGGTCGTGACGATCCCGCTGTCGCTGGTCGGCGTCTGCATCCTGATGCTGGCCGCCGGATTCAGCTTCAACCTGCTGACGCTGCTGGCGATGGTGCTGGCGATCGGGCTCGTGGTCGACGACGCCATCGTCGTGGTGGAAAACATCCATCGCCATCTCGAAGAGGGCCTGCCACCAGTGCAGGCTTCGCTGAAAGGCGCGCGAGAAATCGTGGGCCCTGTCGTCTCCATGACGATCACGCTCGCAGCGGTGTACGCGCCGATCGGCTTCCTCGGCGGCGTGACCGGCACGCTGTTCCGCGAATTCGCCTTCACGCTGGCCGGCTCGGTGATCGTGTCGGGTGTGATCGCGCTGACGCTGTCGCCGATGATGTGCTCGGTGTTCCTCAAGAATACGGAAGAGGGGCGTTTCGCCAAACTGGTCAATCGCGTGTTCGGCGCGATGACTCGCGCCTATGGCCGCCAACTCGACCGCTCGCTTGACTACCGCCCGATCACGGCCCTGTTCGCGCTGACCATTTTTGGCCTCGTGGGCTTTCTCTTCATGCACACCCAGAGTGAACTGGCGCCACAGGAGGACCAGGGCATCGTGTTCGCGGTGACCAAGGCGCCGAAATACGCCAACATCGACTACATCGACTTCTACGGCGACAAGATGGACAAGGAGTTCCAAAAGTTTCCGGAAACCGACCTGCGCTTCGTCCTGAACGGCCTCACCGGTCCGCAGGGCGGCTTCGCCGGCATGCTGCTCAAGCCTTGGGATGAGCGCAAGCGCTCCGCGCAGGCGCTGCAGCCGCTGGTTCAGGCGGAGCTCTCGAAGATCGAGGGCGTCAATGCGTTCGCCTTCAGCCTGCCGCCGCTGCCCGGCGGACCAGGCGGTCTGCCAGTCCAGATGGTGATCAGCTCGACGGCCGGGTTCGAGCAGGTGTTCGACCAGATGAACAAGCTGAAGACTGCCGCGCGCAGCAGCGGCCTGTTCATCGTCAGCGACAGCGACCTCGACTTCAACCAGCCGGTGGTCAGAGTGAAGGTCGATCGCTCCAAGGCGAGCGACCTCGGCATCACCATGCAGTCGATCGGTGGCGCGCTGGCGACGCTGCTCGGCGGCAACTATGTTAACCGCTTCAACCTGGAAGGGCGCTCCTATCAGGTGATCCCGCAGGTGCCGCGCATCAACCGGCTGGCGCCGGAGTCGTTCGATAACTATTACGTGCCAACCGCGACCGGGCAGCAGGTGCGGCTCTCGACCGTTGTTACGGTCGAGACCGGCGTCGATCCGAACGCGCTGACCCATTACAACCAGCTCAACTCGTCGACTTTCCAGGCCGTTCCGATGCCGGGCGTCTCGATGGGGCAGGCGGTCGACTTCCTGACAGGCGAAGCCAAGAAGCTGCCGTCCGGCTTCACCTACGACTTCCTCGCCGATTCCAGACAGTATGTTCACGAAGGCGGTCAGCTGCTTGTCACCGGCATATTCGCTGCGATCATCATCTTCCTGGTGCTGGCAGCGCAGTTCGAGAGCTTGCGTGACCCTTGCGTGATCATGATCAGCGTGCCGATGGCGATCGTCGGCGCCCTGATCCCGTTGTTCTTCGGCTTGGCGACCATGAACATCTATACCCAGGTGGGCCTGCTGACGCTGGTCGGACTGATCACCAAGCACGGTATCCTCATGGTGGAATTCGCCAACGAGCTGCAGCTCAACGAGGGGCTCGACCGCCGCGCGGCGATCGAGATGGCGGCCCGCATTCGTCTGCGTCCGATCCTGATGACGACGGCCGCGATGGTGACCGGCTTGCTGCCGCTGCTGACGGCCTCAGGCGCCGGCGCTGCCAGCCGTTTCTCGATCGGTCTCGTTATTGTCGCCGGCATGACGATTGGCACCCTGTTCACGCTGTTCGTGCTGCCAATGGTCTACACGGTGATCGCGACCGACCACCAGGCTGCGGCCAACTCGGAACGCGCCAAGCAGATCGCCGATTTCGATGTCGGCGGTGGTCAGGGTGCGCTGAAACCGACCTGAGCCCTCGAGGCTCGTACTCAAAGAAAAGGCGGCACTGGCGAAAGCCATTGCCGCCTTTTCTTTGTGCCGTAATATCGTCTCTGCGCAGGGCAGGAACTTTTTCGTTTGACGCGTTTTCTTCACGCGAACCGGGATCCACTTCGCTCGAAAACGCTATGGAACAAGATCTGGAGGAACAGACATGGTAAGCGATTTCGCGGCCGGCAATTACCGGTTCATTCCCGCCGTATTCCAGTATTCAAGCGGCGCGCAGGCGAGCCCCGGCTATGAGATCGAGCGGGTGCGGTTCGATCAACCGGTGCCGCTCGCCGAAGGCTTTGCGCGGATCGCCGCAACCATCCAGGGCGCAGGCCGGCCGTTGACTGCGTTCTGCGCCTGCGAGTTGCGCTCGCCCGCCGCCTTCACCGAAGACGGCTTTCGCGCCTTCAACCAGCATTACGTCAAGACGCTCGCGGAATGGGACCTGTTCGACGGCACCACCAATCCGGTGGCGCGCAGCAATGTCTGCCCCGAGATCGACCCGCCGTCGGAGCCGTCATTCTACGCGTTCTCGTTCACGCGGCCGAGCGCGACCGAGTCACCGTCCTTCGTGATCGCTGGAGGTGCCGAGGCGCGCGGCGGCCCTGGCAGCTACCCGGAGCGCATCGTGCGCTATCGCGACCTCAGCCCCGACGCGTGGCGGGAGAAGGTTCGCTTCACAGCGAGCGAGATGGAGCGCCGCCTTGCCGAATTCGGCTTCGGCTGGAAGGAGACGACAGCCGTGCAGGCCTACACCGTGCACGATATCCACCCCGTGATCGCAGACGAACTGGTCCGCTGCGGCGCCACGCGCTCCGGCCTGACCTGGCACTTCGCCCGCCCGCCGGTGGTCGATCTCGAATACGAGATGGATTGCCGGAGGGTGCTGCGGGAGGTGGTGATTTAGCGTTCTCCGTCATTGCGAGAAGCCAACGGGTCGCGCGAATGCGCGCCCGATGACAGGCTCCGCGACGAAGCAATCCATCGCGCCGTGCGTTCGGTGACAATGGATTGCTTCGCTTCGCTCGCAATGATGTGGATAGTGCGGTGCGCACAATTCATCTCCGTCATCCTGAGGCGCGAGCGGAGCGAGCCTCGAAGGATGAATCGGCCACAGCCGGGCCGTGCATCCTTCGAAACGCGCGCAAGAGCGCGCTCCTCAGGATGACGGTGCTTTCCGCCGCAGCGCTTGTACTCAATCGCGCACGAACAGCTTCTGCTTTGTCGCATCTATTGTTTTACCCACGAGCGCCGACAGATCTTCGGCACTGAAGACGATTTCGACACCACGAACGGTGTCGATGACATCAGGTGGAACCTCGGACTTCCAGTAGGCGCCGAGTATCCAGCCGGCCCCTTGGCTGGACCAGGCGGCGTCGCCGGGCCCCTTGGATTTTTGCTCATGGGCCCAGCCGATCGCAGCGATCCGATCGCCTCCGGCCGCGCGACGAACCTCTCGCATGAACGATTGTATCAGCGCCAGTGCGGCATCGCTTAGTTTGACGGAGCCGAGAGGTGGAGCTCCCTTGCGAAAGTCGGCGTCCCGCTCGGCCGTGCGGGGCTGAGCGGGGACCTTGTCGCCCTCCTTTGCGAACAGCTCGGGATACGCATCGAATGTAATCTTGCCGGCGAATGAGAGTTCGATGGCGGCGTCGATCAAAGCCTCAGCCGCTTTCCTGGCGGCGCTCTCATCGACCGACCTGTCAGACCCATCGCCACCGAGCTCAACGATGCTCTTCTGCAAGCGCGCCACTTCGATCGTAAGGCGGTTGGCTGCCGCTCTTCCGATATCTCGCGACGTGGCGCTGACGACCTTGGGAATCGCTGACGGCGAAAACGGCTGCTCGACGACGTCCGGATGGGCTCGGTAGATCGGAACGAGAAGGGTGCGATAAAGATCGTCACGAACTGAATCCGACCGTGAGCGACCGTCGTCTGCGTCGGCTAACAATCGACAGGCTTTCCGAACGTGTTGGACGACGTAGACCGCGGCGCGGCGGCTGATCTGCATTGGTGCGGCCGGCTTGGTGCGCTCCACGGCGGCATCGTCCACGCGGCACGGCTCGCCGCGCGCGATCGGCGTGCTCCTGGGAAGGTCGAGCGAAGCGGCATGCGCCGCTGTGACCAATCCGCCGATCAAGATTGCTGAAATGAGGAACCGCATGAATGCCTCGAACGGAAGCCATGGCCGGCTGGCGCTGTGAGGATCGTCGCCCCACGTAAACAATCCGTGCATCCCGTAGTTGCGATTTGAGCGATGTGCTCACCGCGCCTTCGGGTCCAGCGCGTCGCGCAGGCCGTCGCCGACCAGGTTGAAACTGAGCACCACCAGGAAGATCGCGAGCCCCGGCCAGATCGCCATCCAGGGCGCGTTGGTGAGGAAGCGCTGGGCGGCGTTGAGCATGCTGCCCCAGGATGGCAATGGCGGCTGCTGACCGAGACCGAGGAAGGAGAGCGCGGCTTCCGCAATGATCGCGGCCGCGATCGACAGCGTCGCCTGCACCAGCAACGCCGGCATGATGTTCGGCAGGATGTGGAACAGCGCGATGCGCCAGCGCGGGTTGCCCATGGCGCGAGCGGCCTCGACATAGTCCTCGACCTTGACGCTCATCACCTGGCCGCGGGTCAGCCGGATGAAGACCGGCGTCGCCGAGATGCCGATTGCGATCATCGCATTGCCGAGGCTGGGCCCAAGGAAGGCCGCGAGCGCGATCGCGAGGATCAAAAACGGGCAGGCCAGCATCGCATCGGTGATGCGCCCGATCAGCGCATCGATGAAGCCGCCGCGATAGCCGGCGAGCAGCCCGAGCGGAACGCCGATCGTGAGTGCGATGCCGACCGAGATTGCGCCCGCCAGCAGCGAGGCGCGGGCGCCGAACACGACGCGCGCGAGCACGTCGCGGCCGAGATCGTCGGTGCCGAACCAGTGCTGCGCCGACGGGCCCTTGCGCACCAGCGACCAGCTGGTCGCGATCGGATCGTAGGGCACGACCAGCGGCGCTGAGATCGCCAGCAGAACGAAGATTGCAATCACGATGAGACCAATGACGGCGCCCTTGCGTTTCATCAACCGTCGCCAGGCGCGGCGCGCCGGGCTTTCCAGCTCGTCTGTTGCGGTGAGGGGGATCGCGCCGAGGGCGGTGTCGGTCATCGCGTCAGCCCCTCAGCCGCGGGTTGACGAGGATGTAGGCGATGTCGGCAATCAGGTTGAGCGCGATGTAGATCGTCGCGGTGGTCAGGACCACGCCTTGCACCACGGCGTAATCGCGGTTGAATACGGCGTCGACGATCAGCTTGCCGAAGCCGGGGATCGAGAAGATCTGCTCGGTCAGCACTGCGCCCGACAGCAGCGTGCCAAGCTCGAGCGCGCCGAGCGTGATGATCGGCGTCAGCGCGTTGCGCATCGCATGCTTGAGGATTACCGCCCGCTCCGACAGGCCCTTGGCGCGCGCGGTGCGGACATAGTCGCTTTCCAAGACCTGCAGCATGGCGCTGCGGGTGTGCCGCATCAGGATCGCCGCGATCGCGTTGCCGAGCACGAAAGCCGGCATGATCGACGCGGCGAGACTGGCGCGCCAGTCCTCGCTCAGCGGCACGTAGCCGGAGGCCGGCAGCCAACCTAGTTTGATCGAGAACAGGAAGATCAGCATGATGCCGAGCCAGAAATTCGGCGTCGAGATGCCCCACAGCGCGAACAGATTGGCGCCATAGTCCCAGGCGGTGCCTTTCTTGACCGCCGAGATAATGCCGGCGGGAATGCCGATCAGGAAGGCGATCACGATCGCCATACCGGCGATCTGCATCGTCACCGGCAGTTTCTGCGCGATCAGGCTCAGCACCGGCATCTTGTTGCGCAAGGACTCGCCGAAGTCGCCGGACAGCACGCCCTTGATCCAGTAGACATATTGCACCGGGATCGGCTGATCGAGGTGATATTGCTGGCGGATCTGCTCGATGACGGCGGGGTCGCGCTCCTCGCCGGCCATCACCAGCGCGGGATCGCCCGGCAGCAGATGCTGCAGCGAGAAGATCAGGACCGAGACGAAGAACAGCGTCGGGACGATCTGGACCAGCCGCTTGGCGAGGAAGTTCAGCATGAGTTCCCTCGTGTCCCGGGCGCAGCGCAGCGCAAAGCGATGCGGTGCAGAACCGGGACCCATGCTTGCCTCGCGATGGGTCCCGGAACAGCATTGCACCGCTGCCGCGCTGCAACGCATCCGGGACGCGAGCGCCGGGCGTGCATCTTCATTTCAGCTTCAGCCCGACCACCCGCACCAGTCCGTCCGGCATCTGCCGGTAGCCTTCGACCTTGGTGGTGTGAGCGATCAAGAGCTTGCGGTGAAACAGGTAGATGATCGGCTCATCATTGAGCAGGATCTTGGTCAGCTTCTCGTAGATCGCCTTGCGCTGCGCGGGATCGGCGATCAACCGCGCATCCTCCATTAGTTGGTCGGCGTCCGGACTGGAATAGCCGCCGTCGTTCTGCGGCGCCTTTGAGTGCATGAAGACGTAGGAATTGCCGTCGGGATCGATCCGGCCGCTCCAGTTGATCTGGAATACCTGGAATTCGCCGGCCTGGGCCTGCTTGAAAGTGGTGGCAAACTCGACGACGCGGATCTTGAGGTCGAAGCCGGCTTCGGCCGCCATCGATTGCACGACCTGGGCCACTGCCTCATACTCCGAGCCCTTGGGGATCATGTAGTCGACGGTCACAGGCAGTGCGACGCCGGCTTCCTTCAGCAGCGCCTTGGCCTTGGCGATGTCGCTGCCGCGAACCGGAAACGCCTTCTGATAATAGGGATGGGTCGGAGAAACCCACTGATTGCCCGGCGTGAATTCGCCGTTGAACACGACCTGGTTGAGCGCCTCGCGATCGATCGATAGATCAAGTGCCTGGCGCACCTTTTCCGACTGACTGAGCGGTCCTTTGGCCTTGTCGTTGCCGATATTGATGGTGAGGCCGAGATAGCCGAGCTCGGGCGCGGTCGACAGCACGAGCTTCGGATCGGCGCGGACATCCTTGATGTCGGTCGCCAGCACGCGTTCGATCAGATCAAGCCCGCCGGATTTCAGATTGGCGAGCCGCACGGTGGCGTCGACGATCGGCAAATAGACGATGCGGTCGATGAAGATGTTGTCTTTGTTCCAGTAGTCGGCGAACTTCTCGAACACGATGCGGTCCTGCTGCACCCGCTCGACGAATTTGTACGGCCCGGCGCAGACCGGATGCAGGCCGAACTTGTCGCCGGCCTCCTTGGCCGCCTTCGGCGACACCATCATGCCGGCGCGGTCGGTGAGCTGGGCAACCAGCGGCGAGTACGGCGTCTTCAGCACCAGCTTGATGGTGAGCGGGTCGACCACCTCGACATGATCGACGCTGGCAAGCTCCGACTTGCGGAACGAGGTCGGCATCGTCATGTGGCGTTCGATCGAGAACTTTGCCGCTTCCGCGTCGAACAGCTCGCCGTCCTGGAATTTGACGCCGGGGCGCAGCTTGATCGTGACTTCCTTGCCGTCCGCCGAAGTCTCGTGCGAGAGCGCAAGCTGCGGCACGATGTTGAGTTTCTCGTCGATGTCGAACAGCTTGTCGCAGAAGGCGGCGAATACGATGCGGCCGACATAGGTGCGCGCGGTCGAGGGGTCGAGGATGTCAGGGTCCTCGGCGAGGCCGATGCGCAACGTGGTCTGGGCTTGAGCCTGGCTCTGGACGCCTGCGCCGAGCGCCAGCAACAGGGCCGCGGCGGTCGCCGCCTTCAGAAACATCCTCATCATACCGTTCCCCATGTTGACGCGCCGGCCGGTGTCCCGATAGTACCAACCCCGGAACGTGCGGCCCCTTCCGAAGGGCCGCTGAAAGCCGCGATCAATTTCTCCAGCGCCGGTGAGAAGCCGCCGTCGGACGGGACGATCGCATCCGCCGGCGGCAGCTCTGCGGTCCGGTGACACGCCGTTGCATGTCCGGTGCCATCATCGCTAAGCTGCGGCACTTCGGCGCGGCAGCGCGCGACCACATAGGGGCAGCGGGTGTGGAAGCGGCAGCCGGAAGGCGGATCGAGCGCGCTCGGCATGTCTCCCTGCAGCACAATGCGGCTGCGCTTCGCCTTCGGTTTAGGCACCGGGATCGCCGACAGCAGCGCGCGGCTATAGGGATGGCGCGGGGCGGCGAACAGCGCATCGGCGTTCGCGGTTTCGACGATGGTGCCGAGATTCATGACGGCGACGCGGTCGGCGATGTGCTTGACCACCGCGAGGTCATGCGAGACGAAAATATACGCAAGCCCGAGGCGATCCTGCAGGTCGCGCAACAGATTGAGGATCTGCGATCGGATCGAGACGTCGAGCGCGGACACCGGCTCGTCGCAGATGATCAGCTTCGGCTCGACCGCAAGCGCCCGGGCAATCGCGATGCGCTGGCGCTGGCCGCCGGAGAATTCATGCGGGTAGCGGCGGGCGAAGCGCGGCTCGAGCCCGACCAGGCGCAGCAGCTCCTCGACTCGCTCGCGGCGGCGCGTTGATGGCACCAAATCATGCAGTGCCAGCGGTTCGATCAGGATCTGGCTCACCGTCATCCGCGGGTTGAGCGAGGCATAGGGGTCCTGGAAGATGATCTGCGCGTCGCGGCGGAACGCGCGCAACTGTGTAGCATTGAGCGCGCCGAGATCGCGGCCCTCGAAACGGACGGTGCCTGCGTCGGGCTCGATCAGCCGCAGCACCAGCCGGCTGACGGTGGATTTGCCGCAGCCGGATTCGCCGACCAGCGCGAGCGTCTTTCCGGCCTCGACCGTGAAGCTGACGCCGTCGACGGCCTTCACATGGGCGGTCGGGCGGCCGAACACCGAGCGCGCGGCGACGAAGTGCTTGACCAGGCCCTCGACCTCGAGCAGCGCGGTCATGACACCAGCCGTTCTAGCGGCGCCCTGATGCAGCGCGAGGCGTGGGTGGCGCTCAGCATCGCGAGCGGCGGCGGGGTCTTGATGCAGTCGTCTTCGACGAACGGGCAGCGCGCGGCGAAGCGGCAGCCCGCCGGCGGGTTCGCCATGTTCGGCACCATGCCCTCGATGGTGGCGAGATGGGTGGTGCGGCGGTCGAGCCGCGGGATCGAGCCGAGCAGGCCGACCGTATAGGGATGCTGCGGATTGGCGAAGAGATCGTCGACGGGTGCGCGCTCGACGATCTCACCGGCATACATCACCGCGACCTCGTCGCAGACTTCGGCGACGACGCCGAGATCGTGGGTGATCAGGATGATCGCCGCCCCGCTCGCATCCTTCAGCTCGCGCATCAGATCGAGGATCTGCGCCTGCAGGGTGACGTCGAGCGCGGTGGTCGGCTCGTCCGCGATCAGAAGCTGCGGGTCGCAGGCCAGCGCCATCGCGATCATCACGCGCTGGCGCATGCCGCCGGAAAGCTTGTGCGGATAGTCGTCGATGCGCTTGTCGGGTGAGGGGATGTGGACGCGGCGCAACAGCGCGATGGCGCGCTCGCGCGCACTGCGCCGCGAGCCGCCGCGGTGACGCAGGATGGTCTCGACGATCTGGTCGCCGATCGTAAAACTCGGGTTGAGCGAGGTCATCGGCTCCTGGAAGATCATCGCAAGCCGATTGCCGCGCAAATCGCGCAGCGTCTGGTCGGGAACGTCGAGCAGATCGAAGCCGTCGAAGCGGATCGCGCCGGTGACGGCGGCGGATTGCTTCGGCAGCAAGCCCATGATCGCAAGCGAAGTCACGCTCTTGCCGCAACCGGATTCGCCGACCAGGCCAAGGGTTGCGCCCTTGGCGACGCTGAGATCGACCCGATCGACGGCGTGCGTGGTGCGGCCGTCATCGCCGTGGAAGATGACGCGCAGGCCCTCGATCTCGATCAGCGGGCCAGCCGTCATCCCTGGCTCTTCGCTGCGGCATCGATGGCGGCGTCAATGATGGTACGGTCGGTGATCCCGGCGGGATTGTCGCGGGTCGGCATGAATTTTCGGAAATGCACCCAGCGCTCGCGGCTGACCGCCTCCAGCCGCTCCAGCTCGCGCAGGGGATCGGCATGGTCGTCGACCCGCAGGTCGAGATCGGACCATTCCTCCGTGCCATGGATCAAGAGCGCCGCCGATTGCTTGCCGCGCTTGTCGCCCCCGGCGGCCTCGCCGGCGAACATGGCCTTGATCAGGCGCTGCGCGAACGGCAGCGTCGCATTGGCGGCATAGGCTTTCGCGGTGTCGTCGAGCACCGCGGGACCAACCAGCATGTTGCCGGCGATCGAAAAGCCATCGCCCGAGATATGGCCAAACCAGTCGACGCAGTCGCTACCGGAATGCGCTGATATGCGGCCCTTGACGTCCATGACATGGACCTGCCGGCTCTCGCGTCCGGCATCAGTGGCGAGCAGCGCCGCGATGACGTCGTCCGGACTCTTGCCCTCGCGCAGCAGTGTGACACCGTCGATGCCGTAATACGGATTGACCATCGCCTGCGTCGCTATCGCGCCGATGCCGGCCGCGATATGGGGCACGCGGGCACCGACCGCAAAGAACCGCGTCGCAACCGCGATGCCGAACTGGCCGGTGGCGCTATCGCGGGCGATGATCGACCAGGTCATCTCAAGCCTCTATCTAGCGGCCCGCCGCGTAGCCCTGCATGCCGCGCGGGTTGGCAGCGGCGCGGCGGCGGGGGCCGACTTTCGAGGCCGCGGTGAGGCGGCCTTCCGACCAATCGGGGCCGATCTCCACCACATGGCCACGCCGCTTCAATTCGTCGACGGTCGGCTTCGGTACGCGATTTTCCAGCACCAGCACGCCGGGTCGCGCGGTGCGTGGCCAGAACGAAATCGGGAAATGCTCGGAGTGCCAGGCCGGCGCGTCGATCGCCTCCTGCAGATTCATCTTGGCGTGAACGTGCCGCAGGAAGAACTGCGTGATCCACTGATCCTGCTGGTCGCCGCCTGGCGAACCCCATGCGAGATACGGCTCGCCGTCGCGCAGCGCCATGGTCGGCGACAGCGTGGTACGCGGCCGCTTGCCCGGCGCCAGCGCGGCCGGGTGGTTTTCCTCCAGCCAGAACATCTGCGCGCGGCTGCCGAGACAGAAGCCAAGTTCGGGAATGACAGGCGAGGACTGCAGCCAGCCGCCGGACGGCGTCGCCGAGATCATGTTGCCGGCCTTGTCGATGATGTCGAAATGCACGGTGTCGCCACGCACCTCGCCGAAGCGGCCGACCGTTGGCTCGCCGGCACCCATGGCGCCGACGGCTTCGCGGTGCCCCTCCGCGCGGCGCAGCTTGACGACGGCACCGAAGCCCTCGACCGAGCCGGGAATAAAGTCGAGCGACGCCTTGTCCTTTGAGATCAGCTTGCGGCGTTCGTCATTATAGGCGTCCGACAGCAGCGTCTCGATCGGGATCTCGGTGAATTTGGGATCGCCGTAGAACGTCTCGCGGTCGGCATAGGCAAGCTTGGCGCATTCGATCTGCAGATGGATGAAGTCGGGACCGACAGGATCGAGCCCGTCGAGATCAAAGCCCTTCAGCAGCGCGAGCTGCTGCAGCATCACCGGGCCCTGGCTCCAGACGCCGGCTTTTTGGACGGTGTAGCGGCCGTAATCATAAGTGAGCGGTGCTTCGATCGTCGGTTGCCAACGCGCCATGTCGTCGGCGGTCAGCACGCCACGATGCGGTGAGCCCGAGACGTCCATGACGTCCTGGGTGCGGCAGAATTTGTCGATCGCCTCGGCGACAAAACCCTTGGACCAGGACTGGCGCGCACGCTCGATCTGCGCCACACGGTCGCCGCCGGCGCTCTCGGCCTCGTTAAGAATGCGGGTGTAGGTCTCCGCAAGCCGCTTGTTGGTGAAGATCGTGCCGGGCTTCGGCACTTCGCCGTTAGGCAGATAGACATCCGCCGAGGTGGTCCAGTATTTCCGGAACAATTGCTCGACGATCTGGATGGTGGCGGAGGCGCGCTCGACCAGCGGATAGCCGTCGCGCGCATAGATGATTGCGGGCTCCAGCACGTCGCGGAGCTTCACAGTTCCGTAGTCGCGCAGCAGCAGCATCCATGTCTCGAACGTGCCGGGCACGCAGGCAGCAAGTAGCCCGGTGCCGGGCACCATCTCGAGGCCCTCGCTGCGGTAATGCGCGATCGTCGCCTTGGCCGGCGCCGGACCCTGGCCGCAGATCACTTCGCTCTTGCCGCGCTTCACATCGTGCACAATGATCGGAACGTCACCGCCGGGTCCGTTCAGATGCGGCTCGACCACCTGCAGCGTGAAGGCCGCCGCGACGCCGGCGTCGAAGGCATTGCCGCCCTTCTCCAGGATCCCCATGCCGACCGCGGTGGCGATCCAGTGCGTCGAGGTGACGACGCCGAACGTGCCTTCGATTTCAGGCCGGGTGGTGAACGGATCGGGATTGACGTTGCTCATGCGGCTTCACTGTCCAAGGGCTTGTTGCGGCGCACTTGATCACAGGCGGCCTGGGATGCCAACCGTCTGGTGCACATGGCTGCTCGCATCCGCGTGATCACGCCGGAACAGCCGCGACCGGGCTGTTGACGGCGTGGCAGGCCACGCCATTGATCAGATCCGGCGCCTTCTGGCGGCACAACTCGAATGTCAGCGGGCAGCGCGGGTTGAAGGCGCATCCTGGCGGCGGATCGATCGGGTTGGGGATTTCGCCCTTGACCGGAATGCGCTGGCGGCCGGACATCGCCAGATCGGGAACCGCGCCGAGCAACATCCTTGTGTAGGGCATCTGCGGATCATCGAACAGCTTTCGGCTTTCGGCGATCTCGACGATGCGGCCGAGATACATCACGCCGATCCGGGTCGCCATGTGGCGGACCACGGCGAGGTTGTGGCTGATAAAGAGATAGGTCAGGCCGAATTTGTCCTGCAAGTCGCGCATCAGATTGAGGATCTGCGCCTGCACGGAAACATCGAGCGCCGAGGTCGGCTCGTCGCAGACGATGAACTCGGCTTCCGAGGCCAGCGCGCGGGCGATCGCGATGCGCTGGCGCTGGCCGCCGGAAAATTCATGCGGGAATTTCAGGCCGTCGTCGGGGTGCAGTCCGACCAGCGTTAGCAATTCGCCGACGCGCGCCTTGATGTCGCGCTCGCCCTGGATCAGCGCGAAGGCGCGGATCGGCTCGGCAACGATGGCATCGACGCGGTAGCGCGGATTGAGGCTCGCATAGGGATCCTGGAAGATCATCTGGATGCGGCGGCGCAGACGGCGGCGCTCCTGGGCTTGCCGCGGGTTGGTCATCGAGACACCGTCGATGACGACTTCGCCGGAGCTTGGCGGCAACAGACCTACGACCATGCGCGCGACCGTGGTCTTGCCGGAGCCGGATTCACCGACCAGCGCGAAGGTCTCGCCGCGCTTGATGTCGAAGGTGACGCCGTCGACCGCCTTCAGGAATTCGAGATGGCCGCCTTCGAGCACGCGGTTGAGCCACGGCTTCGAGACGTCGAAGACGCGGCGCAGGTTCTTCACCTCGATCAGCGTCCCGCTCATGCCGCTGTGACCTTCGCGGGCTCGAACAGATGGCAGGCGACCGCTTGCGTGCCGTGCAGAATCGGCTCGGGCCGCTCGACGCGGCAGCGGTCGAACACAAAGGCGCAACGCGGATTGAACGGGCAGCCCGGCGGGATCGCCGACAGCCGCGGCATCGATCCGGGAATCTGCACCAGCCGCTTGTCCTCGCCCGCGAGCGTCGGGATCGCGCCCATCAGGCCCTTGGCGTAGGGATGCAGCGGATTGCGCACGACGTCCTGCACCGGACCGATTTCGGCGATGCGGCCCGAATACATCACGGCGACGCGGTCGCAGGTTTCGGCGATCACGCCCATGTCATGGGTCACCAGCATCACCGCGGTGCCGTGGTCACGCCCGAGCCGCTTGATCAGCGCGATGATCTGCGCCTGCACCGAGACGTCGAGCGCGGTCGTCGGTTCGTCGGCGATGATCAGTTCGGGCTCGGCACAGATCGCCAGCGCAATAACGACGCGCTGGCGCATGCCGCCGGAGAATTCGTGAGGGTAGCCGTCGATGCGTTTCTCCGGCGCGGGAATCCCGACCTCGGCGAGCAGGTCGATGGCGCGTTTGCGCGCTGCGCTCTCGCCGAGATTGGTGTGGGTGCGGATGGTCTCGATGATTTGATCGCCGATCCGGTACAGCGGATTGAGGCTGGTCAGCGGATCCTGGAAGATCATGCCGATCCGTTTTCCCCGGATGCGGCGGATTTCTTCCGGTGGCAGACGATCGATCCGCATGCCCGACAGCTCGATCTGGCCGGCGGAGATGCGGCCCGGCGGATCTATCAGCCCGATCACGGCAAGGCCCGTCACCGACTTGCCGGCGCCGGACTCGCCAACCACGCCGAGCACCTCGCCCTTGGCGATATCGAACGACACGCCGTTGATCGCGTGCAAGACGGCGCGCCGGGTGACGAATTCCACCTCGAGGTTGCGGACGGAGAGGACAGGCTGGGTCATCGGAGCTTTGGATTGAGCGCGTCGCGCAGCCAGTCGCCGAGCAGGTTGATGGACAGGATCAGGCCAGCCAGCGCAATGCCTGGAAAGGCGACGATCCACCATTCGCCGGCGAACAGGTAGTTGTTGCCGATCCGGATCAAGGTGCCGAGCGAAGGCATGGTGTCGGGCATGCCAGCGCCGAGGAACGACAGCGTTGCCTCGGTGATGATCGCAAGCGCGAGATTGATGGTTGCGATGACAAGGATCGGGCCCATGGTGTTCGGCAGCACGTGCCGCAGCATGATGGTCGGCGCCGGCAGGCCGATCAGTTGCGCGGCCGCCACGTAATCCCTGTTCTTCTCGACCATGACCGAGCCGCGTACGGTGCGGGCATACTGCACCCAGAAGCTGAGGCCGATCGCGACCACGAGCACGCCGAGCGTGCTGGTTTCGTCAAGCCGGTTGCCGAGCAGCGATTTGGCGACCCCGTTGACCAGAAGCGCGATCAGGATCGCCGGAAAGGTGAGCTGCACGTCGGCGATCCGCATGATCAGGCTGTCGATCGCGCCGCCGAAATAGCCGGCGATCAGCCCGAGCGCGATGCCGAGTGCGCCGGCAAAGACCACGCCGGCGACACCCACGGCGAGCGAGACGCGCAGGCCGTAGAGGATGGCCGAGAAGACATCGCGGCCCTGCTCGTCGGTGCCGAGCAGGAACGGGCTCTGGCCATCGGCAGTCCACAGCGGCGGAATCCGCGAATTCATCAGTTGCAGTTGCGCGGGATCGAACGGGTTTTGCGCAGATAGCAAGGGCGCGAAGATTGCCAGCAGGAAGAACAGCAGCGTCACGATGGCCGCCGCCATGGTCATCTTCGAGCGGCGGAACGAGTAGAAGATGTCGCTGTCGAGCGCGCGCCGGAACCAGCCGGCGCCGGGCGGGGTCTGTGCACCCTCTTCGCTGCGATGGGGAACAACCGCGTCAGACATGGTTCATCCTTGCCCTATGACGCGCGGCTGACGGTGGCGCGCAAGCGCGGATCGACCACCGTATAGAGGATATCAACCACGAGATTGATGGTGACGAAGATCAGCGAGACCATCAAGAGATACGCGGCCATGATCGGAATATCGACGTTTTGCACGGCCTGCACGAACAGAAGTCCCATGCCCGGCCACTGGAACACGGTTTCGGTGATGATCGAAAATGCAATAACCGAGCCAAACTGCAGCCCGGCGACCGTGATGACGGGAACCAGTGTGTTCTTCAGCGCATGGCCGAAATGGATCGCGCGGGTGGTCAGCCCGCGGGCACGGGCGAAGCGGATGTAGTCGGTGCGCAGCACCTCCAGCATTTCGGCGCGTACCAGCCGCATGATCAGGGTCATCTGGAACAGTCCGAGCGTGATTGATGGCAGGATCAGCGCCTTGAGGCCGGAGAGGGTGAGAAGCCCGGTGGTCCACCAACCGAGCTTCACCACCTGGCCGCGGCCGAAGGAGGGCAGCCAGCCCAGCGTCACCGCGAACAGATAGATCAGGAGGATACCGATCAGGAAGGTCGGCAGCGAGATGCCGACCAGCGAAACAGCCTGGAATAATTTGGCCAGGACGGTGTCGCGCCGCAACGCGGAATAGACCCCCATCAGGATGCCGAACACCATGGCGAGAATGGTGGCGGAGACCGCAAGCTCGAGAGTCGCAGGCAGGCGCTCCTTCAGCAGGTCAGCGACCGGCAGGCGGAATTGATAGGACACGCCGAACTTGAACTGCGCGGCGTTGATGAAGTAGCGGCCGAACTGCACCAGCACGGGATCGTCGAGGCCAAGCGACTGCCGGATCGAGGCACGCTCCGCGGCCGAGGTGTCGATCGAGACGATCTGGCTTACGGGGTCGCCCGCGAAGCGGAACATCGCGAACGAGATGACGCCGACAGCGATCATGACGCCGATGGCCTGCAGCGCGCGGCGAAGAGTGAAAGCGAGCATCTCTACCTTTCACTGCTTTTCAGACTTGTTTTCAAACCAGTCGAGCGACGCTGCGCGGCCGGAAAACGACAAGTCCCGGAAGCAGGGGCTTCCGGGACCGAATTCGCTGGCGTCACTCACTCACCTTGTTTGGTCGCCCAGTACAGCAGGACCTGGTTGTCCGCGCGCTGGGTCAGCTTGACTTTGTTCGATACGCCCCACGCCAGCGCCTGCTGGTGCAACGGGATGTAGCCATATTCCTTGATGACGATCTCGTAGGCCTGCTTGATCAGCTGATCACGCTTGGCGGTGTCGGGTTCGACCAGCACCTTGTCGGTGAGCGCGTCGACCTCCTTGTTGCAATAGCCGCCGAGATTGGCTTCGCCGCGGGTGGAATCCTTTGGATCGTCACGGCAGCCGAGGATATCGTGTAGCACGTTGTGCGAATCGGAGGTGGCGGGCGTCCAGCCGAGCATGAAGAGCGAGGTCTGGTAGCCGCCGGGCTTCAGCACCTTGGCGAAATACTGCGCCTTCGGCTGCGCCAGCAGGTTCACCTTGACACCGATGCGGGCCAGCATGCCGACCACAGCCTGGCAGATCGCGGCGTCGTTGACGTAGCGGTCGTTCGGGCAATCCATGGTGACTTCAAAGCCGTTCGGATAGCCGGCGTCGGCCAGGAGCTTCTTGGCTCCGTCAGGATCCAGCTTCGGCCGAGTGAACTCCTTCGATAGCGGGTAGAGCTGCGGTGCGACCATCAGCACCGAGGGGGTCGACAACCCCCGCATGACGCGGGTCTTGATCAGCTCGACATCTATGGTCTTGTAGAAGGCTTCGCGGACGCGGATGTCTTTGAACGGGTTCTTGCCCTTGACGTTCGAGTACAGAAGCTCATCGCGCGCCACGTCCATGCCGATGAAGAGGGTGCGGATTTCCGGTCCGGTCAGGACGGTGGCATTGCCGCTTGAATTGACGCGCTGGATGTCCTGGATCGGAACCGGCTCGATCACGTCAACGTCGCCCGAGAGCAGCGCGGCGACCCTTGTGGCGTCGGAGCCAATCGAGGTGAAAATGATCTCCTTCAGATTATGCTCCGGCTTGCGCCAGTAGTCCGGATACACCTTGAACACGGTCTTCACGCCGGGCTGGTGGCTCTCGATCATGAAGGCGCCGGTGCCGTTCTCGTGCAATGCAGCGTAGCTCGGCGTGGTCGCGGAGGCCGGCGTCGGCGCGACCGCGTTGTTGTCCTCGCACCACTTCTTGTCCATGATGAACCAGCTATCCCACTGCGAGGTCAGGATGGGATTGGGCGAGTCCAGCGTCACGTCGACCGTATAGTCGTCGACCTTGGTGAACTTGGCGTCGCCCGGAACGTTGCTGAGGAAGTTGGAGCCCTTGGCGCGGACGCGATCGGCGGAGAACAGCACGTCGTCGGCGGTGAAGGGATCGCCATTGTGGAATTTCACGCCCTTGCGCAGATGAAAGCGCCATTTGGTCGGGCTTGGCGTCTCCCAGCTTTCCGCCAATGCCGGGATGATCTTCAAATCCTTGTCGCGCGCGACCAACCCTTCATAGACATGGGCGTGGTGGGCGATCGTCGTGGTTTCCTTCAGCGTATAGGGATCGAGCGATTTGAGTTCGCCCTGGTTGGCGTAGCGCAATGTCTGGGCCGATGCCGGCACAGCCCATGCGACCAGCGCGACTGTTGTCGCTGCAACCAAACTCCAACGTACCGACATCTGACCCCGTTCCCGTTATTGTCCGCCGGTTGCACACGCCCGGTCGGTATTATCGTCCATGTTGCCAGAGTTTGCCCGACGCGCAAGCGCGATTTCCCAAAGGGTTAACCGGTTTGCGCGGGCGCAGCGCAATGACTGGGATTTGAGGATACGCGGTCACCGCAAGCGCGTGACATTCAACTTTCGGAGTGCCAACGTTCATTTCGGCCGCCAGCACCATGGCCTGACGTTCGGACCGGTCACCGAACCGCCTGCCAGCGGAGCTGGTTTGGTTGACCATAACGGATGATTGAGGCTGACTGGGTCCGGGGGTGGGTTGGGGTCGCTTGCGTGACTCACCCTGTCGCGGTGATACTGAGGCGGGTCAGGCGCATTTGAGGAGGCGGACATGAAGGTCAATGTCGAGATAGATTGTACGCCGATCGAAGCGCGACAGTTCATGGGCTTGCCGGACGTGGCGCCGATGCAGGCCGCGGTCATGGACAGACTGCAGCAGCAGATGATCTCGAACATCGACAAGGTTTCGCCAGAGGCCCTGATCCAAAGCTGGTTCACTTTCGATCCCAAGATCGCCGAACGCTTCCAGGACATGTTCGTGACGATGGCCGGCCTCGGCGGCATCGGCAAGAAGGACAAGAAATAGTGGCCGGCGCGGACGGGAGCGCTGAGGTGACCGAACGCCGGTTGCGCCCGCCGGGCCTGTTCCTGATGCTGGCCGAGGCGCGCAGCGTGCTCGAGTTCAACACGAGCCTGTTGCTGTCGCCGCTGCTGATGCAGGCGCCAAAGGGCGACGGCCATCCGGTGCTCGCGTTGCCGGGCTTCCTTGCCAGCGACCTATCGATGGCGCCGATGCGGCGCTATCTGAAGGAGCTCGGCTATGACGCCCATGCCTGGAACCTGGGCCGCAATCTCGGCGGCGTCGCCTCCAAGCGGGGCGCGCTGCGCGATCTCCTGAAGCGGATCCATGAGGCATCCGGGCGCAAGATATCGATCATCGGCTGGAGCCTCGGTGGCGTCTATGCGCGCGATCTCGCGCTGCAGATGCCGGAGCTGGTGCGCTCGGTCATCACGCTCGGTAGTCCGTTTGCCGATGACATCCGCGCAACCAATGCGACGCGACTCTATGAGCTGTTGTCCGGCGAAGGGGTGAACGACATCCCCGAGATCCGCGAGGCGATCGCCGGCGACATGCCGGTGCCCGCGACCTCGATCTATTCTCGTACCGACGGCGTCGTGAACTGGCGTACCACCCAGTTGCGGCCATCGGCGACCGCGGAGAATATCGAGGTGCATCTCGCCAGCCATGTCGGGCTTGGCGTCAACCCGGCGGCCCTCTGGGCGATCGCCGACCGGCTGGCGCAGCCGGAAGGCGAGTTCCGGCATTTTGACCGATCCGGTCCCTTTGCCATTGCCTATGGGCCTGCGGAACAGGCACTATCCTGACTGCAGACACTGTCCTGACTATATGACGAGAAGCGCCGCCAAGGCGCCCGTATCAGTTGATTCTCTGGAGGAAATCATGAGCGACGCCAAGAAGCTGTCCTCGCTGGACGCATCGTTTCTCTATCTGGAAACGCCGGAAATGCCGATGCATGTCGGCAGCATGGCGATCTTTCGCCTCCCCGAAGGCTACAAGGGCGACTTCTTCGAAGAGTTCAAGGCGATGCTCGCCTCGCGGCTGCATATCGCGCCGATCCTCAAAGCGCGCCTGCAGAAGGCGCCGCTCGACATCGACCATCCGTCCTGGGTCGAGGACGACCAGTTCGACATCGACCGTCACATCTTCCGCGCCAGTCTGCCCGCGCCGCGTGATCGCGCGACGCTGGAGCGCATCGTCGGCTGGATGCACGCCAAGCTGTTGAACCGCGCTCGCCCGCTCTGGGAGTTCTACGTCTTCGAGGGCATGAAGGACAACGAGATCGGGCTCTATTCCAAGATGCACCATGCCTGCATCGACGGTGGCGCGGGCGCTGCGCTGACCAGCATGATCTACGACGTGACACCGGTGCCGCGGGAGATCGATCCGCCGGCGGCCAGGAAGGTGGCGCCCGAGCCGCGCGATATCGCAGCCAATTTGATCGATGCCTACCAGCAGCTCTGGACCCAGCCATTCGAGGCGGCGGCCACCGCGAAGAAGAGCCTGGAGTTGCCGCGCTCGGGCAAGAGTGACCTCGGCTCGATCCTGTTCGACAACGCCATGTTCCAGATCGAGAGCGCGGTGAAGTTCGCCGGCGCCATGCCGACCATGTTGAAGAGCCTGTCCGATGTTGTGGCCAAGGTCGCAGACCCCAAATCGCGCGAGAGCCTGCAGTCGATGTCCTCGCCGCCGACCATCCTCAACAAGGCGATCTCATCGGAGCGCAGTTTTGCCGGCACCTCGATCTCGCTGTCGCGCGCCAAGGCGGTGGCGAAAGCGTCTGGCGGCAAGCTCAACGACGTCGTGCTCGCGATCGCCTCCGGCGTGGTGCGGCGTTATCTGATCAGCCAGGGCGCGCTGCCGAACAAGTCGCTCACGGCAGGCGTCCCGATCTCGCTGCGTGAGGAGGGCAACGCCGACTCCAACAACCAGGTGTTCGGCATGATCTGCTCGATCGCGACCGACGTCGAAGACCCGAGGAAGCGGCTGGAAACCATCATCGCGCAATCGACCAAGTCCAAGGAGATGTCGCATCCGTTGCGCGCCCTGATGCCGCAAGTCTCCAACATCTCGATGCTGGGCACGCCGATCCTGGTGCAGATCATGGCGCTGCTTTACAGCCGCTCCGACCTGTCCAACGTGCTGCCGCCGGCGACCAACATCACGGTATCGAACGTGCCGGGCCCGCGGCAGACGCTGTACGCCGCCGGCGCGGAACTGCTGCACATCTTCCCGGTCTCGATCTCGACCCACGGCATCGCGCTCAACATCACCGTGCAGAGCTATCGCGACCAGCTCGATTTCGGCTTCATCGTCGGCGCCAACGTCATTCCCCATGTGCAGGTTTTGTGCGACATGCTGCCGCTCGAATTCGATGCACTCGAGGCGGCGTTCGCGCCTCCGCCTGCCGACATCAAGGGCGCGGCCGAATAGGATTTTGCAATGATTGAAATGCCGCCGCTGCAGTTCGCCGAGACGAACGGCATCCGTATGGGGTTTTATGAAGCCGGCCCGAAGACCGACACACCGCCGGTGGTGCTGTGCCACGGCTGGCCGGAGCTTGCCTTCTCCTGGCGCCACCAGATCAAGGCGCTGGGGGACGCCGGAATCAGGGTGATTGTGCCGGATCAACGTGGCTACGGCGCGACCGACCGCCCCGAGCCGGTCGAAGCCTATGATATGGAGCATCTGACCGGCGACCTCGTCGGCCTGCTCGATCATCTCAAGATCGACAAGGCGATCTTTGTCGGCCACGACTGGGGCGGCTTTGTCGTCTGGCAGATGCCGCTGCGGCACCCGTCGCGCGTCGCCGGCGTCGTCGGCGTCAACACGCCGCATTGGGATCGCGCGCCGGTCGACCCGATCGCGCTGTTCCGCCAACGCTTCGGCGACCAGATGTACATCGTCCAGTTCCAGGATCCGGCGCGGGATCCCGACCGTATCTTCGGCAGCCGCGTCGAGCAGACCTTCGACGCCTTCATGCGCAAGCCGGTCGCGCGCCCACCAGGCACCCCGGAGGAAACGCCGATCGCCGGCGTCGGCGCGTCGGCGCGGCTTAACCTGGCGTTCCCGCAGATGATCGCGAACTATGACGCCAGGCACGATCCGCGGACGCCGATCCTCTCAGTGGAGGAGAAGAAGGTGTTCGTCGACACCTTCACGACGACCGGCTTCACCGGCGGTATCAACTGGTATCGCAACTTCACCCGCAACTGGGAACGCTCATTGGGGCTGGACCATAACGTGCGCGTGCCGTCGCTGATGATCATGGCTGAGAACGACGCAGTGCTGCCGCCGTCGGCCGCTGACGGAATGGAGAAACTGGTGCCGGACCTGGAAAAGTACCTAGTCCGTGACAGCGGCCATTGGACGCAGCAGGAAAAGCCCGAAGAAGTCAGCGCCAAGCTGATCGAGTGGCGTAAACGAAGGTTCGGTTAGACGATAGAGTTTGTCATTCCGGGGCGATGCGTAGCATCGAACCCGGAATCTCGAGATTCCGGGTCTGGTCCTTCGGACCATCCCGGAATGACGAGAGGAGTACGAGGCTAGAGGGGGCACTTCCACAATGGCATCCGGCAACAGACTGAGTCCGATCCCGCAGCCGCCGACGAAGCCGGTGGTCGGCAACATGCTGTCGCTGGATTCGACCGCACCCGTGCAGGATCTGGTGCGGCTCTCGAAGGAGCTCGGGCCGATCTTCTGGCTCGACATGATGGGCGCGCCGATCGTCATCGTCTCCGGCCATGATCTCGTGGAGGAACTCTCCGACGAGAAGCGCTTCGACAAGGCGGTGCGCGGCTCGCTGCGCCGGGTGCGCGCGGTCGGTGGCGACGGCCTGTTCACCGCCGACACCAAAGAGCCGAACTGGAGCAAGGCGCACAACATATTGATGCAGCCGTTCGGCAACCGCGCCATGCAGTCCTACCACCCGAGCATGGTCGATATCGCCGAGCAGCTGGTCCAGAAATGGCAGCGGCTGAACGCCGACGAGGAGATCGACGTCGTCCACGACATGACGGCGTTGACGCTCGATACGATCGGCCTTTGCGGCTTCGACTACCGCTTCAATTCGTTCTATCGCAGGGATTACCACCCCTTCGTGGAATCGCTGGTGCGCTCGCTTGAGACCATCATGATGACCCGCGGCCTGCCGCTCGAAGGGCTGTGGATGCAGAAGCGGCGCAAGACGCTCACCGAAGACGTCGGCTTCATGAACGGGATGGTCGACGAGATCATCGCCGAGCGGCGCGGCAACACCGACGCGACCTCCGACAAGAAGGATATGCTGGCGGCAATGATGACCGGCGTCGACCGCTCTACGGGTGAGCAACTCGACGACGTCAACATCCGCTACCAGATCAACACCTTCCTGATTGCCGGCCACGAGACCACGTCCGGCCTGTTGTCATGCACGATCTATGCGCTGCTGAAGCACCCGGAGATCCTGAAGAAGGCCTATGAGGAGGTCGATCGCGTCCTTGGCTCCGACGTCGATGCGAGGCCGACCTATCAGCAGGTGACGCAACTCACTTACATCACGCAATGCCTGAAGGAGGCGCTGCGGCTGTGGCCGCCGGCGCCGGCCTACGGCATCGCGCCGCTGGCCGACGAAACCATCGGCGGCAAATACAAGCTCCGGAAGAACACCTTTATCACCATTCTGGTGATGGCGCTGCACCGCGACCCCTCGGTCTGGGGTCCGAATCCCGACGTGTTCGATCCGGAGAATTTCAGCCGCGAGGCTGAAGCAAAACGCCCGATCAATGCCTGGAAGCCGTTCGGCAACGGCCAACGCGCCTGCATCGGCCGCGGATTTGCGATGCATGAGTCGGCGCTGGCGATCGGGATGATCCTGCAACGCTTCAGGCTGATGGACATCCACCGCTACCAGATGCAGCTGAAGGAGACGCTGACGGTCAAGCCCGACGGCTTCAAGATCAAGGTACGGCCGCGCGACGACAGGGACCGCGGCGCATTTGCCGGAAGCGCGGGTGCCGTTACCGCTGCGCCAACGGCGCCGCGTGCGCCGATCGCACGTCCAGGCCACAACACGCCGATGCTGGTGTTGTACGGCTCCAACCTCGGTTCGGCCGAGGAGCTGGCGACGCGCATGGCCGATCTCTCCGAGATCAATGGTTTTGCCACACGGCTCGGCCCGCTCGACGACTATGTCGGCAAGCTGCCGGAGGAGGGCGGCGTCCTGATCATCTGCGCCTCCTACAATGGCGCACCGCCCGACAGTGCCACGCAGTTCGTCAAATGGCTCGGCGACGACCTGCCGAAGGATGCCTTTGCCAAGGTGCGCTACGCGGTGTTCGGCTGCGGCAACAGCGATTGGGCGGCGACCTATCAATCCGTGCCGCGCTTCATCGACGAGCAGCTCATCGCGCATGGCGCGCACGCCGTCTATCCGCGCGGCGAAGGCGATGCGCGCAGCGATCTCGACGGCCAGTTCCAGAAATGGTTCCCGGAGGCCGCGAAGGTTGCAACCAAAGAATTCGGCATTGATTGGAATTTCACCCGCACCGCCGAGGATGAGCCGCTCTACGCGATCGAGCCGGTGGCGCAAGGTGCGGTCAATACCATCGTGACGCAAGGCGGCGCGGTGCCGATGAAGGTGCTGATCAACAACGAGCTGCAGACCAAGACGGGTGCCCATCCATCTGATAGGTCGACCCGGCATATCGAGGTCGAGCTGCCGGCGAACCTGAGATATCGCGTTGGCGATCACCTCAGCGTGGTGCCGCGCAACGACCCGACGCTGGTCGATTCCGTTGCACGCCGCTTCGGCTTCCTGCCGGCCGATCAGATCCGTTTGCAGGTCTCGGAGGGCCGCCGCGCGCAATTGCCGGTCCGCAACGCAGTGTCGGTCGGGCGGCTGCTGACCGAATTCGTCGATCTCCAGCAGGTCGCGACCCGCAAGCAGATCCAGATCATGGCCGAGCAGACCCGCTGCCCGGTGACCAAGCCGAAACTGATGGCCTATATCGGCGACGACGATGCCTCTGCCGAGCGCTACCGGGCCGAGGTGCTGGCCAAGCGCAAATCGGTGTTCGATCTGCTCGAGGAATATCCGGCCTGCGAGCTGCCGTTCCACCTGTACCTCGAGATGCTATCGCTGCTCGCGCCGCGCTATTACTCGATCTCGTCGTCACCGGCGGGCGAGGCGCAGCGCTGCAGCGTCACCGTCGGCGTGGTCGAGGCACCCGCAAGCTCGGGCCGCGGCACCTATAAGGGCGTCTGCTCGAACTATCTGGCGCGCCGTCGCGCCGGCGATACCGTCCACGCCACCGTGAAGGAAACCAAGGCCGGCTTCCGCCTGCCCGACGACAACGCCGTGCCGATCATCATGATCGGGCCGGGGACAGGACTGGCGCCGTTCCGCGGCTTCCTGCAGGAGCGCGCGGCCCGCAGGGCGCAGGGCGCAACCCTGGGACCCGCGATGCTGTTCTTCGGCTGCCGCCATTCGGAGCAGGATTTCATCTACGCCGACGAGTTGAAGGCGTTCGCGGCCGACGGTGTCACGGAGCTGCACACCGCGTTCTCGCGTGCCGACGGGCCGAAGACCTATGTGCAGCATCTCGTCGCCACGGAGAAGGATCGGGTCTGGGAGCTGATCCAGCAGGGTGCGATCATCTATGTCTGCGGCGATGGCGGGAAGATGGAACCCGACGTCAAAGCGACGCTGATGTCGATTTATCGCGAACGTTCCGGTGTCGATGCTGACGCCGCCGCGCGCTGGATCGAGGAGATGGGTGCGAAGAATCGATACGTGCTCGACGTCTGGGCAGGTGGGTAAGCTAGGGTGGTCATGCTAAACGTCATCGCATGATTCCATGGGAAAAAATCGACACAGCGGGGATTCCCGGCACTGACGATGAATTACGTCTGATGCGGAGGGGCCGCGAATTTTCGATCATGCTCGGCACCAACGAGTTGATGAACAGCCGCCTGTCTGGCTCGGAAGCTGCGCTGGCGACGCTTGCTGCGAAGCAGATCGAAAAAATCAAGAAGCCGCATTTTCTCATCGGCGGCCTCGGCATGGGCTTTACGCTGCGGGCTGCGCTCGCCGTGCTCGGGAGCGAAGCGCAAATCGTGGTGGCCGAACTGGTACCGGCGGTCGTCGCCTGGGCGCGCGGCCCGATGGCGGAGATATTCGGTAACAGCCTGAGCGACCCGCGCGTGAGCATCCAGGAGGTGGATGTTGCGAAGCTGATCGCGCGGCATCCGCTCACCTTCGATGCGATCCTCCTGGATGTCGATAACGGTCCCGAAGGACTGACCCGCAAGGCCAATGACGCGTTGTACGATGTTGCCGGGCTCAAAACCGCACACACCGCGTTGCGGCGCGGCGGCGTGTTCGCCGTCTGGTCGTCCGGGCCGAATGCAAAATTTCCGAAGTCGCTTCGTCAGGCGGGATTCGAGGTCAACGAAGTTGCGGTCCGTGCCACCGGAAAAGGTGGCGGCGCGCGGCACGTGATCTGGATCGCGACGAAGCAATAACTTCTTCGTCATTCCGGGGCGTGCGAAGCACGAGCCCGGAATCCATTCATCCTCTGCATCGGCGGCGCGATGGATTCCGGGCTCTCGCTTCGCGAGCCCCGGAATGACGAGGGGACCCGACCCATCGGCCTGATCTGGTCCGCGGCTAAAACATCGTGTTGTTGTTCGCCGGGTTCTCCGGGATCGGTTGCACCACGTCCCAATGCTCGACGATCTTGCCGTTCTCCAGCTTGAAGATGTCGACGATCGCGTTGCCGCGGGTGCCGGGCTCGCGCACCGCATGGACGTGAAGGATGACGTAGTCGCCATCCACGAACGAGCGCTTGATCTCGCTGTGCGAGTTCGGGAATTTCTCGCGCAGGAAGGCAATGAACTTGCGGAAGCCGTCAGGACCGTCGGGGGCACCCGGATTGTGCTGCACATAGCGGTCGCCGACATAGGCAAGCGCCGCGTCGGCATCCTTCTGGTTCAGCCCCTTCTCGTAGAAGGCCAGCACTGCCTTGCGGTCGGCTTCTTGCTGGGCTTCGCTCGGCGCAGCCATCGCGACCGGAGAAGCGAGCGCAAGAAAGATTGCGGCGGCGACGGCGGCCCGCAGCCGGAAAATGGTGTTCATCTCTGAAAGCTCCCGGTGACTGATCGCGCGCTCTCTACAGGCTTCGCGTCTTGCGCGGAAGAGCGCACCTCGGGCTTACATGGTTACCCCGGAGAAACTCACCTTACGCTGCCTTGGCCGTCGCCCCATGCGCGTGCTTGTCGATCGCGTCGATGATCTCGGGCCACATAGGAATCGGCAATGCATGTCCCATGCGCTCGATCATCAGGAGTCTTGCGCCCGGGATCGAGGCCGCGGTGTCCTTGCCGCCCTCGGGATTGACCAGCGGATCGACGGTGCCATGGATCACCAGCGTCGGCGCCTTGACGCTGCGCAAACGTGCCTTGCGGCTACCTGAGGCAAGAATGGCGCGGAGCTGGCGGCCGACGCCGGGCGGATTGAGGCCACGCTCATAGGTGCGTCTGGCGCGCGCGGGGTCGAGCGCTTCGTCCTCGGGGAACGAGCCGTTGCGCAACACCTTCCAGGTCTGCGCGTAGCGCGCGAAATACTCCTCCTTGGTCGCCGGCGGTGGCGCCATCAGCACCGCGGCCGCCTCGCGGGTCGGCGGCGGCACCTTGGGATTGCCGGTTGTCGACATGATCGAGGTCAGCGACCGCACCCGTTCCGGGAACGTGATCGCGATCTCCTGCGCGATCATGCCACCCATCGACGCGCCGACGACATGCGCCGATTTGATGCCGAGTTTATCCATCAGCCCGATCGTATCCTGTGCCATGTCGCTCAGTTTGTACGGCGCTGCGACCGGGATCTTCAGGAAGCGCAGCTTGAGCAGTTCGAGCGGGGTTAGGCGCTTGCCGCCGCTCATATGGGAGGACTTGCCGATGTCCCGGTTGTCGAATCGGACAACGCGAAAGCCGCGCCCGGCGAGCTGGCGGCAGAAATCGTCGTCCCAGTGAATCATCTGGGCGCCGAGGCCCATGATCAGCAACAGCGGTTCCGCGTTCGCATCCCCAAATATCTCGTAGCAAATGTCGATGCCATTGGCGTGGATGATTTGCGGCGGCTGATGGGCGAGCGTGGTCACGGGCATCCCCTGCTGGTATCGCGGTCAAAACCCTCTATGCCATGGTTTGACGCAGCGCAGAAGGCTTTCGGTGTCGCTGGTCGCGCCGTGCAGTTGACTCGCCCCACGCGAACGGTGTCGTATGGCGCAAACAAGCGGAAGCGCGGCAAGCGCTCGGGATGGTGTGGAGGACGCCGAATGGCCGACAAGGGCAACGACCCTGCCGTGATCTGGCAGACGATGATGGGCGAGATGGAGAAGGGGTTCAACTCCTTCGGCAACCAGCTCATGGCATCGCCGGAATTTTCGCGCGTGATGAACCAGGCCAGCGGCGCCGCGGCGGGGGCGCAGAAGCAGCTTGGCGAGCTGATGGAGAAATATCTGCTGGCGATGAACCTGCCGAGCCGCGCCCAGCTCGTCGGCATGGCCGAGCGCATCCAGTCGATCGAAGGCCAGCTCAGCGAGATCAAGGCGCTGCTGCAGCAGGTGCACCACAACTCGCTGGCGCCGGAGGGCGGCTATGGCACGCCCCAGCGTCCGCCGCGCACCAAACAGCCACCGCCGGAGGGAGAGCGAAAATGAACGCTCCCACAGGATTTGACGTCGGCTCGATCGCGGAGCGCGTGCAGTCCGAGGTGCAACGCGCGATCCAGCGCAGCATCAAGGGTGTCGAGT
The DNA here is from genome assembly GCF_000938235.1 of Bradyrhizobium sp. LTSPM299. Taxonomy (NCBI): domain Bacteria; kingdom Pseudomonadati; phylum Pseudomonadota; class Alphaproteobacteria; order Hyphomicrobiales; family Nitrobacteraceae; genus Bradyrhizobium; species Bradyrhizobium sp. LTSPM299. The sequence goes on from NZ_JYMU01000094.1 coordinate 83,033, forward strand.
ATATATCGAGCTCCGGTCCGTCGCTCGGCTCGACGCCGAAGGATGTGCTGATTTCGCGCGGCACCATGAACCTCTATCACTACCGGCCGATGGCAAGCGAAGTCTATCGCGTGCCGATCCTGATCGTGATGGCGACCACCAACCGCGGCTACATTCTCGACCTGGTGCCCGGCCAGAGCTTCATCGAGTTCCTGCTCAAGCGCGGCTACGACATCTATATGCTGGACTGGACCGCGCCGAAGCCCGAGGAAAAATCGCTGGCGATGGAGGATTACGTCCTCGACTTCATCCCGGACTGCGTCCGCCGCGTGCAGCAGGATTCCGGCGAAACGGACATCTCGGTCATCGGCTATTGCTTCGGCGGCGTGCTGTCGCTGCTCTACGCCTCGATCTTCAACGACGGGCCGATGAAGAACCTGATCTGCTTCACGACGCCGATCGATTTCCGCGAGATGAAGCTGTTTCAGAGTTTCTCGGACCGGCGATATTTCGACGTCGACAGGCTGGTGGACAGCGTTGGCAACGTGCCGGGCGACATGATCATGACGTCGTTCGACATGCTGCGGCCGGCGTCACGCGTATTCAGCCAGGTGCAGTTGTGGGACAACATCTGGAACGACGAATACGTCAAAGGTTACCGGATGATGGATCGCTGGGGCACGGACACGCTGCCGCTGGCGGGCGAATATTTCCGTCAGACCGTCAAGAACCTGATGTGGGACAACAAGCTCTTCAACGACACCATGACAGTCGGCGGCCGCGAGGCGAAGCTCGCCAACATCAAGGTGCCGATCCTGCATGCGGTCGCCGAGCACGACCATATCGTGCCGTATGACGCGGCAAAGCACCTGATCACCAAGATCGGCTCCGAGGACAAGGAGGAGGTGATGCTGAAAGGCGGTCACGTCTCACTGGTTGCCGGCGCCAACGCGATCAAGCGGCTGTGGCCGAAACTGGATACCTGGTTGAGCAAGAGATCGACATGACCGAACAACGTTCCTATCCGCGCCACGTCAAGACCGAGGCGGGCGACATCGAATTCCATCTGATGACGCGTGCGGACGAGGCCGCGGTGCTCGCCTTCGCGCAAAAGCTGCCGACGCATGATCTGCTGTTCCTGCCGCGCAACATCAGCCAGCCCAAGGTGCTGTCGGCCTGGGTCAACGAGATCGACCGTGGCGACATCACGAGCCTGCTGGCGATCAAGGAGGGCAAGGTGGTCGGCTGCGGCACGGTGGTGCGTGATCCGCATTCCTGGTCGCCCCATGTCGGCGAAATCAGGATGGTGGTGTCGCTGGATGTGCGCGGGCAGGGCGTCGGCCGGGCGCTGTCGCAGGAGACCTTCGCCATTGCGCTGGGGGCCGGGCTGGAGAAATTCTCGGTGCAGATGACTGTCGACCAGCGGGCGGCGATCGCGCTGTTCGAAAGCCTCGGCTTCAAGGCGGAGGCCCTGCTGCGCGACCACGTCCGCGACGTCGAGGGCAAGACCCACGACATCGTCGTGCTCGGGCACAATGTGGCGCAGGTCCGGGCCCAGATGGAAGCCTATGGGCTTCCCGGGGCAGTCCAGCAGTAATTAGGCACCTTTTGCCGCCGGTTCCGCAGGCAATCTGCCGGATATTTACACTACTCACGCGTTCGTGATATCGCGATGCACCATTGATATTGCGATGCACCATTAACTGTGTCACAACACTCTTGCCCCGGGCCAATCCGGACGGGGTGAGCCCATAGCTCAAACCTGAGGATGGAGAGAGACCCCAATGACCACCGAAACCAATTCCGTGCTGAACACCGTCAAGGATGCCTTCGCGCCCGTCACCGAGGCGTTCACCAAGCTCCAGAACCTGGAAGTTCCGGAAGCCGCCCGTGAGTTCGTGAAGAAGCAGGCCGAGACCGCCAAGACCCGCGCTGCCGATGCGTATGCCGGCTCCGAGAAGGTGACCGCCGCGATCGAATCCGCCGTTGCCGGTTCGGTGACCGAGGCCGCCAAGATCAGCCGTAACATCCAGCAGGCGATTTTCCAGGACGCGGAAGCGTTCTTCTCCGGCATCGACAAGCTTGCTTCGGCGAAGTCGCTGAGCGAAGCCGCCCAGATCCAGTCGGAAATGGTCCGTGCGCGTGGCGAACTGTTCGTCTCGCGGGCGAAGGCGACCACCGAGTATCTCGGCAAGCTCGTCACCGACGGTGCCAAGACCGCGCAGGACAATTTCGCCAAGGTCTACACCAAGACCGCCTGATCGCGATCCGACCAACTGACCAATTCGAAGGCCCGCCGTTTCGCGGGCCTTCTTTTTTGGGCGCCGCGCCATAGATCGTCGCCGTATCCTCCGTCATTCCGGACGACGCGAAGCGGCGATCCGGAATCTCGAGATTCCGGATTCGTGCTTCGCACGCTCCGGAATGACGATAATGGGGGCGGTGCGCTCCGGCTTAATGCATTTGTCCCTACGAAAAGTCCCATGACCCTTCCCGCCGCCCTCAGTGCAACTCCCGTCGACGTTGAACGCGCGGCCGAGCTGCGGCGCGTGAAGTGGCTGGCGACGGGCGTGCTGGCGGCGACCTTCGTCATCTTCATCGCCTCCAAGGCGCTGCTGCCGATGCATCCCGCCTTCGGCTTCATCGCGGCGTTCGCGGAGGCCGCGACGATCGGCGGGCTCGCCGACTGGTATGCCGTCGTCGCCCTGTTCAAGCGGCCGCTGGGACTGCCGATCCCGCACACCGCCATCATCCAGAGCAACCAGCAGCGCATCGCCGAGAAGCTCGGCGAATTCATCGAGACGAATTTCCTCGACAGCGGGCCGGTCGACGCCAAGCTGCGCGAGATCGATTTCGGCAGCTTCATCGCCGACTGGCTGCGCGACCGCAAGCGGGCCGAGGATCTGGCGCGCTTCGTGTTGCGGATGCTGCCCGAGGCGTTATCGGCGACCGAATCGTCGGGCCTGATGCAGTTCATCAGCCGCCGCATCACGACGCAGATCCTCTCGGTCGATCTGGCGCCGCTTGCGGCCGGCGCACTGCGCGGCTTCGTGCAGGAGGGCAAGCATGCGGGCCTGCTCGACGACATCCTGCGTGTGATGCATCAGACGCTGACGCAGCAGGAGACGATGGCGCTGATCCGCGACAAGGTTCGCGCCGAGATGCCGACGCTGCTTAGGCTCTACCGCGCGGACAAGTTCGTGGTGAACCGGATCATCGCCTCGGCCACGAAGTTCTTCGAGGAAGTGCGTGATGACCCGAAGCATCCGTTCCGCGGCGAATTCGATCGCATGCTGCTGTCATTTGTCGACCGGCTCGGCAGCGACCAGGCGTTCGCCGATCGTATCGAGGGTCTCAAGCGCGACCTGATGGCGCGGCCGGAGCTCGGCAATCTCGGGCGCACCATCTGGGCCAACGTCAAGGACTTCATCGAGCGCAGCGCCTCGGGCGAGTCGCAGGTGTTGCAGCATCAACTCGCAAGAATGTTCACCGAGGCCGGCGAGGCGCTGGCCGGCGACGCCGAGCTGCGCGGTGAGATCAACCAGGGGCTGGCCGCGATTCTGCGCACGGTCGTCGCCGAGCAAAAAAGTGGCGTCTCGACCTTCATCGCCGACCAGATGAAGAGCTGGGACATGGAGCAATTGATCGCGTTGATCGAGGTCAATGTCGGCAAGGATTTGCAGTACATCCGCTTCAACGGCTCGCTGATCGGCGGGCTTGCCGGGCTTGCACTTTACACGCTGGAATATGTGCTGCGGCTGCTGTGACCGATTAGGCACGGAAGCGCTTTTAGTTGTGGCGGATGTGACGTAGGGCGCTTGCAAGAAAGTGATCGGTTCCCTAGCTTTTCACGACAGATTGTTGCGTTGCGGAACGATTTCGCCGGATTTGCGTCAATCCCTTTGACCTATCCTGTTGACCATTGCCGGCTGCCGGGACCTCAGGGCAACGCCGGAAGAGGAGTTGAAATGTCCGTTGCTGCGCAGACGCTACGCCCGCCGTCCAGGACGCTGATGTTTCTGGAAGGCCGCGCCATTCACGAACTCGGTGCCTTCCTCGGCGCATTGCCGCTATTGAGCCTTGCTCCACGCGGCGACGGCCATCCGGTGCTGGTGCTGCCCGGGCTCGTTGCGTCCGACACGTCGACCCGTCCGCTGCGCAGCTTTCTCAACAGCAAGGGCTACGCCGTCAGCGGCTGGCGCCAGGGCCGCAATCTCGGGCTTCGTGATGGCGTGCAGAACGCGATGGTCGATCTGCTGCAGGAGATGAACGAGACGAGCGGCCGCAGGGTCTCGCTGGTCGGCTGGAGCCTCGGCGGCCTGTATGCGCGCCAGCTCGCCAAGATGATGCCGGAGCGCGTGCGCCAGGTGATCACGCTCGGCAGCCCGTTTGCAGCGGGTCCGAAGGCGACCAATGCCTGGCGCGTCTACGAGATGGCCAGCGGCCGCCGCGCCGACGAAGACGATGCCCGTTTCGGCGGTTCGCTCGCTGGCGCGCCGCCGGTGCCGACCACCGCGGTGTTCAGCCGCACCGACGGCATCTGCGCCTGGCAGGGCTGCCGGGAGCAGACATCCGCCACGACCGAGAGCATCGAGGTCGAGAGCAGCCATTGCGGCATGGGCCATCATCCGGCCGCCGTCTACGCGGTCGCCGATCGCCTCGCGCAGAAGGAAGGCGAATGGGCCCCGTTCGATCGCGGCGGCTGGCGCAGCATGGTCTATCCGGATCCGAACCGCTGATCTGCGGCCCTCTCCCCGCAAGAGCGGGGCGAGGGAGAGGAGCCCGCATTGTCGTGAATCGACAAAACGCGGTATGCGTGGAGCATGCCGCAGCCGCTTGCCCGCATCATCGACCAGTTGAAGCGTGAGCCGTCGCGCACGGGCTCGATCATCATCACCGTGTTCGGTGACGCCATCGTGCCGCGCGGCGGCTCGGTGTGGCTCGGCACGCTGCTGGAATTCTTCCAGTCGCTCGACATCGACGGCAATGTGGTGCGCACCGCGATGTCGCGACTCGCCGCCGATGGCTGGCTCGAGCGCAGCAAGGTCGGCCGCAACAGCTTCTATCGGCTGATCAAGAAGGGCCGGCAGACCTTCGATACCGCGACGCAGCACATCTACGATCCGCCGCCGTCGGACTGGACCGGTCGCTTCGAGCTGTTGCTGATCGGCAATGCCGAGGAGCGCGACGCCTCGCGCGAGGCGCTGAAGAACGCCGGCTTCGGCAGTCCGTTGCCCGGCGTCTGGGTCGCGCCGTCAGGCGCGCCGATCCCCGATGAGGCGGCGCGCGCGATCCGTCTCGAAGTCTCCGCGGAAGACGATAGCGGGCGGCGATTGCTCAGCGAAAGCTGGCCGCTCGATCGCACCGCGGATGCCTATCTGAAATTCATCAAGACGTTCGAGCCGCTGCGCGGATGGATCGCCCGCGGCGAGGCGCTCAGCGATGCCGATGCCTTCACCGCGCGCATCCTGCTGATCCACCACTACCGCCGCGTCGTGCTGCGCGATCCGCTGCTGCCGTATCAGCTGTTGCCGAAGGACTGGCCGGGCAGGGCGGCGCGGGAGCTCTGCGGTGAGATTTATCGCGGGCTGCTTTCGCCGTCAGAACAATGGCTTGACGACCACGCAACCAACGAGGACGGCCCGCTGCCGAAGCCCAACGGCGCCGTTTCGCGCCGCTTTGAGGGCGTGTGAATATGTTACAGAAACTCCTTGCATTTAGAAAATAGTGTTATATGTTGATTGCAATAACACACCGGGAGGTCGGCCATGTATACGCAGGCGCTCAATTCATCCGACGGCGATGATCGCGGAATTGAGGATGCTGCCCGAGCCGCGCAATTCCAGGCGCGCATCGACGACGACGAGCGCATCGAGGCGAACGACTGGATGCCGTCAGCCTATCGCAAGACGCTGACCCGGCAGATTTCCCAGCACGCCCATTCCGAAATCGTCGGCATGCTGCCGGAAGGCAACTGGATCACCCGCGCGCCCAGCCTGCGCCGCAAGGCTGCGCTGCTGGCAAAAGTGCAGGATGAATGCGGCCACGGGCTCTATCTCTACGCCGCCGCCGAGACGCTCGGCACCTCGCGCGAAGAGCTCGTCGACCTGATGCTCTCGGGCAAGGCGAAATATTCCTCTATCTTCAATTATCCGACGTTGACCTGGGCCGACATCGGCACGGTCGGCTGGCTGGTCGATGGGGCGGCGATCATGAACCAGATCCCGTTGTGCCGCTGTTCCTACGGTCCCTATGCGCGCGCGATGATCCGCGTCTGCAAGGAAGAGTCGTTCCACCAGCGCCAGGGCTTTGAGATCATCGTGACGCTGTGCCGCGGCACCGAAGAGCAGAAGGCGATGGCGCAGAATGCGCTGGAGCGCTGGTGGTGGCCGGTGCTGATGATGTTCGGCCCGCCCGACAAGGCGAGCCAGCACAGCGACACCTCGACCAAGTGGAAGATCAAGCGCTTCTCCAACGACGAGTTGCGCCAGAAATTCGTCGATGCCACCGTGCCGCAGGCGCAATATCTCGGACTGACCATCCCGGATCCCGGCATGAAGCAGAACGAGAACGGCAACTGGGAATACAGCCCGATCGACTGGGAAGAGTTCAACCAGGTGCTTGCCGGCAACGGCCCCTGCAACCGCGACCGTCTCACCGCACGCCGCAAGGCGCATGACGAGGGCGCCTGGGTGCGCGAGGCCGCGATGGCCTATGCCGAGAAGCGCGAGAACCGCAAGCTCGCGCAAGCCGCCGAATAGGGGAGCACTGAGATGGCCACGCCGAACACCCCGCTCTGGGAAGTCTTCATCCGCAGCCGCAACGGGCTCGCGCACAAGCATGTCGGCTCGCTGCACGCGACTGATGCGACGCTCGCGTTGCAGGCCGCACGCGATATCTACACCCGCCGCGGCGAAGGCCTGTCGATCTGGGTGGTGCCCTCGAATGCGATCACCGCGTCCGATCCGTCCGAGAAGGGCATGATGTTCGAGCCGTCGGAGTCGAAGATCTATCGTCACCCGACGTTCTACGATGTGCCGGACGAAGTCGGACATATGTGAGTTTTCTCCGTCATTGCGAGCCAACGGGTCGGGCGAATGCCCGCCCGATGACAGGCTCCGCGAAGCAATCCATCGGGCCGCAAAGCAAGTGTGGATTGCTTCGTCGCTTCGCTCCTCGCAATGACGCCTGAGCAAACAGGTTTTATGAAAATGACCGCTGCCAACATCAAAGTCGCCGAAACGCCGCTGGTGCTCTACGCGCTGCGTCGCGCCGACGATGCGCTGATCCTCGGCCATCGGCTCTCCGAATGGTGCGGCCATGCGCCCGCGATGGAAGAGGACATGGCGCTCGCCAATATGGGCCTCGATTTGCTCGGCCAGGCCCGCGAGCTTTACAGCTATGCCGCCAAGGTCGAAGGCAAGGACAATGACGAGGACAAGTTCGCTTATCTGCGCGACGTCCGCCAGTACCGCAATCTCCTGCTGCTGGAGCAGCCGAACGGCGACTTCGCCCGCACCTTGGTGCGGCAGTTCTTCTACGCGGCGTTTGCCGATCTCTACTGGCGCGCAATGTTGGGGTCATCGGATCCGACGCTCGCCGCGATCGCGGCGAAGTCGGAGAAGGAGACGGCGTATCATTTGAGGCATTCGTCGGAATGGATCGTCCGGCTCGGCGACGGCACCGAGGAGAGCCATCGCCGCGCGCAGGATGCGATCGATGATCTCTGGGCCTATACCGGCGAGATGTTTGCGGTCGACGACAGCGAGCGCGGCCTGATCGATGCAGGCATCGCGATCGACCCGGCGGCGCTGCAGCCACGCTGGTCGAAGACGGTGACTGGCGTGGTCAATGAGGCGACGCTGTCGCTGCCGAAAAGCAATTGGATGCAGCAGGGCGGCCGTAGCGGCCGGCACAGCGAGCATCTCGGCCATCTCCTCAGCGAGCTGCAGTCGCTGCCGCGGACCTTTCCGGGGGCAACATGGTAACGGCTGCGATCAGCGATGCCGACCTGCGCCGACGCGCCTGGAGCGCGGCTGCGCAAGTGGTCGATCCTGAGATCCCGGTGCTGACGATCGCCGATCTCGGCGTGCTGCGCGATGTCGCCGTCCACGATGGCCATGTCGAGGTCGCGATCACGCCGACCTATTCCGGCTGCCCCGCGATGAACATGATCGCGCTGGAGATCGAGCTCGCGCTGGAACGCGAAGGCATTCATCAGCCCAAGGTGCGGACCGTGCTGTCGCCGGCCTGGACCACGGACTGGATGAGCGAGGACGGCCGCCGCAAATTGAGGGATTACGGCATCGCGCCGCCGCTGCCGGGCTCGTCCCGCCGCGCGCTGTTCGGCGAGCAGCAGGTGATGTGCCCGCAATGCAGCTCTGGTGATACTGAACTTCTGTCCGAATTCGGCTCGACCTCCTGCAAGGCGCTGTGGCGTTGCAAGAGCTGCCGCGAACCCTTCGACTACTTCAAGTGTCATTGACCATGTCAACTCCGCGCTTTCACCGTCTGGCCGTCAACGATCTGCGCCGCGAGGCGTCGGATGCGGTCTCCATGACCTTCGCGATCCCCAGGGATTTGCAAGGCGATTACAGCTTCACGCCCGGTCAGTATTTGACGCTGCGCACCACCATGGACGGCGAGGAGATCCGCCGTTCCTATTCGATCTGCTCGGGTCCTGATGACGGCGAACTGCGCATCGCGGTGAAGAAGGTCGATGGTGGCGCGTTTTCGGGCTGGGCGGCGGACGAATTGAAGGCCGGCGACGAACTCGACGTGATGACGCCGACCGGCCGCTTTGGGATTACGCACGCACCGGATCAGGCGCGCGTCTATGTCGGCTTTGCCGCCGGCAGCGGCATCACGCCGATCCTATCGATCGTCAAGGGCGTGCTGGCGCGCGAGCCTGACAGCCGCTTCTTCCTGTTCTATGGCAACCGCTCGACCGAGAGCATGCTGTTCCGCGAGGCGTTCGAGGAACTGAAGGATCGCTTCATGCAGCGGCTCTCGGTATTCCACGTCATCTCGGGCGAGGAACAGGACATTCCGATCCTGCAAGGCCGGCTCGACGGCGACAAGGTGCGGGTGCTGTTGCGCTCGCTGGTGCCGGCCGCAAGCGTCGATCACGTCTTCATTTGCGGTCCGACCGGGATGAGCGAGACGATCGAGGCAACCTGCCGCGAGATCGGCATCGCCGACGAGCGCATCCATGTCGAGCGCTTCGTCTCGGAATTCGGCGGCAAGCCGCGGCCGAAGACGGTGGTCGCAGCGGGCGCGCCGCCCAAGGCGATCGCCTCTTTGGTCATCGACGGCAAACGCCGCGAGGTGCCGGTGGCCGACGGTGAATCAATCCTCGACGCCGCGCTGCGCGCCGGCATGGACCTTCCGTTCGCCTGCAAGGGCGGCATGTGCTCCACCTGCCGCGCCAAGCTGGTCGAGGGCGATGCGAAGATGGATCTGAATTATTCGCTGGAGCCGTGGGAGCTGAAGGCGGGATTCATTCTCACCTGCCAGGCCAAGCCGTGTTCTGAGAAGGTCGTGGTCGATTACGATCACGTGTAGTTTGTCATTCCGGGGCGTCCGAAGGACGAACCCGGAATCTCGAGATTCCGGGTTCTCGCTTCGCGAGCCCCGGAATGACGGAAGTTGGTAGCGTTGACAACTTTGTTGCTGCGCCCAAGATGAGACGAAGAGGCCCTTGCAACGGGTCCGCTGACAGGGAGTTCGACGTGAACGTCAAGGCCACGCTATCGCCCGAAGACATGACGCGGGAAGATCTGGCCCGCGCTTGCGCGGAAGCGATGTGGAAAGAGGACGATGCCAGCAAGGGCCTCGGCATGGAGCTCGTTGAGATCAAGCCGGGGCTGGCTGTGATGGCGATGATCGTGCAGCCGCACATGGTCAACGGCCAGCGCATCTGTCACGGCGGATTCATCTTCACGCTGGCCGATTCCGCTTTCGCCTTTGCCTGCAACAGCCACAATGAGCGCGCGGTGGCAGCCCAAGGCAACATCACCTTCATTCGTCCGGGCAAGCTCGGTGACCGTCTGGTCGCCACCGCGCGCGAGATCTCGCGCAGCGGCCGCTCCGGCATCTACGACGTCCGCGTCACGGCTTGCGATAGTGTGATCGCCGAATTCCGCGGCCATTCGCGCGTGATAGCGAGCACCTGGCTGCCAGAGACCGACAACAAGAGATAACGACCTCGGGGGATATGTGATGGCGACGGCAAAGCTGAAGGTCAAGGAGGGCGGTTACCGCGCCGAGCTCGACGACGCCGAACGCGCCTCGCGCGACGAGATCATGGCGTTGCAAGCCAGGCGGCTGGCCTGCTCGCTCAAGCATGCCTACGATAATGTCACGCATTACAAGAAGGCGTTCGACGCGGCCGGCGTGCATCCGTCCGATTTCAGGCAGCTCTCGGACCTCGCCAAATTCCCGTTCACGGTGAAGACGGATCTCCGCGACAACTATCCTTTCAACATGTTCGCGGTGCCGCGCGAAAAACTGGTCCGGATCCATGGCTCGTCGGGCACCACGGGCAAGCCGATCGTGGTCGGCTACACCAAGGGCGACATCGACGTCTGGTCGGATGTGATGGCGCGCTCGATCCGCGCGGCCGGCGGCCGCACCGGGATGCTGATGCACAATGCCTACGGCTATGGCCTGTTCACCGGCGGTCTCGGCGCGCATTACGGCGCCGAGCGGCTCGGCTGCACCGTGGTGCCGATCTCCGGCGGCATGACCGAGCGGCAGGTGCAGCTGATCAACGACTTCCGGCCGGACATCATCACGGTGACGCCGAGCTACATGCTGGCGATCCTCGACGAGTTCAAGAAGCAGGGGCTCGATCCGCGCAAATCGTCGCTGAAGTTCGGCATCTTCGGCGCCGAGCCCTGGACCAACGCGATGCGTGTCGAGATCGAGCATGCCTTTGATATGGACGCCACCGACATCTACGGCCTCTCCGAGGTGATGGGCCCCGGCGTCGCGCAGGAATGCGTGGAGACCAAGGACGGCCTGCATATTTGGGAGGACCACTTCTACCCTGAAGTGATCGACCCCGAGACCGGCAAGGTGCTGCCGGATGGCGAAAAGGGCGAGCTGGTCTTCACCTCGTTGACCAAGGAAGGTTTTCCGATCATCCGCTACCGCACCCGCGACCTGACGCGGCTGTTGCCGGGCACGGCGCGGCCCGGCATGCGGCGGATGGAAAAGGTGACCGGCCGCTCCGATGACATGATCATCCTGCGCGGCGTCAACGTGTTCCCGACCCAGATCGAGGAGGCGTTGCTCGCGACCGACTGGTGCGGCGGCCACTTCATCATCGAGCTGACCCGCGACGGCCGAATGGACGAGATGACCGTGCTCGCCGAAGCCCGCCCTGAGATCTGGGACGGCAGCGGGCTCGTCGCCCACGCTGAAAAGGTCTCGGTCTTCATCAAGAACACGATCGGTATCACCGCCCGCGTCCGCGCCGTCGCCCCCGAAACGCTGGAACGTTCACTCGGCAAGGCGAAACGGGTTTACGACAAGCGGCCGAAAGCCTAGCTTCGCGCCCGCAATCCAAGAGGGCGCAGGGTTCGATGGCAAATTCCAGTGACGTGACGGCCGCGGAGATCGTGGCTTCGATCCGCGACAAGAAGGTGTCGGCGGTCAGCGTCGTGCAGGCCGCGCTCGATCGCGCCGAACGGCTCAAGGATCTCAACGCATTCATCCTGCTGAACCGGGACGGCGCGCTCGCAGCGGCGCGCCAGGTCGATGCGGGTGCGCGGACCGGTGCGCTCGCCGGCCTGCCTGTTGTCGTCAAGGACAACATCAACACCGCCGATCTCCCGACCTCGGGCGGCACGCCGGCGTTGCAGCATGCGCGACCGGCGCGGAATGCGCCGTCGCTGCAGAAATTGCTCGATGCCGGCGCTGTCGTCATCGGCAAGACCAATCTTCACGAACTCGCATTCGGCATCACCAGCACCAATTTTGCGCCGTTCGCTGGGACGGTGAAAAACCCGTACGACACGACCCGGATTCCCGGCGGGTCGTCGGGCGGAACGTCGGCGGCGATCGCCGCGCGCATCGCCACCTGTGGCCTCGGATCTGACACCGGCGGCTCGACCCGCGTGCCCGCGGCGCTGACCGGGACCGTCGGCCTGCGGCCGTCGGTCGGCAACGGCGGCGCCGAGCGGCGCTATCACGACGACAATCAGGTGGTTCCGATCAGCCATACCCGCGATACTGTCGGTCCGATGGGTCGGACCGTGGCGGATGTCGCATTGCTCGATGCCGTGATCACGGGCACGCAGCAGGCCACGGCCATTCCGTTGCGTGGCAAGCGCCTCGGCATCCCCGCGATCTTCTGGCGCGGATTGGATCGCGATATCGAGGCCGTCTGCCGCGCGGCCTGCGCCCGGCTGAGCGAGGCCGGCGCAGTGCTGGTTGACGTCGACATGCCCGGTTTGTTCGCGCAGAACGAGAAGGTCTCGTTCGTGGTCGCGCTGCATGAACCGATCGCCGATATCCCAGCCTATCTCGAAGCGTCCGGGCTCGCGGGCATCACGCTTGCCGACATCGCCGCAAAGGTCGCCAGCCCCGATGTGGTCGGCGCGTTCGGAGCCATTACCGCTGATGCCTTCGGTGCGGCCTATGACGACGCGATGCGGGTGCAGCGGCCGGCGCTGCAGGCGATCTACGCCGCGTATCTCCGCGACAACGGTCTGGATGCGATCCTGTTTCCGACCACCATTGCCCCAGCACCAGTGATCGATGCCACCAACGGGTCCGGCGATATGTCGGTCAATGGCGGCGAGCCGGCGCAAACCTTCGGCACCATGATCCGCAACACCGATCCCGCCAGCAATGCCGGCCTTCCCGGCCTGTCGCTCTATGCCGGCATGACGCCGGGTGGATTGCCGGTCGGGCTCGAGATCGATGGTCCAGTTGGAAGCGATACCCGGTTGCTCGGGCTCGGACTGTCGATCGAGACGATCCTGGGCTCGGCTCCTCCGCCGAACTTGTGACCCGTCATCATCGCGGTGCGGCAAGTCTGTCGCGCCGCGGTTTGACGCAACAAGCCCCTTGAATTGAACGGTCAGTCGATTAGTCATGACGCCAAGCCGCCTGGCGGCAATGATCCCTGTGGGCGTGGCGTCACGCCAGAACTGGAATGCCCATGCCGTCGGCTCTCTCCAATCGTTATCAGGTCGAAGCGCGCTGCGTGCGCCTGGTGACGAAGGCGGAGAATGCGGCAGCGGTGTCGCCCGTTGTCGAGACGCACACGCTGTCGCGCGGCGACAATGACCTCTTGATCGAGGTCAAGGCCGCCGCGGTCAATCCGTCCGATGTGAAAGCCGCGACCGGGCTGATGCCCTATGCCGTGTTTCCGCGCACGTCGGGGCGTGACTATGCGGGTGTCGTGCTCGACGGCCCGCCGGGCTGGACCGGGCGCGAGGTGTTCGGCTCGTCCGGCGACCTCGGCATCCGCCGCGACGGCACCCATGCCACGCATCTCGTGGTCGAGGCCGACGCCGTGGTCGAGAAGCCCGGCAGCATCTCGTGGGAGGAGGCGGCGGGGATCGGCGTGCCCTTCGTCACCGCGATGGAAGGCCTGCGCCGCGCGGGGTTGCCGCAAAACGGCGAGACCCTGCTGGTGATGGGCGTCAACGGCAAGGTCGGGCAATCAGCGGTGCAGATCGCGAGCTGGCACGGCGCGCGCGTGATCGGCGTGGCGCGCAAGAGCGAGCCCTATGAGGGCCACAGCAATTCACCGGTCGAGGTGATCGATGCCTCTGTAACCGATGTCGCCACCCGGGTGCGCGAGCTGACCGGCGGCAGGGGCGCCGATATCGTCTTCAACACCGTCGGTGATCCCTATTTCCAGGCCGCGCACAAGTCGCTGGCGCTGCGCGGCCGCCAGATCCTGATCGCGGCGGTCGACCGCATCGTGCAGTTCAACATCCTCGAATTCTATCGGGGACAGCACACCTATGTTGGCATCGACACGCTCGGGCTGTCGTCGGTTGCGACCGGTGCGGTGCTGCGCGTACTTGTGCCGGGGTTTGCCAGCGGGCATCTGAAGCCGTTTCCGATCAAGCCAAGCGCGGTCTATCCGCTGGAGCAGGCCAAGGCAGCCTTCGTCGCGGTGGCCGGCTCGTCCCGCGATCGCGTGATCCTGCGGCCTTAGGAAGCGAAGGCAGCCACATGAACTCCGCCACGACAGTCATCCTCTCCGCCCTGGTCATCGGCCTGATCTATGGCTCGGTCGGGTTGCTCAGCGGCTTCTGCATGATGAGCAGCCTGCGCGGCTGGTGGGCGCAGGGTGATCGCCGGCTGGTGCGCACCTTTGCATTGGCGATGGGTGTCGGGATTGCGGCCTCGCAGCTCCTTGCAGCCGCCGGGCTCGTCGATCTCGGCAAGTCGATCTATTTGCAGCCATCGTTCTCGGCGCCGGTGATGTTCCTCGGCGGCCTGCTGTTCGGTTACGGCATGGTGCTGTCGAACGGTTGCGGCTCGCGCGCGCTGGTGCTGCTCGGGCGCGGCAATCTCCGTTCGTTTGTGGTCGTGATCGTGCTCGGCATCTTTGCCGAGATGACGCTAAAGGGACTGATCGCGCCGGCGCGGATCGCGATGGTGCAGGTGTCGCAAGTGACCCTGACGACCAATTCAGCGCCGGCGCTGCTTGCGGCCCTCGGCCTCAGTGCCGCGCACGCGCGGATGGCTGCGGCGTCGGTGCTCGCTGCTGCGCTGATCATCTTTGCGTTTGCGCATGCGCCGTTCCGGAAATCGTTTGGCCAGATGTTGGCCGGCCTGATCGTCGGCCTCCTTGTGGCCGCCGGCTGGTATGCGACTGGCTTTCTCGGCGCCGATGATTTCAACCCGACGCCGGTGACCTCGCTGACCTTCGTCGCGCCGATCGCGGACTCGCTGCAATATGTGATGCTGTCGACCGGCTCGACCCTCAACTTCGGCATCGTCACGGTGTTCGGCGTGTTCGCCGGCAGCCTGGTCACGGCACTCGCTACCGGGCGCTTCCGCCTCGAGGGCTATCAGTCGCCGTGGCACATGCTGCGTTCGGCCGGTGGCGCCGCGCTGATGGGCACGGGCGGTGTGATGGCATTCGGCTGCTCGATCGGCCAGGGGCTGACCGGCCTGTCGACGCTGTCGCTGGCATCGTTCGTCGCGGTCGCCGGCATCATGCTGGGCGCCGCCGCCGGACTGCGCGGCGCGCTCCGGGTTCGGCCGCTCGCGACAACCTGAAAATCACGCCCGCGACGGCGCGTCCGCGAGCGAACTCAGCGCGATGCCGCCGACGATCAGCGCCGCGGCAAGCGCCAGCGACAGATCGATGGGTTCGCCGAGCAACAGCGCCGCCGTGACGATGCCGACGATCGGCGTCCCGGTCGTGCCCAGCGACGTCGTCAGCGCCGGCAAGCTCTTGTTGACCATCGACATCGCCCAATAGGCCAGCGCCGTGCCGATGAAGCCGGAATAGAGAAACAACAGGGCGAGGTGGGGTGACCAGGTCACCTCGGGCACGCCCTCAACCACCAACGCCATCGGTGTCAACACCAGCGTGGCGACGAGCACCTGCCACAGCAGCAACTGCAGCGGGGTCGCGATCCAGCGGTGGGAGCGGATGTAGATGATGTTGGCGGCCCAGCAGATCGCGGCGAGGATGATCATGCCCGCGCCGGCAATGACGTGCAGATTGCTCCAGTCCAGCGATGCCGGGTTGAGGATCACGCAGAGGCCGGCCAGCCCCGATGCGACGCCGGCGAGTTTCAGCGGGCCGAGCCGTTCGGACCGCACAGCGCCGGCGGCCAGTGCGACCCAGAGCGGCGTGGTGTAGCCGAGCACGATGCCCTTGCTCGCCGGCAGGTAACGCAGGCCGGCGGCGACCAGGACCGAAAAGAACGTCATGTGCAGCAGCGCGACGCTGAGCACGACCGGGACGTCGGCGATTCTTGGAATAATCAGGTTTCCGCTGGCGCGCAGGATCACCAGCAGCGCGGCCAGGGCGATCCAGCTCCGGATGGCTGCGGTCCACAGCGGCGGGACCGCCTCGACCAGCGATTTCGTCACCGACCAGTTGATGCCCCAGGCCAGCACCACGACGAGGAACAGGAGGGTGGCTTTGGCTGATGACAGGGACTGGTTCACGGCAGAATCCTTGCGGGTGATACCCATTCTGAATAGGATCGTTCTGGCTCTCTCAAAAGAGCCAGATATGATAGATAGAGAGAGCCAGATTGATCCTCGCCGAATTGCTCGCGCTGAAGCGGACGGGCGATGCCGGGCTGGTCGGGCAACTGACGCATCAGCTCCGTGCGCTGATGGCGGACGGCCGGATCAGGAGCGGCGCCGTGCTGCCGTCGAGCCGCAGTCTTTCGGCCGAGCTCGATGTCTCGCGCAACACCGTGACGCATGCCTATGAGCAACTCGCGGCCGAAGGCTATTTGCGCGTCGCCGCGCGGCGTCGCCCGGTGGTGGCTGATGATATCGGCGAGCGGTTCGCCAAGGCAGCGTCTAAGGCAGCGTCTAAGGCAGCGTCTAAGGCAGATCCTGCGCCGCGACGCGAAGCGGTGCGTAAGCCGTCGCTGTCACCCTGGGCGTTGCGGCTGTCGGACACCGACTGGCCGCTGTCCTATCAGGCGGATTTCCGGCCGCTGCGTCCCGGGCTCGCCGATGCGCGCGAGTTTCCGCATGAGATCTGGGCGCGCTGCCTGCGCCGCAGCGCGCTGCGCCGTCGCTTCAACGAGCAGACCGTGATCAACCGGCCCAGTCTGCGTGAAGCCTTGCGTGACTACCTCGAGGTCAACCGCGGCGTGCGCGCCGAGGCAGACCAGATACTGATCCTGCCGACGGCGCAGGCGGCGCTGACGCTGATCGCCGCGACCGCGATCGTGCCTGGCGATGCGGCGTGGACCGAGGACCCCGGATATCCCGGTGCCGCGGCAGCGTTTCGCGCGGCCGGCGCCAACGTCGTCGGCGTCAGGCTGGACAATTGCGGCATGATACGGATGCGCGAGGCGCGGCCGCCAAAACTGATCTTCACGACGCCCTCGCATCAGCATCCGACCGGCCGGGTGATGCCGGTGGCCCGCCGCACCGAGCTGCTGGCGGCCGCCGAGTCCGGCAAGACCTGGATCGTCGAGGACGATTACGATGGCGAGTTTCACTATGACAGTCGGCCGATGCCGGCGCTGCAGGGGCTCGATCGGGAAGGGCGCGTACTCTATGTCGGCACCTTCGCCAAGGCGATGACCGCCGATATCCGTCTCGGTTATCTGGTGGTGCCAGCGTCGCTGGCGCGAACGATGGAGATCGCGCAGCGGCATCTCGGGCTGATCGCCTCCGTGCATGTCCAGGAGGCGCTGGCAAGTTTCATGACGGACGGACATTTCCTGGCGCATATCAGGCGCACGCGGCGCATCTACCGCTCGCGGCGGGACCATCTCGCCTCGGCGCTGACACGGCATCTGAGCGAGGTGCTGGTGGCCGAGGTCCCGCCTGGCGGGATGCAACTGGTCGCCCGCCTGAAACATGGCACCGCCGATCGCGACGTCGTGAGCCGGCTCGGCGCCGCCGGCGTCGAGGTGCGTGCGCTGTCGAGCCTCGCCGTGGAGCGGCCGCGCGACCATGGCCTGCTGCTCGGCTTCGCCGCTTGGCGCGAGGCCGAGATCGGCGCCGCGGTCCGGATCATGGCGAGCGCGCTTGCCGGCAAGCGCGCGATCCGCGGCTAGCCAGGGCGTGAACCCATAAACTTGGAGCGGCCGGCGGACGTCCGCTTTGGTGCCGATAACGGACTCATGTCGGACATGGCCCCATGTCCGAAAAGGGCCAAGCGGACCCGATCGAATATCCGCGCTACCGTCCCGCGGCTTCCATCGCCGTGATCAGGATCGACACATCATGATCAAGATCGGTGCGCGGCAAAATTATAAGACTACCCGTCTGCTTCGCCGGCTCTCGACCAGCAATGATCATGCTCGCCCTCGCGCCACCATCGATAGCCGTCGTGTCGTTCGACCACCGCTGCGCGACTCCAATTCCGCATCTCGTGACCGGCCGACCGGGCTCGTCGCCTCACCGGTCGTCTTCCAAACAGGCATCCAACGTACGTCGGCAACAGACCGCCAGCATCGAAATCCCCATAGCGTCTGACGCCCCACACTGCCACACCTCCCGCGGTTTCCTCCTTTGGAGGTTTGCGTACGCCGGCCCCCGGTGTTCGCCGCGCCACCATCATGGGGCCGGCATCCGAAAACCTTCACAGAAGCGGAGAACAGACAACAAAACGGCGTCCGGCGAACTGAACGCCGCCTGTTGTTGCTTACGCCTTCAGGAAGGCCAGCAGGTCGGCGTTGATCGTTTCAGCCTGCGTGGTCGGCATGCCATGCGGGAAGCCCTTATAGGTCTTCAGCGTACCGTTCTTGAGGAGTGTTGCTGAAAGAGGCCCGGCAGCCACATAGGGAACGATCTGATCGTCCTCGCTGTGCATCACCAGGACCGGGACATTGATCTTCTTCAGGTCCTCGGTGAAATCGGTTTGTGAGAAGGCAACGATGCCGTCGTAATGCGCCTTCGCGCCGCCCATCATGCCCTGCCGCCACCAGTTCTCAATGGTTGCTTCGGATGGCTTGCCCGTCTTGTTGTAGTTGTAGAACGGGCCGGCGGCCACGTCACGGTAGAATTGGGAGCGGTTCGCTGCGAGCGCCACCTGGAAATCGTCGAATACCTTCTTCGGCAGTCCTTTGGGGTTTGCCGGCGTCTGCACCATCAACGGCGGCACCGCGCTGATGATGGCCGCCTTCGACACCCGGCTTTCGCCGTGGCGCGCGATGTAATGCACAACCTCGCCGCCACCGGTTGAGTGGCCGACATGGATAGCACTCTTGAGATCCAGATGCGCCGTCACCGCGGCGAGGTCATCGGCATAGTGATCCATGTCGTGGCCGTCGCCGACCTGGCTGGATCGGCCGTGGCCGCGGCGGTCATGAGCAATGACGCGATAGCCGTGATTGAGGAAGAACAACATCTGCGCATCCCAATCATCGGCCGACAGCGGCCAACCATGGCTGAAAACAATGGGCTGACCTTTGCCCCAGTCCTTATAGTAGATCTCTATCCCTTCGTCAGTTGTAACTGTACCCATGTGATACCTCCTTGCTTGGGTTGCTGACACTAGCGACCAAGAGCGCATGCTGCTCAAATGCTATCCCGAGGCGACCGCCATGATCACACGCCCTCGTAAACCAGCCTCGTGAAGAAAGCGGGATCGATAGGAAAATTGCCCCGCTTGGCATCAAAGGCTGCGGTCGGCTTGGCCGCCACGATCTCGTCTCGCGATCTTCCCTGCTGCTTGAGTTTTACGACGCTTTCTCTGATGGCGACGAGCATGTCGCGGAACTCTTTCAACTCGGCCTTGTTGCTGACTGGGTGACCATGTCCTGGAACGATGATTGTCTCGTCCGTCGTCGCCGCAAGGTTGGCATCGGAGGCTGCGATCATACCGTCGATGCTGCCACCCGTCGAATAGTCGATAAACGGATAGATGCCATTCCAATAGGTATCGCCGGTATGCAGGATGTTCGCCTCGCCAAAGGTGACGGAGATGTCGCTATCTGTGTGCGCCGGCGTGTAACGTTTCAGGCCGATGGTGGCGCTGTTGAGCTTTAGGCTATGTTCGGCCGCAAACACCTCGCTCGGAACCCCGCCCGGGGACAAGGGAAGGAAATTATAGTCCCAGTCATCAACGCGCTGGACTTCGGACAAATACTTGCGCGTGTTCTCTTGAGCGATAATCTTTGCGCCAGCAGCATGCAGCCATTCGTTGCTGGAGGTATGATCGAAGTGCCAATGCGTATTGACCAAGTGCGTGATGGGATCGGCGCCGAGATTGGTCAGAGCTTTGGTGAGTTGGGGACGCGACGCACCGATGCCGCCATCGATGAGCACTTTGCCGTCCGGCCCGGTCAGTACGGCGATGTTGCCGCCAGAACCCTCAAGAACGGTGATATTATCCCGTAGCTTGTGGGTTGTGATCTGCGATACCGCAGCGCCATCCTTAAACAAACTGACGAGGCCTCGCGCCTCCGCAAATGCTTCTCGGGGGGTAAGCCATCCACCCGTCGCCGTGTAAGCTGCAGCACCGACGCAACAGAGGCAAAAGCTTCGTCGCGAAACTGACCTTTCCCGTGAAAATGGCATTACGTGCTCCTTTCCTGCCGTTGACGGGGCCGCCAACATACTCGCAGAAGGGCCCCCCGTCTTTCGGATTCAAGCGTTCTTGCGTTTTCCGCAGCTTCGGCTTTCGGACAAACTGAGACCTCGCACCGGCGGGTCGGCCCTTCCGGTCTTCGTTTGGTAGCGGACATCGTCACGGCCGTTCGGCATGTTTCAAAAGGGCCAACACGGGACCTGCTCAATTATCAAAGTCTTCTAAGGCGCTGCTGCGCGCTTCCATGTGGTTCGTAGCGTCCTGCCATTTGGGGTACGGGGATTGTCGAATTTAAGTTCGTCTGAGGTTAGCAAAGTAATCGCTCTCTTTTGGTTGGGGATGGCCGCAACGTTCGCGTAAGTATTGGCGGCAAGGTTGACCAACATCGCTTTTGTATTTTCGTCAATCGAGTATGTACCGTAGTACGCAATGCTGGATGCTACGATGCTTTGTGCTTCTTCAGGCGTGGCCTTCGCTCGATCATTGGCCGCGATCTTCGGGATGTCCGCGCGCGATTGAAAGAGTGAGAAATGGCCGTCGCTTGAGAAAATTATCACCCCTTTGGGGAAGGACCGAAGGGTTCGCCTTTTTGGCCGTCGTCCATTTCACTCGTAACAGCGACAAGGGTCCACGCCCCAACAATCTGTTCCTTAGCCGACTTCTGCTGAGCGAATGCTGCGCTTGACAGGGCAAGCCCCAGCCCGATGGCAATAATGGCTTTGTTCATTATGTCCTCCACTGCAAAAGCTAGATTGTGCAACGATGGTCACGCGGGAGCAAGGCGAACGTCCGCTACGGGTCAATCGCATCGGTTTGCGCCTCAGCCTGTGACTTCCGGTCTACCCCAGCGAGCGGACATTCTAAGGCCTCGTCCGCATGTCTCAGACGGGCCATAAGCGGATGCTCAGGCGCTTGGCTGCCACCACCCAAGTATCGCAACAGCGAGGCACGCAAGAAAGGCTACAGTCTGGTGGCCCATTTCCATCCAGTACCGGACCGGCGCGGTGTCTCTGTGAAAAACCTGACTCGGCCAGCCCAAAAGACCGTCTACGACCCAGTCCAAAATACCAGGCATCGGGTTGGACGTGATTCAAGCGTCCAAACCGGGCCTCGAATCATGCGGTATGAACTCACGGACTTTGAATGGGCTGTCATCCGTCGTTTCTGCCTAACAAGCCGCGTGGCATTCCCCGTGTTGACGACCGGCGCGTCCTGAACGGCATCTTTTGGGTTCTGCGCTCAGGCGCTCCCTGGCGCGACCTGCCGGCATACTATGGCCCCGCACCACTTGCTATAATCGCTTTGCCCATTGGCGGCAGGCCGGCGTCTGGGACCGGATCATGGATGCCCTGGCCGCAGGTCACGACGCGGCGGTGCAGATGATAGATACCTCGGTCGTGCGGGTGCACCAGCACAGAGCCTGCATCGCAGATAGCAATCACCAAGATATAGGGCGCTCGCGAGGGGCCTAACGAGCAAGATCCACGCGGTGGTGGACACCAATGGCCTGCCGGTCCATCTCGCCCTCACGCCCGGTGAAGCGCATGACAATCGGCTATGTTCGGTTCTGCTCAGCGCGTTGCTCCCACAAACAATGTTGCTCGCGGATCGTGGATACGACGCGAACTGGATCAGGGAGCTTGCCCGACAGCAAGGAGCTTGGGCGAACATTCCGCCGAAACGAAATCGGAAAGACCCAATCTGCCTTAGTCCCTATCTGTATCGTGCCCGCAACTTGATCGAACGGTTCTTTAACAAGATCAAGCAATGTCGGCGTGTTGCGACTCGATATGACAAGCTCGCAGCTAACTATCTCGCGTTCGTCAAACTCGCCTCAATCCGAGTTTGGCTGCGTGCTAATGAGTCCACACCCTAGCACTACTTTGGCAGATTTATTCACGCCGCTGCTTTCCGCCGATTTGTCTTCTGCAGTGCGGGCATCGCTGAGGTCGTGGTTGAACGATGAGATCGACGATGGCTTGGCGTACGGCCGGTAGGCTCGGCTGAGGTGGTGGACCGTTGATTCTTTTTTTTCCGCCCCGCTTGTGCGAGACGGCGATGCTGGAGGAATGCGTAAGCGATCATAGTCATGAGCGCATGACGATGAAGGCCCTGCCAGGATCGTCCCTCGAAGTGATCAAGCCCGAGTTCCTCTTTCAGCTGCTGATGGGCCTGTTCGCAAATCCATCGAGCTTTGATCGTAGCAGCTAACGTGCGCAGATTCGTCTTGGCCGGCATATTGGCGAGATAATATTTCTTCTCTCCCGACGTCCTGTGTTCGCCGATGAGCCAGGCTTCGTCCCCCGGAAGATGCTGCTGGCCCATGTCCTTGATCCGCTGCGGAGGTCCATCAGCGGTTCGCACGCGAACCGCGGCGAAGCGAGCTTCCAGCCGGCCCTTGGTCCCGTTTCGCCAACTCACATTTTGCCACTTAGCATTGGCCAGCATGTCTTCGGCCGCCGTCGACAATACGTCGGGAATGTGCCGCTTGCGGGGACGACCTCGACCGGCGACCGGCCAGATCAATTTAACCTCCACCGGATAAACCTTCTGATGACGAGGGATACCGACGGCCCAGGCCAGGCCGCGTGTCGTGAGCCCCTGACGGAACGGCGCGCTGAGGCCGTAACCGGCATCGGCCAGCACACAGCCAAAGCGCATACCGGCTGCCATCACGCGATCGATCTCCGCCAAGGCGATCTCTGGCTTGGTCCGCGCTGCGCGGTACTCTACAGGAACGCCCGCACGCTTCAAACGCACCGGATTGCTCGTCCAACTCTCGGGAACGAAGAGACGTAATGCCACCATGACCGGCACTTCACCCCGCGCAAGCGTCAGCGACACCAATGTTTGGCAATTAGCCGTCTTGCCGAGAGACGAGGCATATTGTGGAGCGACGCCAACCGAACGATCGCCCTTCTTCGGCATCGCCGTGTCGTCGATGACCAGCACCGCATCTTTGCCGCCGACCAGGCGATCGGCCTGAACGAGCAATTCTGCCTCCAATGGCGCCGCATCCCAGAGGCCATCAGCGATGAAATGGTGCAACTGGTCATACTCGCCCGGTGCCAGCCGCGCCGCCATTGGCTGGACGCTCTTGCGATCGCCCGGTCCAATCAATCCCGAGATATAAAGCGGACACATCCGCCGCCGCGCCTTGTGACCTAAACGATCCAGGAATGGCTTGAGCCAGCGCCCAAGCTCGTCTTCCCACTTCGACTTCGTGTCCACCATGGTCG